>NZ_JBGNFV010000001.1:3358233-3664850 GCF_041449215.1 Roseivirga sp. BDSF3-8 | reverse complement strand
TATTTTTTTGCTCTAAAAAGTCTCTATATTTTTCGTATAGACTATGATAATCACTTGAATTACTCTCTTTCATTATTATCAACTTCCTTAACATCATTGAGTTATTATTACTTACTAAAAGCTTTACATGGTCCGGAGTTTCATTTGTATTTAACCAATACAAAATATTTTCAATAGAATTGAAATTGTTAAAGAATGGCTGCACTTCGCTATTGTAAAATCCCTCTATAATTTCCGAAAACAACTTTATTTGATTTTTGTCAGATAGATAAAAAGCATCCGTTAGAGTTACTCCATTAGCTTCTGCTGCAAATTCTTTTGGTATAGTTCCCTCCCATTTTTTGTGTATCGTGTAATCAAGATTACCTGTTATCCGTTCAATAATCGATTCAATAAAATTGAACCTTTTTAATGCAAAAACTCCTTGTATTTTTATCACGTCATATTCTGACCAAAAGAAGTTGATGGAATGTACCTCATTATTAGAGTGTTTCTCAAAATAAATACTTGTTTCCACTTGCCTCAATTCATAACCCAAAGCTAGAAGCCAATTAAAACTTTTTGTCAAAGATTTGATAAAGGTATTTCTATTCATCATAAAACTATTTTAGTGAAACAACATCACTGATAACACTTCCATTCCCGTCACTGTACACCTTAATAAAATCGGTGATTATTAAATTGTCAGAATTCATGATAGTAAAACCATTAACATTTTGCTTTGAAACACTTCTAACCTCAAAAGTATTCGAGTTAGACTGTACTTTTGCGAGTGCGTTTCCTTGAGGAGTAGTAAGGTTAGTTGCTAAACTCAATTTTGTTTCTAACACGACCACGTGGTTCTTATCAAGAACTATTTGACCAAAATCATCTGCTTTCTTTTTCACCAAGACGATATCAGCTACAAAGTGTTCTGATCCTAACCCTGTTTTTATTTGAACCTGAGTAAATATTTCATACTGACTTATATCCAGATTAGGATACTTATTTAACAATTTTGTCCTTAAAGAACTGATATTACTTTCCACAAACCTCTCAAATGCTTTTCCCTTAGCCGTAATCTCTTTAAAGAATTCCCTCTTACTCCATTTCTGCCAACTAGCATCACCTGTCTTACTAACCTCCCAGGCATATAAAGGATCCTCTTTTAGCTGCTTCCATATATTAGTTACATCGTTTGGATTATCTTTGAATAGTGCCTTTAACTCCTCTGCCCATTTTGGATTTAGTAAGTCATCATTTAACTGTTTTAACAAGTCATCACTGTAACCAGATATATTACCTAAGAACTTAGTATTCGTCCTTAGATTAGCATCCACCCCGACAGCCTTCCACGCCTCAACCACCCCCGGATCAGTATTCGCAAGATTGAAAAATTTCTCAGAAAATGCCGGGTTACTGGCCAGGTCGTCTTCAAGCTTCAGGTAGACAGCTTCGTCCCATCGGCTTACGGTGCTTAGTGCCTCCTCATGGAGCTGGCTCAGGAAGGGTAACTCACCGGGTAACCTTCTGCCACTGAGCGCTGCCTTGAGGGCGGCGGCCAGCTCTCTTTCTTCAAGACTCTGCAGCTCTGCGAAGGCTTCACGGCTGATCACGCCTTCGTCTGCATACTTCTGGCCCAGCTTGAGCAGGGCTCTCCTGCCCAGTTGTTCCCCGCCTTCTTCGAGTCCGTTTTTGGTGATGAGAACCACCAGGGCGGATACCGAGGCCTTGGCAATGACCACGCCCTCGGGACCAATGACCAGTACACCGACGGAGTAGCCGCCTGCCTGGACTACATCACCTCTGAACAGGGAATAGCCGAGCCCTACTCCATCAGCGATAAAGTCAAGTCCGAAACATCCCAGCGCTACTGAAGCTCCGTCTATGGAGTTATAGACGGTTTGGTCGTACTGCTTCAGTATATAGTCAGTCTTGTCGGTGAAGGCCCAGGCATCTTCCCAGTCTATAGTACTGAGGTCTTCATCGCTATAGGCCAGCCTCTCCCGCAGGTCATTGAACGCATCGCTGTAGATATAGGCCAGACCGAAGGTGTGAGCTAGCTCAAGCCCCTCTATATTAGGGTGCTCAAAGGGCTGATCGAGGTGCTGTTCCCTTATTTTCAGGTCAAAATAGGCTGACTGGTAGGGAGTAAGGGTATTACGTTGGGACTGGGCCCGGATAAAGGCAAGCCTGGCTTCTGCATGGGTGACCTTCAGTACCCGCAATCGTCTTTCTGTGGCAAGGGCCGCTTCCCGCTTACGGCTGGCTGGTAGCTGCGGGTTGGTTAGAAAGCGGTTCAGGTCATCTTCAGCTTTCTTAAGTTCGGCTTTCTGCTCTTCTAATAACTGCGCCAGGTGGTCTACGGAGCTCTGGTAGTAGAGGCGGATGGTTTTGTTGAAGGCCTGCCCGGAGACATCGTCTTTCCGTATCTCAATGCATTCTACTGTATTGGAGGCATTGTAGATGGCCTTGTACAGGAGCATCTTCTTGGCGGTGTGGCGGAATACATCGACGACAAAGTCTTCCACCGGGCTGATGATGCCGGCCTGGAAGCTGGCCACCCGTTGGGTGTTTTTGTATTGCCCTTTCTTCAGCTGGCTGTGGTCAATCCGGATATTGTCGCCGTAGGCGAGGCCGGGCATGAAGAAGTACTCGCCCAGGTCGTTGCCGATACCACTACACCGGACATAGGGGACGGTGATCAGTATGTCATCGGCGGTGAGGGAGGCTTCCTCAAAGACGGTCCGGGCTACCTGGTCCCACGAGGCCTGGCTCAAAGACAGGGTATTTACCTCAACCGGGGCGACATAGAACTTACGGCCTTCATTAAATGCTTCGTAGGTGAGGAGCTTATCGGCGAGGATGTGTCCCAGGAAGGCCTCATCTTTTGCATGGGTGGGCTTTTGCGCATTGACACTGGCTAAAAGGGCATGGATGATTTCGCTGGTGTGGTGGATAGCGCCGGTTACGGGTTTCCCTAAATCGCGGGCTTTGTCTACGTAGTGGCTGGTATGGTCATCGAAGGCAAAGGTTTGCGCTTCAGAGGGGGTGACTTCGTTGCAGGCGCAGTCCCGGGTAAAGGGAATGGTTTCTACAAGGCTGCCGGCCTGGTCCAGCACGTCTATGGCACGGCCTTCTTTATTGATCCTTACTCTGACGGCTTTATCGGAGCTTTCCGGCAGGGTGAGGTTTTCGGCTTTTATAGTACTCAGGCCTGTGGAGGTGATTTTCAGGCCAAAACCATAGGTGGTGTTCTTTTCTTCGGTTGAGGTGTAGACGTGGGTGTAGTCGTATGCTTCCGGCCTTAGGGAAAACACGGTGCCTCTGGTAGCTTGGGGTTCATCAGCGCTATAAGGGAAGAAGCCTGATACCTGCAGGCTGCCCCGGGTATCGAGGATGCGGCCGTCGGGCAGGTAGAAATGGGTATACCGGCTGTTGAGTGTCCGGATGGCTTCTTCGTCTCCCAGGCAGATGCCTCCCGGTCCTTCACCAAAGGCAGAAACCTCCTCATCCCCTGTGAGCAGGCCCCATACGGGCCGGGGGTTGTGGATGAGGTCCCACTGGTGCTTGTGCAGCTGGGTGCCGAAAAAGGTGTAGTCCATCAGATTGTCTGTGGCCCACTCCTCCAGGGCGGGAGTCTCCACGAAGGTGTGCGGGAGGCGGAAAGCGCCGTGGCCGAGCTCGTGGGCGATGGTCTTGTCGAAGTGGTCGGGGTTACCGATACGGGAGGTGAAGATAAAGCCGAACTGGCGCTTGTAGGGCATAAAGCCGGCCCTGGCGTTGTCCGTTCCGTCTTCGTCTATGGCGCTTTTGGGGGTGTGGACCAGGAAGAGGTAGTAGGTGCCGTCTTCTGTCTTATGCGCCTGCTCATAGCTCCTGATGAGCTTTCTCATCTCAGGGGTGTAGTTGGAGAGCATGCCGGTACTCCCATCGTCCAAAGCGCCATCGCCGTCAGTGTCGTAGTCGGCGGTAAAGGCATCATCATAGATGACGGTCGAGTTGACTACGGCGGGGCCGTAGGTGGCTTTCAGGGCCTTGAGGATGTCTTTCCCACCACCGGGCTTCATGTAGCCTGCGCCGTTGACGGGCACTACCTTCAGGGTGAGTTGCTGGGGAGCGTAGCTGACGGTGTTGAGCTGGCCGCTGAGGCTCTCAGTGCTGTCTTCAGCATTGGTGCGTATGGCCTGCAGGTAGCTTTCTTCCTTGTCTCCCTGGCCGGTGAGCAGGATGGTGTACAGGTCGTCACCGGTCTTTTCAAGCACCGGTACGGGCTGGCCAGATTGGGTAATCAGCTTCAGGCCGGTGGTATCGCCTTTAAGGGTGACTCTGTCGGTCTGCCCGGTGGCTAAGGCTTTCCAGGCGATAGGGTATTCGCTGTTTTCATCCTCGCTCAGGGGAAGGCTTTCATAGTGCTCCGTGTAGGCGTCATGCAGTTGGGTATCAAAGCCGTAGTGCTGGTGCTCGTAGGCAGTGAAGTAGACGGGTTGGCTGATGCGGTCGCCAGTGGCGAGTACAGGCGTGTCTGCCTCCGGCTCGAGGATGGGGCCTATGCGGCCTTCTTCATCGATGACGATGGTGCGGCCCTGGCTGTCAGTTACGGCTACACTCTGGCCGGGGGGCTGCTGGATCTCAATGGTCTCACCGCTGGCCAGGGTGACAACGTAGGTGCGTGAGTCGGTGGTCGCTTCGTTATTGCCTTCGGCCGGTTCTTTCAGGGTAACGGTTTCAAGGTAGCCGGAGACGGTGATGGTGGTATCGGCCAGTTGCTGCCGGTCTTCCCAGAAATCTTCTATGCCTTCCCGCCACTCATCAAGGGGCTTGCTGAGGGCATGGACGAGCCCGTCGGTCATCCGGTAGTCGGTGTTGATGGCAATGCGGTCGAACTGTACGGGAAGGGTAAGGCCCATCCAGGGGACGTAAATGGTACCTCTTCCACTGAAGACCCCGTCGCCACCGCGGACCTCCTGCAGGCGCATGGTGAACTTGCCCACGGCGATCTGGTCACCGACCAGGGCATTGGGCAGGGGTTCCCGGTTGGTGATCTCAGGCAGGGGGCCTTCATCATCATAGCAGGCTTGCTCAGGCGGGGCCTGGGTGGTAAAGGCGGTGACCTGGCTCCACTGGGAAGCGATACCGTTGCGCACCACGCCGGCCTTTACTTCGTAGGGGGTGTCGGGGGCGAGCTCCCGGGCGATGTAGACAGTGTCGGTGATATCAACGCTGCGCCAGGGCCAGTCGGGCTGGTGGGTGGGGCGATACTGCAGCCGGTAGGTGCTGGCCTGGCTACGGCGGTTGTCTCTGTGGTAGCCGGCAAAGGAGAACCTGGCGTGTACGTGGCTGAGGGCCTCGGCAGTAAGGCCGCTTAGGGGAGGCAGATCGGCCACGGGGGTACCGGGCACAAAGGCGCAGACCCGGCTGTAGCCCTGGTTTTTGAAGGTTTCCTCCGATCGAGCGTCAAGTCGAGATAGAGACGGGTCGTCCAGCTGCGCCCGCACGCGCCAAGCGTAGGTGAGGCCTTCCTGCAGGGGCGGTAGCTCGAGGCCGTAGGTGAGGCTGGTCTGGGGGGTGACGGTCTGGTAGAGGGGTGGCAGGCTGCGCATGGCCTCTTCGGGCGGCAGGCCGCCGCGCACTTCTACCAGGGTGAATTCGTAGGCGATGCCACTAAGGCCGCTGCCCCGGTGCATGGGGGTCCACTGGAAAAGCAAAGGCTGGCCGGGCGGCCAGGTAACCTGGCTGTGGCAGGCGGGCAGATTGAGCAGGGGCGGATCGGCCAGGACGAGCCAGGCGGTGGCGGTAGCGGGAGCAGAAAGGGGGACGTCGGGCCTTCTGAAGTCGTAGGCCTGCACGGTGAAGCGGTAGAAGCCTTCGGGGAGCTGGCCGCCGCTCTGGGCAAATTGCCCGCGGTCGTAGCCGCTGAAGTCTAATGCGTCGGGTGAGAGACCACCAGCGAGCTCGGGGGCGGAGAGCAGGCGGGGCATGCCGCCCTGCAGGGTGATGACGTTGCCCTGGTAGCCCTGGCGGGTGCTGAGCCGTATGCCGGGGCCTTCTATGGTCCAGCGGAGGTGTACGGGGTAGCTGGGTTCTGTCATGTCACGCAGCAGAATCTGCACCTGCAGGCTGCCGGGCTGGCTGTAGTGGCTCAGGTAGACGCTGTGGGGCGGAAAGATTTGCAGGCTGGCCTGCACGGCAGACTGGGCAGAAGCCTGTCCGAATACGCCCAACAGGCAAAGCATACATACCCATACCTTCACCCATAGCCGTAGAAACGGCCTCTCTTTCATCATAGCTCCCATGGTACTGTCACCGGATATTTTTGCACAATAAAAACAGTACGCAAGTTAGGAGACAGCGGTGCACTAATGCACGACAATATGAGCGGATTACTTACCTGGCTGGGGAGAAGATGTAAGAATTAACCTAAGAGGCTGGAAAGCATCTATCACTTATAATGATCATAAGATTACCTCCTTTCCAATTACAAAATAACATGATGTACATATACTTTTATAACGACAGGTTAGGTGTTGCCCTGGACAGGACTGGGGTCATGGGCCGGACTCACTTAAACCTCACCATGATTTAGGAGCGACATCTGTTTATTGCTAAAGTTCAAAAAGGTATCTATGAAAGGCGGGCCTGGAAGGGACGAGGGGTAAGCGAAGGATAGCCCTGCAATAGATGGATTAAAGACGGTTAAGAAACGGTTTAGCTACGGTCGGGAGAATGGGATAAATCGGCACAGGGGAAAAGAGAGGTGTGCGCTAACGAGGTATAGCAATAGTACAATTATAGGGGCTGAATTGAAAGCATCAAGCTGAATATTTTGGGGTGTGAATTGACCGTGAGAACATTTTTACCTGGGGTATTTTTTCCCTCTGGAAATTGATAATAAGTAAACGATTAGTGCAAGGGGCCATATTGAAGAAAGGCTTTATTCCTTATTTAGGTTCTGTTGCATGGTTTTAATGCTTTCGAGCATAGGCTTAATTTCATTGCGTGCAGCTTTTATTTTAGGTGCTGTATTGAATAAGGGTTTGTATTTTGTGTTAAACATGAAGTATTGACCTGGTGTACGAGGCGTAAGGCAGCTAGATAAGCTATATGCTATATCGTAAAAAAGGACCGGCCCGTACACATTGTTTCTTTAGAGTCTGAACAGTACTTAATGCCGTGAAAAACGAGCAAGGATAAGACTAAAAGGATAGACGAAGAAGAATTAGTCAATACGATTAACCTCTTTTTCTATGACTATCATCAAACAATGTGTCGGTATCGACATCTCCCAGACAACCTTTGCAGTATGCATCTGCTTTTTAGAAGATACTCATGATCATCACTTCAGTGAGACAAGGCATTTCAAGAATGACAAAAGTGGCTTTAATCAACTGCTCCGCTGGGTGCGGAAGCAATGCAAAAGCTCAGTAGAAACAGTGTATTTGATGGAGGCTACAGGGGTTTATTACGAAAACCTTGCCTATCATTTGCATAAGCTAAAGCAGACAGTGCATGTAGTGCTTCCTAATACCTCTAAGCATTACTTTTCAAGCCTCAACATAAAGACTAAAACCGATGCTTTGGATGCAAAGATTCTTAGCCGTTTTGGTGTGGAAAGGAAACATAAGATCTGGGCTCCGCCTTCACCAGTATTGCTGGAACTAAGGAACCTGACTCGTTATTATGTACAGCTCCAGGAAACAAAGACAGCACTCAACAATATCAAACACAGTAAGGAGGCCGCTTATGAGGTACAGTCTATCATATTGAAGAGCAACCGTAGCCTGATCAAGACTATAGATAAGCAAATACAGGTGTGTAAAACGAGTATTGAAAAACTTATCGCCAATGAGCCTCAGCTTAACGCAAAAGTTAGAAAGGTTTTGACTATCAAAGGGGTAGGCCTCATCACAGTTGCAACCATTATTGCCGAAACCCTGGGTTTTGAGCATTTTAAAAGCATCAGGCAAGTGGTAAGCTATGCAGGGTATGATGTGGTAGAAAGGCAGTCAGGGAGCTCTATCAAGGGTAAGACTAGAATATCTAAAAAGGGCAACCGCTATATCAGAAATGCGCTCTACTTCCCTGCTATGGTTAGCTGTAGATTCAACCCAAGCCTAAAATCTACTTACCTGAGAATCATTCAGAAAAAACCATCCAAAATGATTGGCCAGGTAGCCATACAAAGAAAGCTCTTGGCTTTGATCTACACACTTTGGAAGAATGACTCTGAATACATTGAAGGGTACAAAAAAGAAGTAGCTTCAGCCATAAAGACCGAAGCTACACTGGATAGTTCTAACTAGAGAACTTCCTTCAGACTTAAAAATACTTTTTTCCAATTAAACTTGGAATCTATAACAGTACCTTTTTTATTAAGGTATATGGTAAATGCATAAAATAAGGATAAGCCTATTAAGATGACAATTTTGAAGTTAGCCGTAAGTGGCAATAGGGCTTCGGCAACGTCATTGGTCCATTGATAATCAGATGGTTTTCCCAGGCCCACTATGAAAAGAAAATTCATCAGAAATGGTCTAATAAATGGGGAGTGTTACCGTATGTGGCCGAATCGAGCAAATCAGCTTGTTTTTTCATTGATTGCTCATGATAGTCAAGTTGCTCAGAAATAGGTAGTGAGGCTTTAGTAGGAGTGGCTTTAATGCGGGACTTATTAAATTTGATTATAATCAGTACAAACCACATGATGGCCAAAGCGCAAGCCAGCTTAGTAAAAGGAAATGGTATCTCATATAACAGGTATCCAAAAAGGCCAATCCCAACAACTGAAGCAGAGATTTCTCTTATATCTCTATTTCGAATCTTCCTTTGTATGTTATGTACTTTGGCTTCGAACTCTTCCTCTAATCGCTTAGTATCAATAGATATTTGTGCTGTATTAGAGGATTTATTCCATAAGTGTTTTAATTCCCGATCTAACATTTTAGCTAATTTTTGATGTTATACACCCAAGTAATTTTGCTCTGATCCTTTTCATTTTAACTGCTATATGGTTTTCTGATAAGCCGGTGGTTACTGCAATATCTTTATACGGTAAATCATCCAGGTAAAGGACTATAAGTGATGCATCAACTTCATTTAATGTAGAAATACATTCTTTTAAATACTTTAGCCTTTCTTGTTCCTGAGGATCAATACCGCTTTGGGTTAGGGTAAAATGAATGGAATCAAACCGTTCTGTTTTATCGTTTTGTTTATCCAATTTCATTTTTGAGCGCAGGCAGACGTTAATGGCAATTTTATATACCCACGTATCTATTGATGATTTTGACTTGAAACTGTCAATAGATTTCCATATTTGAAAAACAACTCCTGAAAGAGATCCTGGGGTTCTATTGGGTTAACCGCATAAACTTTGCAGATTCTATATATCTTATGTTTGTTATTCTCAATAGTTTCCTCAAAAAACAGGCTTTCTTTGGGTTTCTTCATTTTACTAAGGCGTATTATTCACACCGGCTTTGTAGGGTGAAAAGAATTTAGGTTTTATCCTTTTCGTTATTATTCAGGCTTTTCTTTGATGTGGCAATAAGCAAAAATTCAATAAAGAACCCGCCGATGAGTATCAGGCTTATCTCTTTATATGATTCTCCCAGTATCTGGTAGCAAGTGATTAAAATTATCGCCTATATAATGCTGCTGATTACCTGAACTCTGGTTAATATCTGATTAGCCTTTTTACTATTCTCCATTTTTTCAAAAATTAAATACTCACTTTTTAGTGTTTCTATATTGTTAGTGACAGGCTTGAGAAAATATGACAAAAAAATCACCTTTTTTTATTCCCACCTTATTCAACACACTAATTACAGTAAGTGAAGGCTTGGATAATGGGAAAGTGCTATGCTTTATGAGGGGCAGAAGGAAGAGGACGCTATATAAGTTTACAGACTGGTTATAAACAGCCAAGGGGATATGATCAGGGCGGTGGCATAAGTTTCACCGGCGGTCTTAGGCCTTCTCTTACTATTGGTGAGGTCATAAAGAAATGCTAAGGCCGGCTGGTGGCCGGCCTTCTTCTCATAGGCTATTGTATGGTTACGAGTTTGTCTTCTCTGGTGACGAGGTGCCCTATGGGGGTAAGGTGAAAACCTTCGTTGCCCATAAACTCGAGGAAGTTGTTTTTGCAAGATGCATCTACTGCCACGAGGAGGCCTCCGCTGGTTTGAGGGTCGCAGAAGAGGTGGCGCTGCCTTTCGGTGATATCGCCGATATGATGGCCGTAGCTGTCCCAGTTGCGGGTGGTGCCCCCGGGTATGGCGCGCTGCTGCAGGTAGTGGTCAAGGTTGGGCATAAGGGGAACGCTGGCTGCCTGGAGGTGTGCGCTAAGGCTGCTTGCCTGGCACATTTCGGTCAGGTGACCGAGGAGGCCGAAGCCTGTAACGTCGGTGAGGGCTTTTACATAGTCTTTGGTGCCTAACTTAGCACCGATGTCATTGAGGGTGGTCATGCTCTTGCGTGCGCGGTCGAGGTCATCTGGCTGTGCGATCCCTTTTTTCTGAGCGGTGGAAATGATGCCGACGCCGAGGGGCTTGGTGAGGAAGAGGAGGTTTCCTGCCTCGGCTCCTCCGTTTTTCTTAAGGTGTTCTATTTTAACGGTACCTGTGACGGAGAGGCCGAATATGGGCTCGGGGGCATCAATGCTATGACCACCTGCAAGGGGTATGCCTGCTTGGGCACATGCCTGCCGGGCGCCATTGAGTACTTCTCCGGCTACCTCCGGGGGTAGTTTGTCTACAGGCCAGCCAAGAATGGCTATGGCCATGATGGGGGTGCCGCCCATGGCGTAGACGTCGCTGATGGCATTGACGGAAGCGATGCGGCCGAAGTCGGCAGGGTCATCGACAATGGGCATGAAGAAGTCGGTGGTGCTGATGATGGCGCGGCCGTCCTGAATATCATATACGGCGGCATCGTCGCGGGTATCATTACCGACGAGGAGCTGAGGGAAATGCTGGGTGCCGCTATGTCCGGCGAGCATTTTATCGAGTACGGCGGGGGCGATCTTGCAGCCGCAACCTGCTCCGTGGCTGTATTGGGTAAGTTTGATCTGATTCATAAGCTATCTTCGAGGGTCTTGTAAGTATGCCATGCCTCACATATGGCACGGGCGTTTTGGGCCGGGTCGGCGGTGTCTACAGGTACACGCAGTACTTCTTCTCTGCGGGCGATGCCTTCGTTATATGTTTTATCATAGTATAGCAGCAGGTTTTCAGCTACGGACTGCAGGTCTCCCCCCTCCAGATCGGCAAGTGCCTTTTTGTAGCGTGTACCGCCGAGCTTTTTGCTTACGCGGCTACAGGCCTGGGCGAGGGCTTGTTTATCGTATTGCCCGTACTCTTCTACGAGGCGCTGTACGCGAAGGGGGGCTGGCACTTCGGGGACGACACAGGGGGCTGCTTTCATCTGCTCCCACAGGGGGTAGGGCAGCCTGACCTGGCCTATGCTAAAGGACTCATCTTCTATCCATACGGTTCTGGCGGGATCCAGGGACTCCCAGACGCGGTGCATATTGGCATGGAATTGCTCTACGGTGGGTTGCTGGTGCTGATCGAGGTTACCAAAGGCACTGCCTTTATGATTGGCAAGGCCTTCGAGGTCAATAACTTGCTCGCCGGAGCGTCTGAGTTCTTTAAGGATATCTGTTTTGCCGGTGCCGGTACCGCCACTGACTATGACGAGGGGCATTGGCTGCTCATAGGCTTGGAGGACATGGTTGCGGTAGGCTTTGTAGCCTCCCTGCAGGGTATGGCAGGTAAAGCCTGCTTTTTCGAGCAGCCAGGCGACACTTTCGCTACGCATGCCACCGCGCCAGCAGTGTATGAGAAGGTTCCTGCCGGGGGCCACCTGCAGGGCGGAGCGGACAAGCTGGCTCATGCGGGGACCAATGAGGTCGAGCCCCAGAAGTACGGCCTCATCTTTGCCTTTTTGCTTGTAGCAGGTACCTACCCTGGCTCTTTCCTCATCTGAAAAAAGGGGAAGGGACCGGGCGCGGGGTATGTGTCCGGCGGCATACTCGGCGGGGGAGCGTACGTCTATCAGGGGCAGGGTTTCGACCTTTTCTAAGAATAAATGAACGGGTAGGGACCTCATGCGGTGAATAACGTAAAGCGCAGCGGGAAAAGCAATCAGAACCGGCCTGTAAGGCTCAGTCCTCCAAAAGAAGGGCCGAGTGACCAGCGTATGGCGGGGGGTTCGTGTCTTACGGGTTCATCATCACGCAGGCTGAATTGTTTTTCTTTGCCTTTTTCCACGTAGCGAATGGAGGCTTCGGCACAGGCTATGGTGAGGATGGAGCCGAGAAAGAGGTCTGAGGGGAAGTGGGCACTGCTGTACATACGGCTGAGGCCTACGGCGCCGGCGAGGCCATACATGGCGATCTTGGCAGGGAGGTAGTCTATGCGCCGCCCGAGTACGTATGCTGAGCTGAGAATCATGATGATGTGGCCAGAGGGCAGGCTGTGGTAACCTGGGCGGTTATCGAAGGGTTTATACTCCCAGGCACCGACGCCGGTGCTGGGCCGGGCGCGGCCAATGGCGGTCTTGGCGGCAGTTTGTACCAGGCCGGCGGTGGTGAGGGTAACGGTGATAATCACACCTGTATCACGTATCCACTCATTGTTCGCCACGAGCCCTATACTGTAGAGGCCGGCAGTGAACAAGTAAGTGGGTCCGGGCTTACCAAAGGGAAAAAGGAAGGTTTCGGTCTCGTCCAGCGTTTGGGTCTGGTTATCCTGGAAGAACTCATGAACGGGCTCATCTATGGTAGCGGCCATAAGGGCGGCTGTGCCTACGGTACCTCCAAAGCGTGCCCAGTCATTACCCTGCCACTTAAAGGGACGGGAATAGACATAGATGACTCCCCCGCCGATGCGCTTCATGTCGTAAAGGAATCGCTCATGAAACTTAAGATTTTGTTCGTTGCGGAGTGTATCCGCAATGTCGATGGTATCGCTTTTTTCTACCTGGGCATAAAGGGGAATGCTGAAAAAGGAAAAAGCTAACAAAAAAACGGTAAGGATTCTCTTCATAAAAATGCTCTGTGACGAACATTTTTAACGGGAAAGGGGGGGCATTGTTACGTCTGTCCTTATTATGTGTGTTTTGGGCTGAGGGATTTCTCTAGGATGATGCGGTAGTCGTCCATGCGTGGATAGGGCTCTACGGACAGGATATTGAAACCACGAAGGATTGAGAAACAGAGCATGCCTTTGTGGCGGTTCCAGGTTTTAAGGCGCAGGGTATTGTACCCTGCTTGTATGGCCCACTCCTCCTGCCTGTCGGCGAGCATAGCGGCCACGCCCATGCGGCGGTATCGATGGTGTACGCCTCCCATCCAGCTATAGAATACCCCGGGTTGAAGTTCGTACCCGACCTTAAAGCCAGCGAGGGAACCTTCATTATTTCTGGCCTCATTCCGGATATGGTCGCGCCACTCAGCGAGGAGAATAAGGTGGGGGGTATGGCTTAATCTGAGGTTGTACTCTTCCCGGGGGTAGCTACCGTTAAATTCGGGGATGTGGGGAATAAGGCTGAATACTTCCTCTACGGTACCTTCACGTACGTATATACCGTCAGCTTCCGGGGATGTGGCGCTGCTACTGTCTGACAAAGACATAGGCTCCTTTTTCAGCACCCCAGACTTGCTGGTTAGTATGGTTATATCCTCTATCCCAGCTATGCAGGGAATCGCTTGATATACGCACCATGCTGGTGGCGTAGCTGGCACCCCGCAGGCTACTGCCACAGGCACCGGGCTGGGTTTCACCCATAAAGCCATTACCGGAAGGCTCTATCCACACTTCGCACCCCTTACGCAGCAGGAGCTGACGGGGACTAAGTTGTTCGAAGGCGCCAGGCTTTTTGTATGCACCAATATAGTTTTGGGGCTCGGGCAGTTCGTAGACTAGGCTAACGAGTTGGTTGGCGGAGTCCCGCATAACCTGGTACACGCGCTGGCGATAGGGCTGGCCCAGCGATCCGGCAGCGGCCTGCTCCACGTATAGCCAGTGGCCATCGCGGCGCATGGGCCATATTCTTTCGCTGTGCAGATGTATCTCGAAGTAGCTGCTATCGGCTGCGGCCTGGGCGCCACTGTGAAAGTGGCCTGTAAGGTGGGCGGCGAGCCTGTCCAGCTCCGGGTCTTCCTGCTCTACCTGTAGGGCAAGTGACATAAGGGCGGCTGCAAAACAGCAGATGAATAATATAAGCTTCTTCTTCATACCAGTCGTACGGCGTTAGCTCACAAAGCTACGGCATTAATCATTTTCAAAATAGCTTAAAAAAGAATGGAAAGTACACAGGTAGGCCCTAAGGGTGTGGGGCCTGTTCCGTTCATACTGTAAAGACCGGGGTATTTCAGGTAATATGCGCACTAAGCATGGGCTATATTGGAAATGGACGGGGCTTGCGCTATATTTCTCACAAACCGAATTCAAATCCTCATGAAAAACTTATTTCTGTACGGCGCGCTGCTTTCACTGGCTGCAACGGGCTGTAATACCTCACTGGAAAGCAGCGCCTCTGGTGAAAGACCTGCGGAAGCGACTGTGGCGCAGTATAGTATAGAGCAGTTTCTGGCAAACGAAGATGTGAACGGGGGCTACCTCTCTCCGGACAACAGTAAGGTGCTGGTAACAAGCAACCGGAGCGGTATATATAACCTGTATGAGATACCGGTGAGCGGAGGCGAGTGGACGGCTCTGAGCCAGTCTGACAGTTCTAACCTGGAGGCACAGGGGTACTTCCCTAATGATGAGCGGGTACTGTTTGCCATGGATAATAACGGTGACGAAAGGTACCACCTTTATGTAAGGGAAGAGGACGGCGCGGTACGGGACCTTACACCCTATGAAGGGGCCCGGGCGCTGATGTATGGCTTTTCGCATGATGGGGAGTCTGTTTATTTTGCCTCTAACCAACGTGATAACCGGTATATGGACTTGTATCGTATGGATACGGATACGGAGACGTATACGCCTGAGCTGATATACGAAAATACTGAAGGCTATGACATCAATGAAGTATCGAACAGCGGAAGGTATATCGCATTGGGGAAAGCGATAAATACGAATGACAGTGACCTGTACCTGTATGATGTGGAAAAAGATGAGATGAGGCAGGTGAACAAGGCAAGGTCGGCAAATAGTGCGCAGGATTTCAGTGTAAATGACGATACGCTATTTTATACAACGGATGAGGGCTCGGAGTACCGCTACCTGATGGCGTATGACATAGCGACTGACTCGACGGATAAAATATACCAGGCGGAGTGGGATGTATGGTCAGGCTACTTTTCACATGATGGCAAGTACCGGATCACGGTGGTAAATGAGGATGCGGCAAGCACGGTGGAGGTGATAGAGACTAAAACGAGTGACGTGGTGGACTTTCCTACGTATGAGAATGGTGATATCACGGGGGTGCGTATGTCGCGGGATGAGGGGATGATGACCTACTATGTAGGCGGCTCAGGCACGCCATCGGATCTGTATGTATTTAATCTGGCGACTGAAGAGGCGACGAAACTTACGGATGTGCTTAATGACGAAATAGACCGTGAGGACCTGGTTTCTGCGGAGGTGGTGCGCTATGAGTCATTTGACGGAACGACTATACCGGCGATATACTACAAGCCTAAGCAGGCCTCGCCAGACCAGCCGGTGCCGGCACTGGTATGGGTGCACGGCGGACCGGGCGGACAGAGCCGCCAGAACTACAGCGGCCTGATGCAATACCTTGTGAACCATGGGTACGCAGTGCTGGCGGTGAATAACCGTGGCAGTAGCGGCTATGGAAAAACCTTTTACCGGATGGATGATCAGAACCACGGGGAAAAGGACCTGCAGGATGTGGTGGAAGGAAAAAACTGGCTGGCAAAGCAGCCTGACATCATGGGTGACCGCATTGGTATCATCGGGGGCTCATACGGCGGCTACATGGTGATGGCGGCAATGGCTTATGAGCCGGAAGTATTTGATGTAGGGGTAAACCTGTATGGGGTAACTAACTGGCTGAGAACCCTGCGGAGCATACCGCCATGGTGGGAAAGCTTTAAAACGGCGCTGTATGAAGAGATGGGTGACCCTGACACGGCGGATTCGGTAAGGTTAAAGGCGATCTCTCCGCTGTATCATCCGGATGATATTTCGAAACCGCTGATGGTGCTGCAGGGCTCTCAGGACCCTCGTGTGCTTAAAGTGGAATCTGACGAGATAGTGGAGGCAGTACGTGCAAAAGGGGTACCTGTGGAGTATGTGCTGTTTGAGGATGAAGGACATGGATTTCGCAAAAAGGAGAACCAGCTGGAGGCCTATAGTAAAATACTGACTTTCCTGGATGCTTACCTGGCAGGCAGTGAAAGGGCCTCTGTGGAATAGGCCAGAGAGGTAATTCCCCAAAAAAAGAGAGACCGCAACCTTAAGGGATGCGGTCTCTCTTTTTTTAAAGCAAGTCCCTCATTGGCCGGTGGTTCCTGTGCTGTGTGCTCGTCTGAGCTTTCTGCGTCTTTTGACCCAGCGAGCCAAAAAGATGCCGATGCCTATAAGCAGCAGAATGGGCCACAGGGTAACGGTGGCTACCATGATATCCTCCAGCAGTTCCCAGCCGGTCTTAAAGCCATCGGTAAGGCGCGAACCAAATGCTGCGGTGGCTATGGGGGGTTCATCTACAGGCTTATGGAGTTGTATGGTGAGGGTGCTGTAGGCTACCTGGTTGCTCAGGAGGCGAAGCTGGCCTTCCATTGACTCTATTTCGGCACGTTCGGCAGCAATGGAGCGCTCTATTTTCAGCATGTCTTCCACCTTCTCTGCCTTCTTCAATAGCTGGCGGTAGCGTTCTTCAAGCTCTTTTTTAGTTTTGAGGCGCTCGGAAAGGTCCACGTACCGTGCGGTGACATCCACTACTTTTATATCACGTTCATCAAAGTGGGACACTCCTTCGGAAACGGCGGTAAGTAGCTTGTCAAAATTGTTATTGGGCACACGCAGTACAAGGGTATAGCGGATGCGATTGTACATGCGCTCTTCATTGTCCTGAGCGATAAAGCCATCGAGCTTTTCAAGTGAGCGTACTATCCGTTGCCTGGTTTCGCGGGGATCATCGGTCTCCCAGGCGAGCCTGCCGGTACGTACCATTTTCTTATCCGGCTGGTTTTCTGCCTTTGTGTCTGTTTCTACCTCTTCTTCCTGCTGAGTGGCGAGCTTCTCTGACTCGGAGGTAAGCACGGCCTCATAGGATGCCCCATCGGTTGTACTAAGGCTCTCAGGGGCTTCCTTACAGCTTATGAGACACAGAAAAATGAAAATAATTATACTATTTTTCATGGTTCCTTCGGTTGGTTTCCACAAGTAACGACTCGCTTCTAAGAGATATTTCATATTGAAACTACCAAAATATCTTATCATTCTCTTACCGTTTGACGGGTTACCTGTTAGTAATGGTAAAAAAAGTACCGCTGAAATGCTCATTTGTAGGCATTTTACCAGCGGTTTACTATTTTAAGTGACTAATAGACAGATGGGTAGACTAGTTACTATACATACCTGCGAGGCATATCCTGAGGCGTTTATGCTTCGCTCCCGACTGGAGGCGAACGGAATCCCGTGTTTTGTAGCTGATGAGCATATGCATACGCTCTATGGCATGGTGGGTAATTTTATTGGTGGCATAAGGCTGCAGGTGCGTGGCGAGGATGTGATGCTGGCCAAAACACTGCTGAATGAATTACCTGCCTGGGAAGAGGATCCGGGTGATGCAGAACCTGTACTACATTCTATAACGTCCGGCAAAGCAAATGCTGAAGTGGCGGAAATACTCTGTCCGGCGTGTGCTTCTGACAACTGTCGCCGGGAGAATGGCCTCGGACTCCCTGAGTCGTTCAGTGTATTTCTTCAGGGCTTTCCTTTTCTGCGGCCCAGGTATCGCTACCGTTGCTTCGGATGTTCGCACCAGTGGGAGGATAAACCCTGAGCTTTCCTTTACCTCAACCTTATTTATAAAACCATGTGATGCTTTGCAGGTTATTCTTGAAATGGCATTCGATGCCTTGAAAAATAAAGAATGACTATGAGTTCACAGGTTTTTGAACTGGATTACGCATCATATCCTCTTATAACATTTGCTATACATGACGGCCATGATATACGGCCTGAGCTGGCAGAAAAATATAACTTATCAGATAAAGAACGACTGCGGGAAGAGGACCCTTTTACCCGGGCGTTTACGGAGGTAAGTCCTAACCGTATGGTGGGCAGCCGGAGTCGCTTTGAGGTGGACCTGAACCGGCCGCCATCGAAGGCGGTATACCTGAAGCCTGAAGATGCCTGGGGCCTGGAGGTGTGGAAAAAGAAGCCTACAAAGAAGGAGATCGAGCGATCAATGAAAATCTATAAGGCTTTCTATGATCACGTACACACACTTATCACCACTACGATAGAGCAGTTTGGCTTTGCGCTGATATACGATATACATTCTTACAACTATAAGCGTGAAGGGCCGAGAAAGGAGGCTGACCCGGATGAGAACCCCGAAATAAACCTGGGTACTGAGTTTAATGACCTGGCGATATGGGAGCCGGTGGTGGGTTCTATGGCCGCATCGATTCGCAAGGCGGACTATTTTGGCCGCTCGCTGGATGTAAGGGAAAATGTAAAATTCGGGGGTGGCTACTTCCCTGAGTGGATATACGAACACTTCGGCAGCCGATGCCTTTGCATTTCTATTGAGTTTAAAAAGATCTTTATGAGCGAGTGGAAGGGTAAGGCACACCGGGAGAAGGTGGAAAGGCTGAAGGAGATCCTGGCCGGTACGGTAGAGCCTACCCTAAAAGCGGCCCGCATAGTGGCGAAGCAACAGGAGGGATGGGTGAAAAAATAGGCGACGTCCGTCCTGCAAAGTTTACCTGGGCAGAAATACAGGAAAAAATACATACAGATAAAAGCGTCCATACGGCCTTGCCGGATGGGGGCTTTTTATCTTTTGACCATCGCTTTCCCTTTCTGTGCCTTTATCGCTTTGCAAAAGGTGACCGTGACGAGAGCATGGTACGCCTGATACGGGGCCAGGCTAACTACCTGCTGGTGCCCCAGGAAGACATGGAGCTGCCGGATGTGTATCGCAACCTGATCGGGAGCATATCGGAGGTGAGAAAAGAAGCGTTTGATGCTTTTCTGCTGGTGGAGGTGTGGTCTCAAAAAACGGTGGATGATGCGGAGCCTTCCTTTCATCTTTTTGCTCCACGCAGCATGGCACAATCTACCCGCCAGATTCTTGAAGATGGCCTGAAGGAGCTGTCTATGTCTGTGCCAGGCTCAGTAGTGGTAACGGAAAGGGGGGACATACGGCACCCGGCTGGTAAGGGTCCCGCATTTTCCATTGATGAATATAAGGAGAATAGTGTGCTGGCGCTGGGTATTCAAATGCCACTGTTTTTCGGAACGGTGGATACCATCCGGTATCCTATCCCCTTCCGCTCTTTTAAGAGTCACTTCACACGGTTAGTTAAGAAAGCCATTTTTGAATTTATCAGGGTGCAGACGACTATTTCATTTGCCCACTTTGGTGTGCTGGGTACGAGCCTGCTGGAGGAGCGGGTAAGGGAGGTGGATGCCCAACTGGCGGAGATCAATAATACGTATGACTTTCTGCTGGCGGTAACGCCGGTCAACACCGCTGAGGAGTGGGAAAGATTTAAGCAAAATAACTGCTCTGAACCTCCAGTATTTCGCTACCGCCTGCTGCCGGCAGATCCGGAAAAGATGAAGCGTGACCTGTATGATATCAGCATTGACCGCATAGATGACCCTACGCTGGCTTTTCTGCTGCATGACAAACGGGCGGAAATGGACAAGGAAATAAGCATGCTGGAGGAGCGAAATACGCAGCAGTTTTTGTACAACAGCTTTCGCCTGTATGGCAAGCCGGATGCTGAGCTGGTAAACCTAGCGAAAGCGATACTGGATGAACTACGAACCGGCGATGAGGAAGAGGAACCGGACCGGGTGAGCCCGGAGGCGTTCAGGAGACAGGGCGAAAGGTATATACAGGCTCTTCGAAACCAGGATGGGGCCTTTGGCTGTGACATCAGAATACGTAAAGACCTGGATGGTATTATGGTGAGCCGCGGGTGTCTGATGATATCGGATACCTTCTACAGCCCGGCCCACCGGGTGGCTCCTCTGCTGGAACATGAGATAGGCACGCACTCTGTCACTTACTATAACGGTAAGAAGCAGCCTCTGGAGTTGTTTTATGTAGGCCTGGCAGGGTATGATGAGTGGCAGGAGGGCCTGGCGGTATTTTCTGAATATATGGCCGGTGGTCTTACCCGTGCGAGGCTGCGGCTGCTGGCCGCACGGGTGATAGCGGCAAACCACCTGGCGGAGGGGGCGGACTTCATAGAAAACTACGGTATGCTCCAGGCTGAACACGGCTTTGGCGAACGAACGGCGTTTAATATCACTACGCGCATACACCGGGGCGGCGGACTTACTAAAGATGCCATCTACCTGAGGGGGTTCCAAAAGCTGCTCCACTACATGCAGCACCATGATGAAATGGAGCACCTATATGTGGGCAAACTGGCGGAGAAGCATATACCTTACATTGAAGAACTTTTATACAGGAGTATCCTGAAAAAACCTGAGGTGCTACCACTTTTTCTGCATCAAAATAAACTCAAGGAGAAGCTGGCGGAAATCAGATCATATCAATCAATCACTGAATTAGCTACACATTAATATGAGGATCGCATTTGTCGTAAATGACGTAGCCACTGAAAAGGAGAATTACACGACTCCGCAATTGGCTTTCTCCGTATTGAAGCGGGAACACGACGTATACCTGCTTGGGGTGGGTGACCTGGCTTACTATTCGGAGGGCTGCATGGGGGGCCGGGCGAAAAAGGTGCCGGCTAAGAAGTTTAAGTCCACAAAATCGATGATGGAGGGGGTAAGGGAGGCAGAGTACACGAAGATACTGGACTCTGACCTTGATGTGATCTTTCTGAGAAACAACCCTTCGGACGATATGATCGAGAGGCCGTGGGCAACTAATGCCGCGCTGATATTCGGGCAGATCGCCATTAAAAACGGCTGTATCGTAGTAAATGATCCTCGGAGCCTGGGTAATGCCATGAATAAGATGTACTTCCAGCATTTTCCTGAGAAGATCAGGCCTAAAACCATCATCACCCGAAACCGTAAGGAGATCATGGACTTTTACCTGAGTCAGAAAAAGAAAATTGTACTGAAACCGCTCCAGGGGTCTGGGGGTACGAATGTATTCCTGGTAGACTCGAAGAGTGAAAAGAACATGAACCAGATGATCGATGCGATCAACCGTGATGGCTTTATCATTGCACAGGAGTACCTGCCGGACGCGAGCGAGGGGGACATCCGGCTCTTTGTACTGAATGGCCATGCGCTGTGTGTGGATGGTAAATATGCTGCCATGCGCCGGAGGAACAGTTCGGGGGATGTGCGCAGCAACATCCATGCAGGGGGCCAACCGGAGCGTGTAAAGGTGGATGATAATATACTGGACCTGGTAAAGGTGGTACGGCCTAAGTTGCTACAAGACGGGATGTTTCTGGTAGGCCTGGATATAGTGGGTGATAAGCTGATGGAGATCAACGTATTCAGCCCGGGGGGGCTCAACATCTTATCTGAAATGGAAGGGGCTAATTTTTCAGAAGAAGTTATACGTAAGCTGGAGGATAAGGCGTACTATAACTCTATCTATGATCGCTCCCTGGATAATAAACTGGCCTCTATGCTCTAAGGGGATTCCCGGCCTCAGAGTGTGAGGCTGGGGGTACTCAGGTTGGTATTGCCGTTGGAATCATCATTGATATTAAAGTTATGGAAGGCTGCTTTGGCGGCTTCATATCCATGGTTCCAGCGCTTTTTATTCATTTCCGGACCAAAATCGAGGGCATCGCCCAGTTCTATTACGGGTGATATTAGTACGGGTTTAAAGTACTTAAGGGGTCGTCCACTGAGGGATGTGAGGGTTACATTCTGGCTGCCGGCCTGCTTGACAAGGTGGTTTATGCGCAGAAACTCCTGAAGGTCATTCAGGAATACTTCATTAAGGGCTATGTCCACAAGACTGCGCTTGGCGATATTGAAAATATTATCGGCCGCTTTTTCATTTGGGATGAGGGGCTTCTCCTTTTTAAAGGAAAAGGGGGCGTAGTTTATGATGAAAATAACATCGGGTCTGCCGCCGGCATTTTCGTCTACGAGTACATCTTTGAGGGGGCTATTATTTCTGAGACCACCATCTACTGCCTGAAAGACGTCTCCTTTCTTGCTTTTGAGCGTACGGATAGGCTCCCAGAAAACGGGCATGAGGGATGAGGCCAGCACACCGTCCTGCAGGGTTTTATCGTCTGCAAAATCATCCTGGCTATAGCTGTAGTACTTGCCGTCTACCAGTGAGACGGCTCCTATGAGTGTGCGGTGAACAAAATCATTTTTCTTAATGTGGGTGCGCACCAGCTTATCCAGGGGCTCATAGCTGAGTATGCCTTTTTTCCCTCTTAATATCCTCCAAACGGCAGGCAATACTTTTACCTGGCCGGTGTAGACCTGATCATTATCCAGATTACGCCATACGTCGAGCAGGGTCTTATACTTATCCTGTCCCAGCATGGTGGCATTGAGGCAGCCTACGGAAACACCGCTATAAACGAGGGGCTCTAGTTCGCCTTTGTATTTTTCCAGAATAACTTCGTGAATAAACTGGAGGGCACCTACCTGGAAAGCTCCCTTGGCTCCCCCGCCGCTCATGACGATCGCGTATTTTTTATTCATAGATTTGGTTGTTGTACACCTCTATAAATTTTCAATCGCGCTACTTTGTTAGTTTACACGACAAAATATCAGAGTACAGCTAATCCGGAGCGGTGGTATCTGCACTTATGAGCCCGGGATCAAACTGCATAAAAGCATCCCTGGCAGCCATCCATCCGGCATTCCACCGGCGCACCATGGTTTCTTTCCGGTAATCATTGGTATCTCCCAGGGCAGTAGATGGTGAGACGATTACGTTATTGACAAATCGCATGGGCTTCAGGCTGCTATTTAATTCGGTAACGGCCATGGAGCCGTTTCTGAGCAGGTGATTTATGCGTACAAACTCTTTTACATCACGGGCAAATAATATATCCGGTGCTGCCTCACCGTAGAGGGAAAAGGCCAGTGAAATAGCGTCATCCTTTTCGGGCCTCCTCAGCAAGCCTTTAAAGGTATTTTCCCTTTCATATGGATTAAATGCGGTGGTGGATAAAATGAAAATGATATCGGGATCATAAGCCAGTACCTCTCCTATAGGCCTGGCATGCATGGCGCTGCCATCCACTACAGCCCTGAGGGGTCCCTGTCTGCTGTTGAGTGACTTAACAGGATCCATATACCCGGGTGTCCGCATAGAAGCAGTAGCGGCGTGCTGCAGATCATTTGTTGTACTAAAGTCCGTGTTACTGAGGGTGAAGTAGCGACCGTCGCGCAGGGAAGCCAGGTGCATGAGTACGGTAATCTTAAGGTCTTCAAGTCTGACGTATTTTCGCACCAGCTTATCCAGTATACCTGCGCCATACAGGCCTCCGGCCCCTCTGAGCACTTTCCACGCTGTCTGCCACCTAGCGGGTGTCCTGCGCTCCACTCCCAGGCTTTTCCATGTGCTAAGCAACTCAGGGTATTTGTGCATGGCTAACATGAGCGCCGTATAGGTACTGGTGGAGGAGCCTGAAAACAGGGAGTATTCTAATTGCGGAAAGCGAAAATTCACATGCAGATGGATGTATTCCAGTGCGCCTACATGAAACGCGCCTCTTGCCCCTCCCCCGCTCATCACGATGGCAACTTTTAACTTTTCCATTAACTAACATTCTGTCTACGGAGGAAAACAGAAGGGAATGATATAGCCAGGTTTGAAAGGTCTCGGTTACATTCTGTGTAGTTTTCTCCTTATGATTTTAGAATGAAATTATGGAACAGGATTACATTTAAAAACACGGATAACCGCGAAAAAATAATCACTGTTTTCGGGGACGCGAAATGTAGCAGAATATGTATGAATGAAAGGCGGGTGTTTTTTCAAAACCTCCCTACTTCGTGTATGCCATTTTCCAATGCATACTTTACCAGCCCTACGGTATTGCGCACGTTTAGCTTGCTTAAGAGGTTCTTACGGTGAGTCTCTACCGTATGGGTGCTAATGTACAGCCGCTCGGCTATTTCGGGGGTGGTACATTCCTCCACTATCAGGCGTAATACGTCCTTTTCGCGCTGGGTAAGCTCAAAGGTACGCTGCCGGGTGTGGCCTACGAGGCTTTCCATTACCGTCCGGCTTATGTCGGGTGTAAAAAAGGTTTCGCCACCGGCTATGCTCCTTATCGCATTCATAAGGGTGGATTGCTCGGTATTCTTAAGTACGTAGCCCGAAGCACCGCTTTTAAGCAGGTTACGTATAAACTCGGGCTTTTTGTACATGGTGAGCACCAGTATTTTTATATCAGGATGATGCTCTTTGAGGTACCGGGTAGTTTGTATGCCATCGCCATTTGGCATATTTATATCCATGATGATGAGGTCTGCTTTCTCAGCTTTTTTTACCAGGCGGAGTACGTCATCGCCCGAGTAGGCCTCACCTATCAGATGGATATCGGGCTGTGAGTGAAGCATGAGTTTGAGACCGTCTACAACCAGACGGTGATCGTCAGCAATTATTATATTGATCATGGTGTGGGTATTTCTGCAGTGATAGATGCCCCTCTGCCGGGCTGTGCGTCTACATGTAAGTGGCCGTTTAGCGACCTTACTCTATCGGCCACGTTTTGAAGCCCGACGCCATCGCCGGTACCTGCTCCGGGCGTAAACCCTACGCCATCGTCCTCCACCAGCAGTATGATCTCATCATCCAGCTTATTTACCTGAATGGTGATCATGGTGGCTTCGGCATGCTTCATTATGTTGCTCACTAACTCCTGTACTATCCGGTACAGGTTTAGCTCGAGGGTATTTTCAATCCTGTCATGCAGGTTTATGATCTGCAGGTGCACACGGTATTGCTGGCTGCTTTCAAGGGTTTCTTTGAGGTCTTCGAGGGCAGCACTAAGTCCGAACTTGGTGAGGACACCGGAGAGCATATTGTGTGATATTTCTCTTACTTCGTTTACAGCCCGGTCGAGCAGTTCACCCATTTTATCCCGCTGCCCATTGCACTCGCTACCATTTCCAGCCATGGCCATATGATCATAGGCATTCATGTGCAGTTTTACAGCGGATAGGGTGTTTCCAAGCCTGTCGTGCAGGTCGGTGGCTATCCGGTAGCGTTCCTTTTCCTGACCATCCAGCATGGCGTGAAGACGCTTTTGCTCATGCTCATGCAGCATTTTGCTTATTTCGTTATGGTGTAGCTTTGTTTGTTTTTCCGCCAGCTGCTTCAGCGCCCTCTGCCGCTGGCTGTAGAACACAATGATCAATACGGTCAGGATAAGTACGATGGAAAGAAAGGTGTATAGGGTGTTTTTCTCCTTTAGGCTTTGGACCAGGGCGGCTTCCTTGGTAGCCAGCTCCTGCTCCTTCAGGTCGTTCTGATACCTGGCCTCCATCTCCTCTATCTTTTCCCTTACTCTATTTTGTGTATCTGCCTCCTTAAGGCTGTCGTAAATGTTAAAGCTTCGTTCTGCCTGTAAGGTGTTGCCTTTTCGTAGGTAGGCACGTATAGACCACTCTTCCAAGCTCTGATAGGTTTTCATATCACCATATTGCAGGGCTATCTCTTTACTTTCACCAAGTATATTCAAAGCCTCCTCCGGCTGGTCCAGATTAAGGTATACGACGCCTATATTAATCCCCACCCTTGGCAGGTTATGATAATCTTCCATATTACTAAAGCCCTCCCTTGCTTCCAGGTAATAGGTAAGCGCTGTCTCCGGATTCCCCCTGCTTTCCTCAATCATCCCAAAGTTCTGCTTTATGCCTGGCAGGTAAAGGGTAGCTCCGAGCTCTTCAAATCCATCGTAGGCTATTTGAAGGTAGTAGGCAGCAGAATCAAGATTATAGTCTTCATACCCTTCTGTATAGTATAAGGTACCCAGAGAGTTAGCAACGTAGTTCACTCTTAACTGATCCCCGGTTTGTTTATATAATCTCAATGCCTTTTGCAGGTATTTCATGGCCTTATCGGGCTGGCCACTATCTGCATAATAGTTACCGAGGTTGGTATAATTATTAGCCAGTCCGGCCAGCTCCCCCATACTTTGGTTAATAGTCGCTGCTAAAAGGTAGTCATCTACTGCCTCCAAGAATTTGCTGGCATTTTTATAGGCCACGCCCCGGCTATTGAGCGCCTCTGCCACCCCCAGGGAATCATTTGCTTCTTTGAACAGGGAAATAGCTTCCTCAAAGGCCGCCATGGCTTCTTCAAGTCGACCTTCTTTTGCCAGCTTTTTGGCCTCCTGACGGAAATATTCACCATCTGTTTCGCCTTCTGAAATGCGGTATAGGCTGTCTACAATATAAGGCGCAGTAAAGCCTCTTAAACTGAAAAGCAAAAGGTTGAGGAAAAGAAATATCCTTAGTTTCATCTTGTATAGGCTTGGGATATTTCAATTTAAAGATATGATGGATTTATTCCAAACTAAGTAACTATGTTACACTTGATAATATCTAATATAATTTAACTACGAAGAAAAAAAGCCCCTTATTTCACCAAAAACAGCCAATTATAACCTCATTTATTTTCAGGTAATTGTAATCCATGGCAAAAATTACCCGCCATTTTCCGGAAGCAGTTGTCGCGGACAGAAGAGGTTAGGTGATTTTGGTAAAAAAAGGAGCTCCAAAAGTGTTATTCAGGATCAGGTGTCTGCATCTATGTAGTAAGAGGTGCTATTGCCTTCCCCTCCCCCGCCGTCTCCGGCCAGTACAGACAATTTTACCTTCCGCTCATTAATGATACTTGGTACCACAAAGTCTCTCGCGCCCAGCAGTAAATTTCCGGGATTAATGGATAATTGCTCTCCCACATCCACCCCTGCCGGCGGATTTCCGGCTGTAAACCCGATGATCTCGTAGAAACGGGTGTCTCCTTCTATTTTATACTCTTCACTACCAAACTGCCTCCAGTGGTATACATAGGCAGGGTCGACACTGACCCTGTACCTAAGCTTGATGTTCACATTAACATTGGTTGTGGGAAGATTAGTGGAAAACAGGTGAACATAGGGTTTGAATTGATCATTCATAAGTTAGTATGTTTTATAATGGATAGATTAATCTGTAATTGTACGGTCAGAGGCTTTTCAGGTGGCTGATGAGCTTTTTAACAGAAATACAGCCATGACCAGACTCTATGCTGAATGCGTTACTATATGTGCAGCCAGCCATGATTGCCTCAACCTGGCTGGGAGAGGGATAAAGATTTTTAGCATGATATACCTGTAGAAGGAGTGCAACGAGCCCGCTGAAATAGCTGCAGGCAAATGAAGAGCCTGTATCGTTAGTGTACTGCTGCCCCGGCGCCAGCCCGCAGAGGTTACTGCCAGGGGCCGTAAAATCCAGAAACTGCCCTTTTGCCTTTCGCGCAGCGTATGTGCCCCGGTCATGCCCTGCTATAGCGAGGGTCTCCTGTAGTGCAGCCGGATAATCCACATTATCTACTCCGTTATACTCATAGTTACCTGCCTGGGCCACCAGCACAATCCCTCTGCGAAAAGCCTCCCTGATCAGATTCAGGATACGCCGGTCTGCAGGCAGGTGCCTGATACTCATATTTATGATATCAACCCCTTCTTCAAAAGCGCAAACCAGGCTTTTTTCCAGTGCATAAGGGACTATCCTCTGGCTGGAATCCATTACCCGGTAACAGTACATGGCAGCCCCGGGAGCCACCCCATGCAGTCTGCCTGGCTTACCGCACCCATCTGCCCCGATCACACCGGCCACCATGGTGCCATGCTTGTGTGAAACTGTCTTATCAGGATATTTCACCCAATTATCGGTAATGAGATCAAAGGATTTGTGTTGATTTTGCCGGAAAGATGAGTGCTCCAGGTCTACAGCACCATCTAGGATGGCGATCTTTACTCCGCTTCCGTCCATCCTGGTTTTCACTCCGTTTACTTTTATTTCTTCCTTATGCAAGTCAAGCAGTTCCTGCTCTACTCCCCAGTGGGGCCTCTCTGAAATTTTACTCCCGCCGCTATCGTTGGACGAATTATACCTCTGCGCGAGTTGTTCCTGCTTCATACCTTCACCTCGTTAATTTGATATGTGGTAAAAGTGTCTGAAAAATAAAGGAGTTGAAACACGAATTCCGGTTATATTCCTACTACCTGAATTCAGGGAGCGATAAGGATCCCGTAAGGCAAAAAGGCTACCTCACGTAAAGGAAGGCTGGAATATGAGAGGCCTTACATGACCTTAGGTGGGTATAGCTGTCCCGTCAAATGCAGGGTCACTTTCCACGGGGATGAAATTCCATGATAGTCTGCCGCAGAAAATCACGGTCAAGATGGGTGTAGATTTCGGTGGTGGTAATAGACTCATGGCCTAACATGTCCTGTACCGCTCTCAGGTCTGCCCCCCCCTCTATCAGATGGGTGGCAAAGCTATGCCTGAATGTATGCGGACTGATATTTTTGGCTATTCCTGCTCTGGCTACCAGCTCCTTCAGCGCCATAAATACATAATTTCGGGTGAGCATGGCACCGCGGCGATTGAGAAACAGTATATGTTCATGACCTTTTTTCGGGGCAAAATGTACCCTGACGTGCTCGCGGTACATCTGTATGTACTTGAGGGCACTACTGCCGATAGGCACAAGCCTTTCCTTATTGCCCTTGCCCAATACTCTCAAAAACCCCGGTCCTCCCTCGCCGGCATACACATGGTTGAGGTGCAAAGAAACAAGCTCACTTACCCGCAATCCTGAACTATAGAGTGTTTCCAGCATAGCCCGGTTACGCACGCCATGGTCAGTACTCATATCTATACTTTCCAGAATGGCATCTATCTCATGAACTTCCAGGGTGTCGGGCAGCTTACGGCCCAGGCGGGGGGCTTCCAGTAATTCGGAAGGATCAGTAGGGAGGTAATCCTCAAAAACAAGAAAGCGATAAAATTGTCTGATACCACTAATAATGCGCGCCTGAGAGTAGGCGGAGAGGCCTTTTTTGGCCAGATACTGGATAAAACTCCTCAGCCATGGCAGGGTAGCCTCAAGGGGGCTGGCTGGTCCATTGGAGATTTGAGCAAACTGTTTTAGTTTTACCACATCCCGCTCATAAGCATCGATGGAGTTGGCCGCCAGCGACCGCTCGAGACGGAGGTGATTCCTGAATTGCTTTAGGTAATTATCCCACTTATCCATTTGTATCCTTCTGGCCGGAAAGATAATGTATTTTTAGCTATGAAGATCGCTATTGTAAACGGACCTAATCTGAACCTGCTGGGTAAGCGGCAGCCTGAAATATACGGGCACCAGTCATTTGAAGCTTTCTTTGATGCACTTGTTAAAGAATATGAGGGAAATGAACTGACGTATTTTCAAAGCAATAGCGAAGGTGCACTGGTAGACCACCTGCACAGTAAGGGGTTTGGAGAGGCAGACGGAATCATTCTGAACGCCGGAGCCTATACCCACACATCTGTGGCACTGGCCGATGCGGTGGCAGGCATAGAAACACCGGTGCTGGAGGTGCATATCTCCAACATATATGCCCGCGAGGCGTTTCGTCATCACAGCTACCTGGCACCGGTGTGTGCAGGTACTATTGCCGGCCTGGGATTAAAAGGCTACAGGCTGGCCTTAGAGTATTTCATCGATAAAAAGTAATGGTCACGCAATGACAACCACCTTTAACCCGGGGCCATCCAAAGTATACCCGGAAATACCTGCCTATGTGCAGGATGCATACGATCAGGGAATTCTTAGTATTAACCACCGCAGTGAGGGCTTTATGACACTGTGCCGCGAAGCGGTGGAACTCCTTAAAGACAGGTTATCTATCCCGGATAGCTACAGGATCGTTTTCACCTCCAGTGCCACCGAGTGCTGGGAGGTGATCGCCCAATCCCTTACCCGCACCATGAGCTATCACTTCTACAACGGCTCCTTCGGTGAGAAGTGGTTCACTTTTGCCAAAAATATCCGGCCTAAGGCTAAAGCCACTACCTTTGATCTGACCAAGATGCCGGATTTTGAATCTATAAAACTGCCAAAGGCTACGGAGATACTGTGCTTTACGCATAACGAAACTTCCAACGGCACGCGTATACCGCAGATGGCTCTGGAAAGTATACACCGGAAGTACCCGCAAGCCCTTATCGCCATTGATGCCACCAGCTCACTGGGTGGCATAGCCCTTGACTTTAGCCGTATAGACATTGCCTACGGTTCTGTACAAAAGTGCCTGGGACTACCGGCAGGCCTGGGCCTTATGATCCTGAGTCCGCGGGCCGTAGAACGCGCCCGCCAGCTAAACGAGGGGGGGCACTATAACAGCCTGCTACGCATGCTGGAAAACATGGACAAGTACCAGACCCATTACACCCCTAATGTGCTGGGTATATACCTGCTCAAGCGCAGTATGGAAAAGCGCTATGGCATAGGCCCAATCCATAAGCGGCTGGAGGAGCAGTATAAGGACTTGAGCGAGGTGATTACCAACTCATCTGTACTGGACTGGATGGTGCCGGACGAGTACCTTCGCTCACGCACGGTGCTTGCCGTAAAGGCCCCTGCAGATCGTATAGCGGAGATACACCGCACGGCCAATGAAGCAGGTATACAGCTTGGCAAAGGGTATGGTCCGCACAAGGAGACCAGTTTCCGAATAGCCAACTTTCCGGCCATTGACAGTGAAGATGTAGAAAAGCTTAAGGCATTTTTACTAAATAATTATTCCTGATCTCACCCATTGTCTAATTTACCTCTTTTCATACCTTTGCGGGCTTATTTTACAAAAGGAGGTAAGACATGTTGAATTTCAGAGAAATAATAAGCGTATCGCTTATTCTCTTTTCCGTGATCGATATTCTAGGCTCAATTCCTATTGTCATCGATCTGAGAAAAAAAGCGGGTCACATTCAATCCGAAAAGGCAACCCTGGTGGCAGGCATCATTATGATCGCCTTCCTGTACCTGGGAGAATCCATACTTAAGCTTTTCGGTATAGATGTGGAGTCGTTCGCTATTGCCGGCGCATTGATCATGTTCATTCTGGGCATGGAGATGGTACTCGGTCTGCAGTTTTTCCGGGCTGATACGGAAGAGGCTGGCAGCGCATCCATCGTGCCGCTGGCGTTCCCGCTCATTGCCGGGGCTGGTACTATGACTACCCTGGTGTCGCTGAAAGCAGCCTACGAGGGGCCTAACATTCTGGTGGGCATTCTTTTGAACCTCGTTTTTGTTTACGTAGTATTGAAAACAAGCCGCTGGCTGGAAAGAAAAATAGGTAATGCAGGCTTTAATGTGCTTAGAAAGGTATTCGGGATCATCCTGCTTGCCATAGCCATTAAGCTGTTTAAAACGAATATTCTCGCCTGATGCAGATCACGATGTACACAGACGGGTCCTCATTGGGAAACCCCGGGCCGGGAGGCTACGGGGTAGTACTGATGGCCGGCCCGCACCGTAAGGAAATTTCCGAAGGCTTTCGCAAAACCACTAATAACCGCATGGAACTGCTGGCGGTGATTGTGGGCCTGGAAGCACTGAAAAAGCCCGGACAGGAGGTGACTGTGTACTCGGATAGTAAGTATGTGGTGGATGCGGTAACGAAAGGCTGGCTCTGGGGATGGAAGAAGAAGAACTTTAAAGGCAAGAAGAACCCGGACCTGTGGAAACGGTTTATAGATATCTATAACCAGCACGATGTGAAGCTGAAGTGGGTGAAAGGCCATGCAGGTATACCGGAAAACGAGCGCTGCGATGAGCTGGCGGTATCCAGTGCCGAAGGTGGAAACTTACTGGTAGACGAAGGATACGAATCTGCTGAAGGATAGTAAAAAGGCCCTGTGCGGGCCTTTTTTATTATATTTCAGAAAGCATTAGATACTAAAACTACCAAGAAAAAGATCCACCTCCATTTAATTATACCTACCTGGTACTTAAAAACTCTTCCAGACTTGTACGGACCTTTTTGTGGTGACTTACCACCATAAAGTGCCCTGCCCCCTCAATGCACTCATCGATATCTGCCCGCCTGCCGACGGGAAAAAACTTATCTCTACAGCCGTGTAAGATCAGTTTCGGCAGATCATCAGGCAAATCCACACCCTCCCACTTCATGATAAGGGGTAGCGACCAGGCCACCAGATCAAAGTCAGTCGCCTCATAGATCCTCTGCAGCGTCCTGCGATGAGTCTTTTCCCTGGCTGTGAAGAAGTAATTTCGTGTGAAAGGGATGTCAGTCTTCCACGCAAGCCGCAAGCCTCTGCTGCCTCCCAGCTTCATCGCCACACGGTAAACCCGTGGTATCTGCCGGTAGGATTGTATGGAGCTGATAAGGATTAATGCCGCAGGCTTTTTAGCCAAGGCTATTTGCTGGGCAAGTATGCCACCGAAACTGATTCCCAGTAGGATGAAGTGATCGTGAGTAATCCTCTCAGCCAGCTTATCCGCATAGCTACAGATGTCATCTCCCGCTTGTGGTGTGAAATAAGGAAGCACGATCTTATCACCCGGAAAGTGATAGTGCTGAAATACCCGCTCATCCACTCCCAATCCGCCAATACAATATACCGGCAGTAGAGTAGTTTTCAGCGGTTGCATTTAGCCTGCCTGTTTATTGCGAAAAGGGCGATAATGTGCAGTTTTTGCCATGGCCAGCATTTCACGGTCACCCTTGCTGTCACCATAGGCATAAATATGATCGTATTTGGCCAGATCTATTTCCTCACGAATACGGCTTTCCTTTTCCGGCCCATAGCAGTTCCGGCCTTCCAGTTTGCCGGTCACCCGGCCCTCTTTTAGTTCTACCCGTGTGGCAATCAGGTCTATGTCCATCTCTTCAGCCCAGCAACTGAGCCAGTTTTCCGCAGAAGCAGACACGAGAACAACCTTATGGCCTTGCTCCTGGTGCTGTTTGATTTGCTCGATTGCCGCGGGACGTACCATGTGCGGGATCACATTACGCGCAAATTTCTCACAGCGATCGTTAAATTTCTCCTGTCGCCATGTTTTGAAGAAATGGGCCAGTACAATCTCCTTGGCTCGCCAGTTCGGAATAAGCTTTGCTTTGTAGGCCACCAGTACGGGACTGAGCACCGCCATACCTGCAAGGAAACGGGGCCAGCCTACAACATAGCGGATCATCCGCATAAAGGAATCACCTCGCGTAACGGTACCATCGAAATCAAATAAGGCGAGGCTCTTACTCACAGCTTAAGCTTTTTGAACATACTCTCCGGTATACTCTTGATAGCATACATGAGCGGGCGCCATACAGATTTGGTGTAAACGATGTTCTTCTCCTTTTTATAGGCGCTGTAAACCGTCTTGGCTACTTCCTCAGGCTGAGCCGTGAGCGGCTTAGGGGTATCCATGCCCTCGATCATCTTTGTATTCACAAAGCCGGGCTTCACCGTCACTACATGTACATTCTTTTTGGCCATGCGATTACGAAGGCCTGACAGGTAGGCACTGAAGGCCGCTTTGGCACTACCGTAAAAGTAATTGCTCTGCCGGCCTCTTTCGCCCGCCACGGATGAAATACCAATAAGGCATCCACTGCCCTTTTTTTCATAGGCCTCTGCCAGACGATCCATCACAGAAGCGGCCCCCGTGTAGTTAGTGCCGATGATCTGCATCGCCTCGTTCCAGTCCTGCTGGGCCTTTTCCTGGTCTCCCAGGTATCCGAAAACACACACTGAAACCTCCGGAAGTCCTCCCTGTACCAGTTGATCCACAAAAGGCTGGTGTGACGCAAAGTCGAGGGCATCAAAGGCCAAAGACTCTACCCCCACGTCGGGAAAGCGGATGGCCATATCCTTCTGAAGAGGCTCCAGCTTCGTGAGGCTGCGGGCCGCCAATATGAGGCTGTACCCTTCGGATGCGAACTTTTTGGCAATGGCAACTGCCATGTCGGACGTAGCGCCCAGTATCAGTACTTTACTCATGTGGTTATTCCGAGTCGTTTCGCTTGAATGCTATTATATGTATTCTGCGGATTATATTTTTTTACCAGCCGGATAAACTCCTCAGCCCGCGGATACCCCTGCAGAAAGGCTTCCTTACTCATACGTGCATCTTTGGAAAGGTAAAGACGCCCTCCCAGGTCATGCACCACCTTATCCAGTTCGTCCAAAAAGGGAAAAAGACCATCGCGTACGGGAAAATCCAGTGCAAGGGTGTAGCCCTCCATAGGAAAGGAGATGAGGTTATCTTGTTTACCAAATAACTTCAGTACGGCCAGAAATGAGCCAAGCCCCTTCGCATTGATACGGTTAAGGATGTCTTCCAGCCCCTTGCGGCTGGTTTCCATAGGCAGTACAAACTGGTACTGCACAAACCCTTTACGGCCATACATCTTATTCCACTCCAGTATGGCATCCAGTGGATAGAAGAACCCATTATAATCTACCGTGCCTTCCTGCAGCTTTTTCGTGTTCTTAAGGTAGTACAGGAAATTAAATGAACGGATGGAAAGGGGATTTAGCGCCATACCCGGCAGGTAGACCGGCATGGTTAGCAACCGCTTATCATGCACCTTGAGCGGATCACGTTTTTGGGAAGCGCTCAACTCCTCCAATTCGGCATGCTCGCCTACCATCAGGATGCTTCTGCCCAGGTCTTTTCCTGTTTGAAAGCAGTCTATCCATGATACGGAGTAGGTATAATCTTTATATTCCTGGAACAGGTCAAAGGCCTCATCCAGGTTACGTGCCTTTATCTGCTTCTGGTATATGTAGCTGCTGCGTACAGGCTTAAGTTTAAAGTGCACACGCGTGATCAGACCGGTAAGTCCCATCCCTCCACGGGTGGCTTCGAAAAGCTCCTGCTGAAAAGACGGACCACATGTAATGAGCTCTCCGGTACCGGTAAGTACATCCATCTCCAGCACGTGATCTGCAAAGCAGCCTTCGGCATGGTGATTCTTACCATGTACATCTGAGGCTATGGCACCCCCCACCGTTATGAACTTAGTGCCGGGCGTAACCGGCACAAACCAACCTGATGGCACCACTACTTCCAGCACCTGGTCCAGGGTAATCCCGGACTGGCATTCAAGTATGCCTTGCTCCCTGTCAAACTCCAGCAACTTATCATATCGCAGAGTGCTCAGTATGTGCTCTTCCAGCGAAGCATCGCCATAGCAGCGGCCATTACCACGCGGTATCACCGGGACCTTTGTACCGGAGAGGTAGGCTTCGGCTTCGCTTACCTCTGAAAAGGTCTTTACCTCAGCCTCCATTTTAGGGTAATTGCCCCAGTTCGAAACTTCCTGTAATGACATATCAGAACAATTTATTGGCGTAGATAAGTACCATGAAGGCGAGGATCCACAATAACAGGGTAATCCGGATAAAAGCATCCTTGTACAATACTTTTGTAGGGGAACCGCTGTTTTGTTCCACCAGGGTTATCTGCAGGTAACGCATCATCCCGGCGATAACGAACACACTGGTGTAAAAAAGGTAAGGTGATTCAAAACGCTGGATGACCTCATCGCTAAGACAGTACATCAGGTAGGCCACTACGATCACGGCCGCCAGCATGGTGAGGCAGTTATTCACGTAAACAAGGTTGTATTTCTCGCTCGCTTTACGCAGTACTTTCCCTTCCTGCTCTGCCAGTACCAGGTCGTCGCGGCGCTTAGCCAGCCCAAGAAATACGGCCAGCAGAAAAACCATGATAATAAGCCACTGGCTGATAGGCACCTCGGCCAGTATACCGCCCGAAACGGTACGCAGCAAAAACCCCAGGGCAATGATAAAAATATCAAGTATGCTGATATTCTTAAGGCCCATGGAATAGGCAATATTCATTACAAAATAAACCCCAAGGAAAGCCAGAAAATAAGGGGAAAGGATGAGGCCTATAGCCAGACCAGTTACTAATAAGATGCTCATATAGCTAAGCCCCGCCCTGGGCGAGACAGCCCCGGATGCCAGGGGTCTTTTACTCTTGACCGGATGCTGCCGGTCACTCTCTATATCACGGTAGTCATTCATGATATAAACGGCACTGGCAATGAAACTAAATGCAAAAAATCCTGCTATGAGCTGGAGAAGTCCCTCCGCTCTGAACAAGGTACCGGCAAAAAATGCAGGAATGAACAAAAAGGTATTTTTAACCCAATGTTTCACCCTGATGAGCCGGAGTAAGGTAGCTGTTTGCGACATCAACGATCCCTTTTCAGCCTCAACGGTATTTAACATATCACAATTATATGGAATATTACGCGGAATTTTTAGCCACGTAATCATATTCCGTGCCCATCCGCAAGGCAGTTAAACATTACTTTAAAACGTATTTTTATAACAAAAATCAGAAAAAGTAACCTGTCAGACTGATTTTATTGTCCGTTTTAAAGAGAAAAAAATAAAAGGTGAACGGTGCGACCGCTCACCTTATCAGTATCCACGAAATTTCTGCGAATAATATTACCTCACGATCATTCGCTGATTAAAGTTGCCTGCAGGAGTGTTCGTTTGCAGCATATAGATACCTGGTTTGAGTGTACCGGGCTGCCACTCAGTAAATTCGCGCAACCGCGCAACCGAAAGAGTTTTATAAAAAATCTGTGTGCCCCTGCTATCGTGTAAGGTCATGATCACTTCCTCATCATTCCTGAGTCCGGTAACATCGGCCCGCAATATTTCACCCGAATTCAATGGGTTGGGGAAAAAGCTAACCGCAGGCTGTAAACCACTCATATCCACTCTTGCCAGCTTAGAGTAAGTAGTGGTGCCGTCATGGTCCTCTTGCTTAAGACGATAGTATACAATACCCTGACCCGGACTACGATCGGTGAACGCATACCGGCGAATACCTTCATAATCTCCCCGGCCTGACTCTGTATAGATTGACGCCCACTCAGTCGCATTGTCCGAACGCTGCACCTCAAAGAATGCATGGTTTTCTTCTTTGGCCGTGGCCCAGTTGAGTTCCACATGCTGCCGTGTGGCGTTAGCATTAAAGTACATAAGCGAAACGGGCAGTGGCTCTTCTGTGGTAGTGACTAATAACTGAGGCGCATAAGCACTGAACTGCGATGCATCTATTGCCCGGATCCTGTAGCGATAAGTCTCATTGGTAGAAAGTCCACCGTCCACATAGTTATTCTGTCCTATAGAGGTGGTGGAGACTGTTGTGAATCCCTGTGAAGAACAACCTGACCGCTGTATTTCAAACCTGTTGGTTTCATTGCCTGCGGTAGACCAGGAAATCTCTATCTGGGTACCCGAACTAAGTGGTGTAGCAGTAAAATCAGGCGGCGTAGGCAAAGTCATATTCGGCTCGTTTACCACATGAATTCTGTACTGCAACCAGGTATCGCGGGGGATTACATTATTCCTATTGGCAAAGGTGGCGGCATAAATATAGTGTGTCCCCAAGGTAAGCTCAGGTAAGTTTGGCACCCGGCTTTGCTTCATAGTCCTGGGATTGAAATACTGTTCGTAAAAGCGATTATAATCCCAACCGTAGCGAACATTATTCGCTGTGGCCTCTCCGTTAATGTCGAGTCTTACCGAGGAGAGATCGTAATCATCCAGATTGACCACCGCGTCCTGCTCCAGGGTTTGCAGGATATTGGAAGGGTTACCTACTGTAACCAGGCGCAGAGCAGATACCTCGGAAGGATAGCTGCCGGCAGCCACCACTTGCAGATTGAAATCGTCGAAGCTGGTAGCTCCATCATTATCGGTAGCCGTCAGGCGAAAAGTGTAAAACCCTTCTTCCAGGTTATCGAGCAGCAGGGTCTCTGAATTAGCATTGCATATATCTATCTCAGGGCTGCTGCTGAGCTCGCTGGTCCACTGCAGCGAGGAAATCGTACCATCGGCATCATAGGCACGTCCCAGCAAGGTAAACGTGCCATCACGCTCCTCTATACTCATATCAGCCCCTACAGCGGTCACAAAGGGGGCAATATTAGCAGGGTTATTCCTCTCCATCGCCAACATGTAACTATAGATATCGTACCCGTTGGTCTCTTCGTAGGTTTGTTGCCAGCCATAGTGATCGTACATGTCAAACTCTGTATAACGGGCAGGTATCGCCGGAGCAGGGCTGCAGGCATTTATGGCGTCAATTACTACTTTGGTACCGTATCTCACGCCATCACGCGAATCATTATATAGCACCAGGCCGTCTTCATTACCATGAAAGCCCCATATGGGTACATCTTTATAGCTGCACACATTGCCCAGGGGAGCGTTTGCACTAAAAGGAAAAGCCGCGGCAAATTCATTTGGATAAGCCTCCAGCATATCATATACTGCCTTACCTCCTACGCTGATTCCGGTGATATACACCTTATCATTATCAATATTGAGGCTGGCTTTCACATCATCAATTACTGACCTGATACGACTGAGCTGCCATTCCTGATCATTCACATCTGGCACTGAGGTATCTCTGGGTAGTTTTGGTGCCACTACAATAAGCTTTCTTGAATTATCCCACCTTCCTGATTCTATCACCTTTGGAGGGCCATAGAAAGCAGCATAGTAAGGCTCTTCACTACCATCATTAAAAGCACTCCTAATTGCCTGCCCCCCATGAAGGTATATTAATAACCCATAGGGTTCTGAACCATTGTAGGCAGGGGGGGAATATCGCAAATACCTTGTTCCATCAGGTGCGGTTAGCGAAAAACCCTCATTAGGATTATTCCCATCCCAAAACGAAGGGTTCTGACAATAACCTGAAAGGCTTATCAGAAATGAAATCGATAAAAAAAGTATGGCCTTTCTCAACATTTTAAAAATTATTGTAGTTGTACTATCAATAGGATTTGATTATATTTTATAAAGAAAAAGCAACAACATTTAACCATTTTTTAGTACATGGCACAACATACATCTTTACTTTTTCATACTCATGGGTTACTTATTGCAAAAAATTCAATAAATTATTGAAAAACAATATTTTATACATTAATAAACAGAAAGTAGACCAGCTATCAGAGGGATTAGAGCCTTATTTTAAGTAAAAACCCTAACCAAAGCTTACATATAATTACTAAATATCGCCGGAAATGTTGCATCTATTTAACTATCCGGTGGGCTTATTGGGTTTTGAAACCATTTGAGTGAAAACGGATTGTTGGGAAGAGAAATGTGATCAGGAATTAATGAGTAGGAAGACCTTTTTTGCCATATTGCTGGCAGCCACTATCGTATTTGTGCTGGCGAACACGCTTACCGGAGGTTACATGTTTGACATGGAGCTTATGGGAGCACAGATCATGACCGAGCCGCACCTTCTTGATGAGTACAACATTACAGATCTGGCACCATTCAAGTATCGGATTTTATTTGCATGGATCGTTCAGGGCACATATGAATTGCTGGGCGGTAATAGCAACACTCTCTTCTTCGGTACATTTATCGCATGGAGTTACTTCTTTTTTATTACAGCCTGCCTAAGCTTTTACTGGCTCATGCACACCCTCAGGTTTTCGCGTAAGCTAAGTCTTATAGGCATTTCGCTGTTTCTTATTTGCCCGGCAGTAGCTATGGGCTATACCCCGCCTGTACATACCCGTGAAGATTTCCTGGCTTATACCCTACTCTGTCTGGGGCTCGTATTTTTGATAAAGAACCGCACCCTGCCCTTTATGCTTACCTGTGTAGTAGCTATAATGTGCCGGGAAACCCTCCTCATACTACCCTTTGTAATGCTTTTCTTTACCCGCAGCCACTCCGTATTCAAGCGGATGCTCATGGCAATCATTCCTTTTGCGGCATGGGTAGGCTTTCGTATTCTTCTCGGCTATGAACGCTACGATATGACGGAGGGCCTCATGTACAATATTGAAAACTACCTGCAGATACCGGCCTTCTTTTTCATCACGTTTCATGCCATGTGGGTATTGTTTCTTTTCAGCATGGTATCGCGCAAGTCGCTTACCCCCTCTACAGAAGGCCGAAGGATCATACTTTCTTCAGGTCCCTGGGCAGTAGGACTGATATTTTTCACCACCTTTGTAGGTGGCATTTTCAATGAGATCAGGCTATTACAGCTTGCCTTTCCCTGGATAGTGGTAACAAACCTGGTTTACCTGGAGCGCTACAAATCATATATCGGCAACCAGATTACTCAGCCTCTCTATAAAGGTGTAGTGGCCATACTGGCCCTGCTCACAGGAAGCCTGGGCTATTTTATCCTGGATAGATACGGACATATGCTAAGCTATACGCGCTATGCCGTTCCCGTAGAGTTGTGGCTCATAGCAGGGCTGTTTACCTTCTTCCTGTTCACTGCCTGGGTTCCTCTTGCCCTGAGCATTATCTCAGAAGAAAGGAAAAAATCAAAGGGAGCTAAAGTCCTGAATAATAAGCCTTCTGCAAATAATACAGACAAGGCGGCGGACTTCTTTACCGGCCAAAGTGCAAAAAAAGAGTATATTCACTAAACCAAATAGACACCTCAAGCGCATCTTTTCATGTGGTTAGACAAATCTGTCTCCGGCAGAACAGCTTTTATACTGGAAGCCGGAATGATTGTACTGTTTTCACTGGTACCCCTATTTTTCAATTTCCCATATCGGATTAATATTTTCCTGTCTTTTGAAGGTGCCTACAGGCTCTATTCAGGGCAGGTACCCTATCAGGACTTCGGATTGCCTATGGGCTATGCATACTGGCTGGTACCGGCTGCATTCTTTAAGCTTTTCGGGCCCAGTATGTATACGCTGGTCATCGCGCAGAGCTTCCTGAATATCGTAACCGGGTTTAGCTTTCGCAGCCTCATGCGAAGTTTAGGCGTACCTCATCCACAGCTCTTACTGGCCCTGCTTATTTTCTGCCTTTCCTATTTATTTATCAATTTCTGGCCCTGGTATAATAACTCCGTTTTCATCTACCAGCTCATAGGGTTGGCCTTTATGTGCTACGGCCTGCTGCGCGCCACGGGCTGGGCCAGGGCTGCCGCCCTGATTGCGGGCGGTGCCTTTACGTTTTTGTCATTATTTACCAAACAGGACGGCGGCGGACTCGCTACCGTGCTGGCTGGCACCCTACTACTATACCATGCCTTGGTTTTTAGAAACTGGAAAAGTCTGCTGTGGTTTGGAGCAGGTTTTGCCGGATTAGCGCTCCTCATGATCGTCCCTTTCCTGGACGATGGTTTCTTATACTGGTTCAACTACGGCCAGGAGCCACACTATTCACGCATCAACGCCATGGATTTTCTCACTGCCATTTTCATGGAGTCACAGTGGATCAAATTTTACCTCATGGCCATTCTCCTATTCTCCATTTTCCGGCTCAGGGAGCAGGTGGCTCTGTTCAAAAATAAAGTATGGATTACTTTTACCCTTGTTACCCTCGGCATATTAGTACAGGCCCTACTGGTGCAGGTTACAAGCTACATTCCTCATAATGTGAATATTTACTTTCACAGTTTTGCTGCCGCATATCTGTTGAGTATGCTGCTGAAAGCAGAATGGATAGATCGCCGCTATGCCGTGGCAGCGGGCGCCCTACTGGTGGTCTTCTGGTGGTCTGCAGATTACTGGTTGTATGCCCAGCGGGTAATAAATAAAATCATGCCTCAGCAGGAAGAAACAAGTGAAAAGGTCGTATCACGCAACACCTGGATGACATCAGCTGAAGACACAGTAAAGCGTGATCGTTCTGCCTGGAAGCTATCCGAATACGAAGCCTTTAAGGGCGTATACATGCCCGAAGAAACCATAGAAGGAATAGCCTATCTATTAAACTTACCCGTGGTAAAGGAAAAGGGGAGCGACCTCCGGATCCTGAATATGAGCGAGCTGACCCCCCTGGCGGCGGTTATAGGCTACGAACCTGAAAGAGGTAAGCCCATGTGGTACCACAAAAACGTGGCTATCTTTCAGCCACAAATAGATGAGTACTGCCAGGAAATACAAGAGGGCAAATACGATGTAGTCTTGTTTGAGTACATCCCCTACCTCAATAACTTTAACCCTGATGAAATACGGGAATGCCTGCAGGAAAACTACGAACTTAAAAATGAGTTTCTGGCACCCAGAACCATCCAGAACACCTACATAGAGTTATATATGCCACCCTCCGGCAAGGCTCCGGAAACTTCTTCTCAAAGGATGGACGGATCTCCGGCGGAACTCACACCCTGAAACCCACGAAAGATGGCATCAGGGTATACTCTTAAATAACGGAAGGCCTCAGGCGGAAACTTTAAGCTCTTCAGAGGATACGGCCGATAACCATACGAGCCAGTTTTCACCTTCCATGCAATAATGCACGTGGTATGTCTTACCCATGGCCGGACTAAAGTAACAGTCTTCGGACTGGCCTTCCTGACGAAGGACCATTTCGTCCAGCAGACGGTTTGTAGCTTCTGCACCAAACAGGTCGCCCAGCGACCCTATGCCGGCCGTGGTGATGGTGTTCCATCCTTTACCGGCTCCCAGCATAATCTGACCATCCGCTTCGGTAACAAATACCGGTTCGGAGCGAACTTCGGGCATACGCGCGATAAGGTCCCGCTCACGATGGCGATAGGCACTTAGGGCCTTGGTAAGAGAAAGAGCAAGCAGGGGTACGAGGTAGGGCTCCCATGCCCCAAAAATGTCATGCCCCTGCAGGGAGTTAATTGCCGCACCAATAAGGGCCGACAAAAAATACAGTTTTACTTCTTTGAATTCGTTGAATAAAAACTCTGTAATAAACTTCATAAGGTATTATTTGCCCGGGCGCAGGCGAAGAATCCATCTTTAGCAAACCGGCCTATTAGCCAGTACTACCTAAAGTGCCCTTTACACTGATCACCATTCCAACCATTAATCTTCATACGGAAGTACTTACTCCTGACAGAGCCATTCTTGTGGAAGAACTTAACCACTTCGAAATACGCCGGAATGGCAGAAATATGCATTGGAGAACCACTTATCTACCGCATACTTCTTATTTTCTTAAGCACAAATGTAAGAAGATACTGTACGTTTACCTCCTTTTAGCTCAATCTTTTCGTCAAACCTCCTGTATAGACCAGGCCGATGGTATGTCTGCAGGCATTAAATTATTCCTTTTCAAACCCACCCGGACACCACCATACAGTTTGCATGAATGCCCCGGGGGCCTATTTTGCATTCTGCGAAAAACACCACCGGCAAAAGATTTCTATGCAGTTTATCGGCACCACATTAAGCCACCTGCGCAATTAACACCCTCCCAACCCGCCAGGCGCACTAATAATTCATTTTTCCTGCGTAAAATACATATCCTGCTCACGAGCGGCAGAAGGCATAAGCGTAATATTTAAAAACAGGAAAGCACATTTACTAACTTATTTTCCGGCCAGGCCGGTACCTTGCACCCTCAGGCCACCTCACCTGCCTCGCAGCTCTCATGAAATTAGCTCCATTCACGCCTCATAACTACTTTTATTAAAGGATTCAACAGCTATAGTGAAGAATGATGATACATGAGGCAAAAGGGACAAATCCAAAGCCAATGAAGGTGGTGAGATATTTAAAAAAGGCGAGCCCCGTCCAGGCAGAACGCGCCATAGAAAAATTAAGCCTGGCTGGCGACCGGGCTCTTCCGGTAATGAAGTTACTGCTGGAAGAGGGCAACTGGCATCTGCGGTTACAGGCCGTAAAGTGTCTGTCCGGAATGAAGGGAGAGGAAAGTATGGAGCTACTGAAAACAGCCCTGCGAGACCCTATAGAGAAGGTAAGTGAGCAGGCTTGTGAAGCTCTTGCTAAGCGCAACCTAAATGAACCTGACCGGCAATATGTGGAGCAGACGCACCGTCAACTGGCACACGGCAAATCTGCGCACGAAGAAAAAGCACGTAAACTGGCCGATTCCATAAAGCAGAAAAAGGAAAGTGTGAACACACGGTTTAAAAGAGGACTGGAAAAACACTCTGACCTGGCTGTACACCATATAGGGTACTATCAGCGGCGCAAAGCTATCCGTTTTGGCATGATCGAGACAGGCACGCTCGCTATCATTGCCGGAGCTTTACTTCTACTACTGAGTTTTGCAGGCAGCTTTTCCAAGCTCCCGTACGCTGAACTTTTCTTTCAGGCTATGAGCACCGTTTGCCTGGGTAGTGGCAGCTACCAACTGGTGAAAGCCCGGCTTATAAGGTGAATCAGGCAAACTGCCGCCAGTTTTCCTCAGTAAAGCGGCTAAGGTCGGTAGCCCGGTTGCCGGTCACATTTCTGATGTGGCCGCTAACCCGGCTGCCATGACCTTCCTCATACTTTTTCGATAGCTCCAGCATATCTTCTACCAACCAGTCCGGCATGCCTGAATTCCGCATATTGCTGCGCGCATCCTCCGGGGCTATGGGTACGTAGCGTACCTCCTTGTTAATGGCTGTGCTTATTGCTCTTGCCACATCTCGCATACCAACCGCCGTAGGGCCCGTAAGTTCATACTCCTGGTTTTCCTGACTTTCACCAGCTAAAATACGCGCAGCTACCATAGCCACATCCCTGGCATCTACCGCGCTGTATTTACCCTGAGCAAATGGTGCATAAATTCGGCCCAAATTCCTTATACTATCAGCATATGCGAAAAAATTCTGCATAAATCCATTAGCGTGTAAAAAAGTATAGCCAATCCCTGAGTCACGTATTGCTTTTTCTATTTCATAATGCCAGCGGCCAATATTCAGCGAGCTGTCCGGGGAGGCATCAATAGTGGAAACCTTCACAATGTGTTTTACTTTATTAGAGATAGCAGCCTCTATCACCGTTCTTTGATGGTCCACCTGTTGTGGTCCAGCAGGTGAATTCAGAAAAAGCTTACCTATTCCCTGCATAGCCTCATCAACAGAGTCTTTATCGTCAAAGTCACCAAGAATTACTTCATAGCCTCTGCCTTTTAATGTGGCCGCCTTTTTTGGATTCCTGGCGAATACGGTAAAAGGCGTATCCTGCTCCTTTAGGTACTTAAGAAGGTGATAGCCGATGGTACCTGTCCCACCGGTCACAAGAATTCGATCGCTCATAGCCTCAGTATATTAAGTCGTTTGAAAAAGACAGCTCCCCGGTCGCAGGGCTGGAATACCGGACCGGCTAAAACCATTCGCCGCCAAAAAGTTTATTGTAGGTAGTATTTACTTAAAATACGATTTTTTTGAGAATCTTACTACTTCTCTATGCATAACAATAAGTTAGTACGTATTGTACTTGTGCTGGCACTGGTTTTCGGCGTAGTCGCCGGACTCATTTTTGCTGCTTCCTTTTTAAAGCCTCTCGCCCTGGCTCTGTTAATTGCGCTCTTACTGGTACCCGTTGCCAGACGCCTCGAGAAAGCTGGTATGAATCGCTTTCTATCCTGCCTGGTATCCGATTTGATCTTTGTAGCATTCATCGCAGGACTCGTTTTTCTGCTATCACACCAGGTTCAGAATATAGCCAGTGATTGGGATCGTATTCAGCAGAGAGGCAAAGAGCAGATAGAAAAGGTACAAACGATGGTGGTAAAACAAGTGGGAGTGAGTGAGAAAGAACAGGAAGAAGCTATTGAAAAAGCTGTACGCAACTTTCTTAGCGGCCCGCAAAGCCGCCTCACCGGTATGTTGAAAAACACCATTGGTTCTTTTGGTGATCTTGTACTTGTCGCAATTTATATACTGCTTTTCCTCTACTACCGGCATCACTTTGCCGGATTTATTCACCGGCTGGTACCTGAGGGGCAGCACGATAATGCTACAGACGCCCTGGAAGAAATAAAGAGCACAGCCGCAAATTACCTGGGAGGCCGTCTGATCCTCATTTTTTTCCTTGCTATCATTTACGGCATCGGCTTCTTTGCCTTCAGTGTCCCCTATGCTTTCTTTTATGCGGTATTTGCTGCGTTACTTTCCCTTATTCCATACTTAGGAAATGCGATTGGTGTAGCGTTTCCGATGGCAAATACGCTTCTGGCTGAAGATCCTGGCAACTCATTTTTCGGCGTGCTTATCGTATTTGCTATTGCGCAGTTTATTGAAAGCTACCTGCTGGAGCCCCTTATCGTCGGTAAAAAGGTGCACATCAACCCTTTCTTCACCATATTAATTGTAGTATTAGGAGGTGCCATATGGGGCGTGGTAGGCATGATGGTCGCCATACCTTACTTGGGGATGCTCTATGTGGCCATGAATCACACCTCCGACCTGAAGCCCTATGCATTTCTTATCGGGGGTGAATCTGAATCAGACACCACTACAGGTATAGAAAAGACCTTTTCAAAACTGAAGAATAAGCTATCCGGGTAGAGGATAAAGAAATGGTCAATCGTCCCGGCTCAGCCGGTAAGAGGCGCGAATGGGGTAATGATCAGCAAGCTTAATATCCTTCATCGTTTCAAAGGTGGTAGCCACTAATCTATCATCATAAAACTGGTGATCTATCCTGAGCAGGAACGGGGAAAAGGGCAGATAAGTAACTCCAAATCCTCTTCCTGCCTCCTCAAAAGCATTATCATAGAAGGCATTCAGCTTACGATAGGTGTAGCTGTAAGGCGTTTCGTTAAAGTCGCCACAGATCAGGACCGGATAGGGGCTATAAGCCAGGAAGTCCAATAATACATCGAGCTCCTCCGTACGGGCTTTTTGACGTACCCGCAGGTTGGCAATTATCTCCTCCCCTGTTTGATCCTTTTTGGCAGTAAAAGGCCCTGCTTCTGTGGTATTAATGGCCGGAAAGTGCACATTCACTACCCGTACGGTATCTTCACCCCTCACTACATCTACCCAGGCTGCCCGGTGGCGAAGCCGCGGACTAAGTTCAAACTCACCGCTTCCTGTTACAGGCAGCCGGCTGAATATAGCCACGCCAGCTATAACCTCGGTGCTATCCTCACCGGCAGGGAAGTACATTGTATACCCCTCACTCCTCATCCGGCTGGCGAATGATTGGCCCCTTCCATGAGGCCACTGAACAAATTTTTGCAGGCAAATGACGTCCGCATCGTTTATTAATAGTTCCGTCGCTACGGACTCTGCTACATCTGCCTTAGGGGCGGGGGCACCCGTATCATCCTTTTTGCCCTGAAAGTATCCTGTATTGTAATTCAACACAGTAAGCAGAGCCCCTTCATCAACCCCTTCAGCAGAGGCATGCAGGCTAATAGTGCTACGGATATGCCCATAGCCTATGGCCAGGAGTGAAAGGGGGATCAGGATCCATACAACCCGGCGAAAAAGCCAGTATATCGCCAATAGAACCTGAATTAAAAGCAATAGGGGAATAAACAGAGCCAAAATACCAGCAGGCCAGAACAGGTCCGGTGGTACATACGTACTGAAGAATACTGCCAGAGTTACCGGCAGCATAATAAAGCCGAAGACTTTGAGCGTCCGCGACAGTATGATACGCTTACGGGCCATCAGCGAACTTCTTCCAGACGAACACCGATCATTTCTTCAAGATTGATCTTAGTGATCATAAAGGTGTTCTCTGAATTTAGTTTTTTGATTCGCTGCTCATTATATGACCTCAGGGCACCGTTAAACTCTTCCAGAGTCAGTTCCCCGTTTCTGAATTGTTGCTCAGCCAGTGTATATGCCGAACGCACATCTTCCAGGGCCTCGGTTTCCAGTTTATATATCTCCTGGGCCGTAATATACTCCTGGTAGCGCCTCAGCGTCTCCGCACGGATAGCAATTTTAGCCTCATTCAGCCTTTCCTTTTCTACCAGAAGCTGTTGTCTGGACTTACGGCGCTGGGCAGGCAGGTTTACCAGCATACCCAGTGAGAGCGTGGCATTAAAGTTATACCTCGGAAAGAATGCCGCCCGGGCGTTTTCCACATCGCTCCCACTTGTAGCCTCTTCCAGGGTAAATTCGTTCAGGTTACCCTGCACGGTAAAATTGTCCAGAATAGCCCAGCGTGCCATGGTCAGGTCCTCTTCTGCCATAGCAATGTTATGTCTGATAATGGCATTTGAAGGTAAATTGGCCCAGGCCAGTTGTACTAGCTTTTCCTGGTACTCTATATCCCTGGCACCTTCAGGCAAAATGATCTTATTATAATCAACAGTCTGAGCAAAGGCACTGCCCACTGCCATGAGCATAAAAATAAAGGCCGTTACAACTCGGCCGGGAAATGAAAAAAAGTTCATATGGTTCATAGTCAAAATGTTCTCTGGTGGTATTTTGCTCATTCTTCTACTTCATGGGCCACGCTTTGCTCCCCTTGCTCCCTCTCCTCCTTATCAAACTGAGCCATGCGAACGATAATGGCATAATAGGCAAACAATATAAGGCCTCCCGGCTTCTGAAACATGGCCGTTTGGGCATAATTACCTACCGCCATGGCAAAAAAAGCAGCCAGGTAGGCCGCCAGCAGGTACCGGGTAATAGGGTTTTCTGAACGGTAATACGCTCTGATACCGATTATAAGCGAGGTAATAAAAAGAGCCATAGTAAGAAGCAAGCCGATAGGCCCCTTCTCCAGGGCTGTTTCAAGGTAGCCGTTATCCGGCGGAAAACCGGCAAGTTGATGCCCCGGCTGGTACATTTCACCAGCCGGTCCGGTCGTAGTTACTCCACCCCCTATCGGGTGACTCCAGATATATGGTTGTATAAAAGCCCTGTTACGCTCACGCACTAGCATACTCGGGTCATCCTCCGGAAAAAACGTACTCCTGAATCGCTGGGCGTTGCCCCCGTAAAAGGGACCAAAAAGTAAGATAAGAAATGCTGCTGCAGATACGGAAACCAATATGATCGTTCGCTTCTGGTTTATTGTCATCAAGGCATATAAAGACAGGCCTGCGGGGATCATAGCTATCGCGGTACGCGTACCGGAGAAGTTCATGGAAAAGAACATGATGACGCCGCTAAACATAAGCACGGCCCTCTGCCATGACTTAAAGGGCCCCAGTGCCATGATGATACAAACTATCCCAGAGTAGGTCATAAACATACCAAAGGCACTTACATCACTCAGGAAGGACCATTTACGGAATCGCCCCCAGATGTAGACCAGGTTAAACCGCTCTTCATCCGCCTTCAGCCATTCCATTTCCCAGTCGGACAGGCCAACAAACTCCTGCCAGAACCCATACAAGGCCACTAACAAGGCTAACCCAAGCCATATTTTAGTAAATGTAAATATGTATTTCTTACTGGAGAACACATGCATGACCACCACATATAGCATGGCGTTCACCAGCGTACCCCGGGCAGAAAATAGCCAGCCTCCGATACCGGCAGCGAAAGGATTAGCCACCTGGATAACCCAATAGGCCAGCCATACCGCATACACGTAAGCATGAGGGTTCTTTAAAGACTCCCAATTTTTTTTACTGTTCTTACCAGGAACCAGAATGACTCCCAGGAAGGCACAGGCAATGATAAGGTCTAGTATAGTACCTGTAGGAAGAGTGCCTGGAAGTATTCGCTTCAGATGGAACATAAAGAAGGCAAATACCACAGCCAGGACAAAACCAAAGCGGACGTTAGCCACTGAGCCAATCACGAAAGGCAGGCCTACCAGTACACCCAATGCCAGAAACCCGGCAATGGCACCTACCTTTACAATCAATACGGAGAATAACAGGGAACCTAGTAACAGCCCGATCACCATAAGGGGCGTTACCAGTTTTTCACTGTATAATTTTCTCTCTATCTGCATATAAGCCTTTCTGCCTGAATTAGAATGCGACAGTCTTAAGGAAGATCACCAGAAATACGAATAGGACGAAGCCTATGACTACTTTTTCTAAAAGTGGATCCAGCGGACTTTTTACACGCTTTCTCTTCTTTTCTTCTTCAATATCGTCGAAATCATCGTACATAGACAAAGGTAAAGAAATTTTACTGTAGCGATTCAGTACGCTCAGCTACCAGCTGCCAGAACTGTTTCACCCGCTTTTCCCAGGTGTTACTGTCTGCCACAGCCATTCTCTTCTTAATTTCCTCATTTGTACTGCCCTCAGCAGCTTCACCTGCCAGCCTCACAAATTCGTCTTCCGAGTCTGCCAGCCTGATTACTTCCTCAAAATCCTGGATATCCTCAGAAAACCGTGTACTGATCACAGCCCGACCGGCCGCGAGGTACTCATTGATCTTTAACGGATAAATGCTCCGGGTCAATGTATTGCATTTAAATGGGATCATCACTGCGTCCATATATTTGAGATACCCCGGAAGCTCTTCCAGTTTCTTAGATCCTGTGAAAATGATGTTATCCATCTCATCCAGCCGTTGCTCCTTAATCTCTTTCGAGTTTCGCGGACCTACCAGTACAATCACTTTATCTTTATGTTGTTCCGCCACTTTTCTTATGAGCGGATAGTTAGGACGCGTATCCAGGTTACCCGTGTAGCCTATAACTTTCTTTCCCTCAAGTCCTTTCATCTCCTCAGGCCGAGGAAGATCATTCTCCACTGCTTTTCTGAAAATATGTGAATAGGCAGCATTAGGTAAATATACCACCTTATCGGAGGCTTTTTTCTTCAGCCTGCATAGTTCACGACTGGTGGTGATGGTCAGATCAGCGCGGGCTACCAGGTAGTCTTCCCTCTCCGGTCCGTGCCGGTCCAGGTACTCGCTGTGAGCCACATCGTCCATGCAATGATACACGTCAAAGTCCGGCTGCCAGCTATCGGGGAAATATTTGCCAAATAGCGGATGATATGAATTGAAGTACATAAAGCGCTCCACATTATGGTCGCGGAGTATTCGCTCGATGGTTTTATAGACTATCTTGTCATTTATCTTGCTCAGAGACTCATAAAGCCCGCCGGGATTCATCCAGTTAATAGGATACACAAGCTTAGGAGTAACCACCGTAAGGTCACCTTCCACCCCTTCCGGCTTGTAGTAGATATTTTTACCCTTTAGCAAGGCCTCCTTTCTTCGCTTTACGGTAGGTTGCTTACGCTCAGAAAGATAATCCTTTATGGTATATGGATTATCAATCAGAAAAACACGGTGTGTCTTGGCAAACTCCCTGGCTATAGAATATGAATTAGAGGCGTATGGCCCGTCGAAGCGGGGTAATGCCAGCATGATGATATCATAGCCTTCAAGCGGAATAGTTGATGTCCGGGCCTGTTCCTGTGAAACTGCCTGTTCCATAAGCGTTAGGGTCTAACTGTTACGCGGGATCAGGCGGGCTTTGATAAAGCCTGTACCCGTCCGTATTCCCACAAAGTAGAAATTAAACATTTCGCTAACGATTCTCCCCAATTTCACTCCTAATTTACGATTCAGGTAGATCTGATTGAGAATAAACGCAACGATAAAAGAGCTCAGTGTACCATAAGCGGCCCCTATTACGCCATAACTCTTGATAAAAAAGTAATTAAAAATGGCGTTCAGCACTGCATTAAGTAGCACAAAATAAAAATTAACCTTCGGCATGTTCATACCGTCAAGCACCGTACCGAATTGTCTGGCAAAGGGTACAAAAAAGGAGTAAAAGATCGTAACCTGAAGTATTGGCACAGTATTCAGGTACTCACGCCCGGCCAGAATAAGAATGACCGGCTCAGCCAGCAGAAAAATAATTGCTGACAGCGGCAAAATAATAGCCAGTATCAAGGCTACGGATTTCTCATAAAGTCGCTTGGCGGCACCCGGGCCCTCCTCCTCGATACGCTTAGCTACCTGGGGAAAGACAATGCTTGACACAGAGACGGTGGGCACCTCCACCAGGTTAGCCACACGCAGGGCCGGACTGTATATAGCCACTGCTGCAGGAGAGATCATACGTCCCAGCATCCACTGGTCCATATTGCTCGTGAGCATAGAGCTTATATTTGTCCCAAAGGTATACTTGCCGTAATGAAACAGTTCAGTAAACCAGGTATGCTTATATGATGTACTGAACCATGTATAGCGACGGGTATAAACATAGCCTACTATTGCCCCGAAAAGCACAGTGATTACCTGTACCCATGCCAGACTAACCAACGTCACTTCCCAATCCAGCAGAAAGGCCAGCAGTATGTAAAAGAATAACCCACCCCTACGAACAAAATGAGACCAAAAAGTGCCCATAAAGCTCAGGTTTGCCTGCTGAACAAATTCAAAGTGGCAAAAGGGCAACAGAAAGAACAAGCCAGGTATCGCTATGTAGAGAATATCATCGAGGCCGGGAGCGCTCCAGAATTCCGGCAAAAACTGGCTGACCCCCAGGATGAATAAAGTTTGCAGGAGCACGATGCCCAGATGGAGAAGCAGCGAAGCACTCAGAATGTGCTTTGTATCACTTTCATCCTGCGCGGCGGCAAGAAACTTCACCATACTGTTTCTCACGAAGCCATTACGGATCATCTCCATTATGGTGATGATGCTAATATATAGCATCCAGGTTCCATAGTCCTGCTTGTTCAGCAGACGCACAAGGATCATGAACCCGCCTATACCAAACAAAAGAATAGACCCACGCTGCATAAGCGTAAGCAGGCCAGACTTCAGCCAATATGATTTAAAAGGTAGTCCCATTAGCTATCTTCCCCTCACCAACCCTGTCAGGAGCTTACTGCCCGGCACTAACGGGTGCGTAATCTGCCGGTTCGAGGTATTTTTCGAACTGCGTACCGCGCAGGCTCTGCCTGAGCTCATCGGCATTTTCTATAAAGCCGTCCAGTTCTTTAGTAGTGATCTTCATCAGGTTAGTTTCAGGTTCGCTATAGCGTATGCCCAGAAAGCTGCAAAGTCGCTTAACCGTATCTGCATGGCGCGTATTATCTTCCAGGTCACGCTCATATACCACCTCTTCATGCGGCAGCCCTTTAAGCACACTACGCTCAAACTTTTCGTCACGAATGCTATCTTCCATCAAACGGAAAAGTTCGCTGATTTCTACCCGCATTTTTTCACGCTTAATCTCTCCGCTACCCTTTTCATGATGCCACTGCATACGAAACCGTGCATAAAGGATAGATAATGCATACCTGAGGATATTGTCACGACGTAAGTAGATGATATGAAAGCCCTCATTGTGCAGCTTTGACATAAACCCATGCTTATCTTTGATATTGGTATGGGTAAACATGACCTGATAGCTAAGCAGCTTAAACCCATAGATAGGGTGTGACTCTCTGCGGGCCATACGCTGCAGGTGTCCGATGGGGTTCTTCATTTTCCGGTTAAGGATCTCCCCGTCACAGAACACATCCGGGTTACTGTTGAGCAGGCTTACCAAAAGGGTACTTCCGGATCTTCCCTTACCAAAAATGACAAACTTCTTTTCAGGCTTTTTAACAGAGGAAAGTTTGTCGCGAAAAAAATGATAACTTTCAAGCAGGTAGCCGAAGTAGTTCTGGCTGAAAGACTCCCGAAGGTTAAATAGTAAGCGCTTCATACTTGCAAAAAATTTGAATGCAAATTACAAAAAATAGAACGAATCTTTTATTCGTTTTCAAAAATATAAAAAATATATAACGCAATTTACATGAAAAAATATATCCTAAACAACTCCCCAACCTTCAACAAAGTTATTAGCCCTTTAAAAATTCATACCATATCGTAAACAATTCAATACAAAACGTACAATTTCTTAGAAGAGTCGTAACTGGAAATTAAGCCGATAACTTACCAAAAACTGTTTTTTTTACACTATTCACCCAAAACCTACATCATTCTGCGTTAGTTAACCGCACTAAAGCAGGTACTACATATTATAGATAATATATGAAAGCTATTCGTTTTTTACTCATACTGGCCATACTCGGAGCTTTAGGATACGCGGCCTATCGTATTTTGTTGCCGGAAGTAATAACCAACGCCATTAATTCTGAAGAAATCCCCTCCTACATCCCGGAAAGCACAAGAGAAGAACTACAGGAAGTGCGTAAAACGATAGACGACCAAGTGAAGAAGTTGCCTGAAAAGATGGAGGAGATGGACCTGAGCTATGAGGATCTGATGCTTGTAGTAGAAGAAATGAACGAAAAAGACATTCTTGCCACATATGAAAGCCTCCGGAAGTCCCCCCCATCCACCACTGACGAGGCATACGATGTGATCGTAAATAACCTGCAACTGGAATCGGTAGACATGGAACGGTTCAGAACATACTTCAATGAATCCGTAACAGTTGACAAAATCAATGATGTGGTCATAAAAGCTGAGAAAAGTAAGCTATTCTCACAAATGAGTCTGCCAGTGCTTAAATCAACAATCAAACAATTACTTATGCAGCGCGAAGACGAAATCAAATCACGCCTGGAAGAGTCAAACAAATAGCAAGGAGTATAAAACAAAAAAAAGAGGCTGTCTCAAAAGGCAGCCTCTTTTTTTTTGGAGTTGGCCATAAAAAAAGCGAGGGCATTACTACCCCCGCTTTCCAAGATGTGATATCTTGAGTTGTGTCAATAAGCGAAAAGATAGTTTTTAAAGACTACAACCCCAAGCAAATTATGCTTTTACCTCCGAGCCTGGAGGAGTTAATAGAGGCAGACCATCCAGTTCGGGTGGTCAACGAAGTGGTCGATCGTCTTGATATTGCCCCTCTATTGACTGGTTATAAGCCTGGCGGTACATCAGTATATCATCCAAGGATGCTGCTTAAAATATTGATTTACGGGTATATGAGTAATATCTACTCTACCCGCAAGTTGGAGGCAGCTATTGGTCAAAACGTTCACTTCATGTGGTTGGCAGGTATGAACAAGCCTGACCATAACACTATTGCCCGTTTTCGATGCGATCGGTTGAAAGATAGCCTGAAGGTGATCTTTGCTCAGATTGTAATGTTCTTAGTTGATGAGGGCCTACTGGACTTAAAGACAGTTTACACCGACGGCACCAAGATAGAAGCCCAGGCTAATCGCTACACGTTTGTGTGGGGCAGGTCTATTAAGACCAATACCGAAAAGATAAGCCAACAGCTTGAAGAGTTGTGGGACTATACCCAGCGGGTGGCAGAAGACGAGTTATATCAGGAAAAGCCTGATTTTAGCAAAATCGATGCTCGAAAGGTTAGTGATACTATTGATAGGATTGACCAGGCACTCACGGGCAAGAAGATAGCAAAAGGGAAGAGGCAGAAGCTTACCTATGCACGAAAAAACTGGCCTGGGAAGCTGGCTGAATACCAGCAGAAGCAAGCTATACTGGGACAACGAAACAGCTATTCAAAGACTGACCACGATGCAACCTTTATGATGATGAAGGAAGACCATATGCGAAATGGACAGCTCAAGCCGGGCTATAACCTTCAGATCAGCACCTCCAATCAATACTTGGTAAACTACACGATCCATCAAAATCCTACCGACACCCTAACGTTACAACCCCATCTTAAGAACTATCAGCAGTTATATAACACCCTGCCTGACACTATATGCGCTGATGCAGGATATGGTAGCGAAGAGAACTATGACTATCTGAAAGATAAAGTAGAGAAGGCCTATGTAAAGTATAATTACTTCCATAAGGAGCAAACCAGAAAATGGAAGCAAGACATATCTAAATCTCAGAACCTGCATTACAACGAAGAGCAGGATAAGATCTATTGCCCGGCAGGCCAGCCAATGGATCATATAGGAAAGCGAAAAACAAAAACTAAGTCGGGTTATGAACAAACTTATGCACAATATCAGGCCAGAAACTGCCTGGAGTGTCCATTAAGGAGCGGTTGTTTTAAAGCAAAAGGCAACCGGATAGTTGAGATCAATCATAACCTTAGAACTCACAAGCAAAAAGTGCGGGATATGCTTATGAGTGACCAGGGAATAGCTCATCGCAAGCAGCGACCGGCAGATGTAGAAACTGTGTTCGCAGCCATCAAACACAACCGGGGCTTCCGCAGATTTATGATGCGGGGAACAGAGAAAGTCGAAATAGAAGCCGGACTACTGGCTATTGCACATAACCTGCTCAAAAAGGCTTCATAGAGAGCCTGTTTTCTTCGCCAAAAGAAAACAGATCATCAATAGCATTTACAGCAGATGAGCCTGGAAAGAAAAAAGTAAAGGCTGCCTCAACACTTTTGAGACAGCCTCCTTTTTTATGTATTCCATATACCTAAATCTTTAGAAACTTAGGGTCCACCATATTCAGCACACTGGGAAGCAACTTCTCATCAAGGCTCCTGAGGTAGGCGATGGAATCCTTATCCACCGACTTGATAGTGGTATCCGCAGAGAAGACCGGTAAAACCCGGTCACTATACCCCACCAGCTCCTTCGTGTCAGAGAACTCATTAAGGCTGGCCCCTTCCATAAAAATGTAGTCATAGTTGAGGCACAGGCTTATGATCATACTTTTAAAATCTCTTCCACTGAATATTTCACTTGGAGACTCAGACCCTGGCGTACTACCTATGATGTCAATATTACGGTATACTGTTGGAGAAATAATTTTTCTCGTAAAATCCTCCTCTTCCTCCTCCTGAAAAGTCTCCTCCGGCTCGCTGGCACTACTTCTCGCACCAATAAGCAGACGACCACCTTTTACTTTACCTTCTTTCAAATACTTGTTGAAAAGAGGCTTAGCCAAAAGCCACTGGGTCAGAGTGTTATCCTTAAAGTTGGTATCTATGATCAACACCTTCTTTTTAATAAGGCTAAGAGAATAAGCAAGGCTTAACAATACAAAAGACTTACCCTGGTTAGGCTTGGTACTAGTGATCAGAAATACCTGCTGGCCTGAAGACTCCAGTTCAAAACGCAGCTTCCTCACCAGGTCCTTATACATTTGGAAGTCCTTATCCGTTGGGTCGCTGAATATCCTCTCAAGATCCAGCACATCAGAGTGCTTAAGGTCATTCAGGTACCCCCCCAGCTTCAGCTTCGTCATACGGCTAAATTGCGCAGGCCGTTTTATCCGCATATCTATCAACTCCCTGCCTAAGATCACAAAAGCACAAAGGGCAAGGCTCACCACTATGCTCAGTGCAGTGAATAGCAGCGCCTTACTGGGGACAGGATAATAATTAGGCTCGCCTTCCTTTTCTATACGAATAGGTACGGTCTGGTTTACTGCCAGGCTTTGAGCTTCACTTAATCGCTCCTGGGCCGACAGGTACTCATCGACAGCTAGGTCATATGCCTTTTCCAATTCATTGATCTTAGCACCACTTTGAGCCTGCATAGAAGCGCTGCCCCTCAAGCTGTTCAACTGACTATTGATAGTACCCAGATTGGACCTGGCAATCGCAAGATCCGTTTCCAGCTCATACTTACGTTCCTTCATCTCAGCCAGGCTCATTCCGGTACCTCCACCTGCAGAGCCCTGGTTTAGCTGCAGCCTGTCCAGTTGTGAACGAAGCGTATTGAGGCTATCCAATAGGGCATCATCTGAGGACCCTGTACGAATATACTGTTCGTTCAAGAGTTTAATGCGCCTTCTCAGGTCGAGAATTCGACTGTTATTATTACTCCCGCCATCATTACCGCCATAAGAGTTGATACGGTTATTAATGCTGCGAAGGCTTAGCTGCAGGCCCTGTACCTTTTCCTGTAAGTCCAGACGCTGGCCTTCCAGGCTAATGATACGCTCCCGGTTTACAGGATCATCCACATCGTAGTTAACCAGGTCATTCTCTTCTTTAAATGTACGGAGGGCTGTCTGTGCTTCGTCTACCAGCTTTTTCTTTTCCAAAACCAGAGTATTGTAGTAATCCAGTGATTGCCCCTGATTATCCTTCTTCTTGAACTGGTTATAACGGATGAACTCTTCCGAGAGAGTATTTACCACATAAGCGGAGAGCTCTGGGTTTTCACTCGTATAGATTACGTCCAGGTAGTCCGTATTAGGTACACGGTTTACCTTAAGATCACTTTCTATTATCCAATGGTTATACCGGAAGGCCCTAAGCAAATCAATGAGTTCGCGTTCAGCATCATCGTTGTTACTTAGCAGGTTAAAGTTTTCCACCTTATCCCTAAGTATTTCCACCGCTTCCTGCTTTTCCTTCTCCGTCAGCGGTATCACCTTACCCTCTTCATTACGGGGCACTCTAAAAGGATACTCTTCAGTAAGGTCATTAATAGCAAGCTTATAAGATACCATGCTGACTACCTGAGCACTTTTAATGCGCTCCAGCAGGTTATTAAATTCAATGTTAGCCTTCTGTGGGTTATACCAATGGTCTTCAGTATTGACCGAGTTATTAATGGTAATGCCGGTGGAAAGCCTTGCCACAGACCGGAACCTCTCTTCTGCCTGTTCAGTCAGAAAATAGGTAATAGCTCCGGCTATTAGGGGTATGGTGATCAGGATCCACAGTTTTCTGAGAAGCACCCTGAATAAATACACAAAATCCATTTCCTCCGGTATTAAAAGATTATTGAAAAATAGCCCGGTGACATGAACACATTACCGGGAAGTTCTAATTTAAACAACGTAATCGGCAAATTTACCATATTTCCGATCAAAGAATTATATTATTTCAACAAAAAATCGAATTAAATTCACTTTCATGCCCATTAAGCGAAAATCTTAATTTCCAGCTATTTCAGAAAGGCAAATTCTATGGATTTTACCCCATTGCTGATCTCACTTTCTTTCCCTTCACCCTGGCGTTTTACAGCAATCCGCTCCGGCACCAGTCCACTGCTGATAAAGTACTCCCGCATAGCTTCTGCTTCTTCCTGGTCTCTTTCATTCGCATAGATAATCACGCCTACTTCAGGGTGGCTCTCCAGCTCATTAGCAACAAACCAGATCAGTTCGCGGCTCCCCGCCGTTATAGCGCGCTTATTTCGGTCATATTCCAGATAACTTGGAATAGACATCCCAAAAATACCCTCCAACTCATCGTCAGACAGTTCACTGTCTACTCCTACGGCAAAACTTTCGCCACCGGATGTTACAGCACCGCTACTCGCCAACTGCTCATACGTACCGTTCTGTAGTTTTGTCTTATATATATCTGACAACTCACCTCCACGGTTACTAGAAAAATAGAGCGTACCATCAGTTGACAGACCCGGGTAGGCATCGAAATACTCACTATTCACTGTACGTCCCAGATTTACCGGCTGTGACCATACATTCCAGGTGCCATAAAGCCGTTCGGACACATACAGATCAGAATCACCATAGCCCCCTGGTCTGGCGCTGGCAAAAAACAACCTTTTACCATCTTCACTTAAGAATGGAGATATGTCAAAACGGTTCGAGTTTATTGTAGAACCCATGTGTAGGGGTTCCGACCACTCCCCGTTTTCATTCTTAAGGCTAACATACAAATCCTCCTCCCCCTGAGATTCAGGACCATCCATACTGATAACAAGAATCTTTCCATCAGGGTGCATGTAATAACCATGAAAGGTCTGACTCTCAGTTCCGGGAATTTCCATGTCCACCGGAATACTCCATCTGGATAAAATACCGATAGACTCAGCTACGCCACTTCGATTTTTGGCACGGCCACCGTAGTTATTAATCAAAAACAGCTTACGCTCATCCCGGCTAATGCCTACTATGGCGTTATTATAGTTATTATTAATACGAGTCAGATTATTCGTTGCGGTCATCCATCGCCCTGCATCCTGTCTGCTCATGTAAATATCAGCTCCGGACTGCCTTCCTCCCATATTTCTGGGATCATAAAACCGGCTAAAATACAGGGTTTTTCCGTCAGCGCTGGGGAGAGCCATAACCTCCTCATACTGTGAATTGATATTTTTATCAAGACGCTCAGGCTCACTAAATCTCACCCCTTGCCCATATACCTTCACAGGAGCAAGTGAGGTAATGATAAGAATATATAAACAAAAAATCTTTCGCATATTGATCTGACAGAAAATGCCGATATTACCTGCGTCGTAAATAAAAAAATTGTGCCGCAGCACTTTGTTTACAAAACTGCCATTTTTCGACGAATAAACGTCCGGTTGCGCTAATAATTATCTTTTTGGTAACAATATCCAGGCAGAATTCTTTACCAATCTTAGCCATTAATCACAAACGTAGTATTTTGTTTAAAATTTTTCTTTTAATTTTACTAAAAAATTTTCATATCCCAAGGATAGATGACAGTAATAGAATTAATTTTTTGGCTCGCACTATTCATAGTTTTTTACGCTTATGTGGGCTACGGTATCTTCCTTTATATAATCATCCGCCTGAGACGGTTATTTGGTAAAAACCCGGCTCTGCCTGCTATGCCCGAGGACCCTCATCTACCAGAGGTCACCCTAATGGTCGCAGCCTATAACGAGGAAGATTTCATTGATGAAAAGATCAGGAACAGCCTGAATCTCGACTACCCTTCCAACAAGCTCAAATTCATTTTCGTCACGGATGGCTCTACCGATAGCACCACAGAGCGAATCAGAGCTTATAATGAGATCACACTCTTACACGAAGATTCACGCAGGGGCAAGATTGCCGCTGTGGAACGAGCAATGGCATACGTTGAAACACCTTTGGTAATTTACACAGATGCTAATACAATGCTCAACCCTCAGGCTGCCAAGAATATTGTAAGGCATTATGAAAACCCTAAAGTGGGCGCCGTAGCCGGAGAGAAAAGAGTAACCTCCGGCAATTCCGACTCAGCCAGTGGCGCAGGAGAAGGTTTCTACTGGAAATATGAGTCAGCCCTTAAGCGCTGGGACAGTGAGCTATATTCTGTGGTAGGGGCAGCTGGTGAGTTATTTTCGATACGCACTGAATTATATGAGGAGGTGCCGAAAGACACCGTTATTGAGGACTTTTTCATGACACTGCGCATAGCAAAGAAAGGGTACAAGGTAGTATACGAGCCGGAAGCATACGCGGTAGAGGGGCCTTCTGCTAATGTGAAAGAAGAACTTAAGAGAAAAGTAAGAATTGCCGCGGGGGGTATTCAGGCAATCGTTAGGCTCGCCCCCCTTCTTAACCTGTTTAAATACGGCACCCTTAGCTGGCAATATGTATCTCACAGGGTCCTTCGCTGGACTATTGCACCTTTATGCCTCGCTATTCTGATGGCTGCAAATATTGTACTGGCAGTATCTCCCGGAGGCATATATAAGATACTACTGGTGCTACAATTTGGCTTTTACATAGCAGCCCTCATTGGTTATTTATTAGAACAAAGACAACTTAAGTTTAAGGCCTTTTTCATACCCTACTATTTCTTCATCATGAACTATGCTGTTTACGCTGGTTTCTGGCGCTATATGAAAGGAAGCCAGTCCGTGGTATGGGAAAGGGCTAAAAGGAAATAAATTACCCCCACCAAAGGAGGGGGTTTTCAATGGTTATTACCCCCAAAGGGGGATAGTCAGTTATCGAATAGCGGGATATCTATATCCCCATCCTCTTTCTTATCTTCCTTCTCCTGATACTTAACATACCGCTTTATCTTTTCTTCATCTATGCCTACCGTACTTACAAAATAGCCTCGTGACCAAAAATGATTGCCCCAATAGGGTTTTCTGCGAAGACTCTTGAAGTTCTTAAACATCATGATCGCTGTCTTACCCTTGAGAATACCCATGAAGTCTGATACACTAAGTTTCGGAGGTATACTACATACCAAATGAACGTGATCTGGCTGAATGTTCAACTCTTCTACCTTGACCTCCTTCCATTCACATATCGTCTTTATCTTATTCTCCAACGTATCTGCAACAATATCACGAAGTATACGGTGGCGGTACTTCGGGGTCCATACTACATGATAGACACAATAGTAAAAGCTATGCGATAGCTTACGATACTTGCTCATTCCACAATATACCCCTACTGGCATAGCCCTCAAACATGACCACCGTCTAAGACGGTGGTTTTAATTCGATTAATAAAAAAAGGCGAGTCTATCTCGCCTTTTGGGTTGGTTCAATTTACCTAACTCTTCGAGGCAGACTACGCCTCCTCAAAGAACTAATTGACACTGAAACCACCGAATTACCGGTAGAGATCAAATCTCTTAAGGTATGTATCAATATACATAAAAGACACAGAATTCGCAACACATACAGCTTATTTACAGCCACTTATACTTATTTTTTCCTAACCTTTCCGTTTACCCCCTGAATAATCCTGGCCTCATTTTTAAGAGCATTAAACGCAGACCGGTAATCACCGAATATTTTAATAGGATGCGCAATTAGTAGGTCCGACTTCCTCCCCATGCACATGATACAGACATCGGCCATCTCATCCTTAGGCCTCACCATAAAGGAATGCCTGATCGAAGACTGATTCAGGAGCGGAATAAACTCATTTTTAAACCATAACTGGTCACTCGGGTGAATAACACGAATATGACTGTAGTCGTGCAGGACATACAATATATTATGCTTTAGAATAGCCTCCAAAAGCTTTCTGAGAGCATGACGGTAGCTTTCTCCCGCTAAAAAGCCCCGCCAACGAAAATGTAGGGAGGCCTGCAGGTCCGGAATAACTTCAACAGTAAAATCTGCCTGACCGGGATTATGGGAAATACTGTATAGGTCACTCATAGCGATAGTTGAAAGATCAATCTACTTATTTTCCATAAAAAAGTAAAGCCCCTGACTTACAGGGGCTTCTAAAATTAAATTCCGGACTTATATAGCATGTTAAGCATCAAGCTTTCTAATAGGTATGCTTCTCCAGGTTTTCCTCTTTTCGTTTTTGTAAGTAAGCTTTATATGGAGTGTATCTCCTTCATGTACAGCCTGGATATCACCGGTATCAATATTTTGATCTAAAGGAATTACCCGAAAAAAGTACGGCACCTTAGCCTCCTTTGTGAAAAACTCACCGTTTTCCTCACCTTCTCTATTAAATGAAAGCGTAGCCGCAATAATTAATGCTCCGTCCTCAATATTCACCTTCATATTTTCAGCAGACACAGAGGGAGCCTTAACTTCGATATGCTTGTACTCATCGTATTCCGTCACCTGAAATTTCACACCTACACGACCACCGCCTATAGTGTTCGAGAAATCAGTGAAATCGGCAATCTGACTAAGTATATCTTTATTTGAAAGTATGTTCATATTCGCTTCTCTATTCATATCGAACATATAAAAGCAAAGTACATACCAAAAATTTCAATGATCTGATTTACAGCTAAATATATATAACAAACTGCCATTTAGACACCCTAAGCCCCATAGGGGCTGCCACTTAGTCAGTGCACTTACCTTCCATTAGGATGTAATAATTACGTAAGGTTAATGATGTGTTTTGATTTTTTTTATAAATTAATTAGCGCGTAACAACCATTAAACCTACCAAGTCATGCTGGATCAAATCTTAACCCAGGTAAAAGAATCTATTGGAGACAAACTAAGTGAACAGGGGCTAAACCAAAGTCAGCGGGACAAAGCAGTGGAGCTTGCCGGCAAATCCGTACAGGAAGTTGTAAAAGTTGAAGCAAGCGGGGGTAACCTTGACGGCCTCTTAAGCTTGTTCGGAGGTAAATCGGATATGGCTAATAACCCTATCGTAAAGAAAATAGGCAATTTGTTAGCTAACAAACTCGTCTCATATCTAAACCTTCCTGACAGCATGGCCGCTACCATAAGCAAGACAGTCGTTCCCACTCTCATCAATACCATTAGCGCCAAATTTCAGCAGTCTGACAAGTCAGGGGCTGATGGCCTTATGGAAATCTTTAAAGGAATGGGCTCAGAGGCTATCTTCTCTGCCTTAAAAGGCAATGCCGGCAATATGCTCGGTGGCTTATTCGGAAAGTAATCTAGTTATCAATCTTATAATAATCTTTATGGCTTCAATAAGTAGTATAGAGGGCATCGGACCCGCCCTGACTGAAAAGCTGAATGCGGCCGGTATAAAAACTACGGAAGGTCTTCTCAAGGCCGGAGGTACTAAGCCCGGAAGAAAAAAACTAGCCGAAGAAACCGGTATTGAGGAGAAGAGAATCCTCAAGTTTGTTAACATGGCAGATTTATTCAGAATAAAAGGCGTAGGCGAGGAGATATCCGAATTGCTGGAGGCTGCCGGGGTAGACACAGTGAAAGAACTGCGTAACCGGGTAGCAGCCAATCTTCACAAAAAAATGGCAGAGGTTAATGAGCAAAAGAAACTAGTTCGCCAAATACCTTCAGAATCACAGGTGCAAGGCTTTGTAAACCATGCAAAGGAGCTTGAACCAATGGTGAGTCACTAAAAACAGCCCTCTATAAAGCAACAGAGGAGGCAAAGGCCTCCTTTTTTTATACACCACATTAAGGCCTCATGTCTCAGGAAACTTTCAAACAGGAAATATCTTCCGGCTATGCACACAAGGGAGAAACCATTGTATTAGGCGCGGCCCTTTACGATAGCCAGCCATTGGAAGACACGCAAATTCACCTTGCTCTAAAAACAATGAACCGTCATGGACTAATTGCCGGTGCTACCGGAACCGGAAAGACCAAAACCCTTCAAGTCATTGCAGAACAGCTTAGTCGTGCCGGTGTCCCCTCTTTGCTAATGGACCTTAAGGGGGACCTGAGCGGGCTGGCCAAGGCTGCTGAACCCAACCCAAAACTGGAGGGACGGAATAGTAAGCTCGGCCTAACCTTTACCCCCACCGCCTACCCGGTAGAGTTCCTCTCTCTTTCAGAAGAACCAGGTATCCGGCTCAGAGCTACAGTTTCAGAGTTTGGCCCCATACTATTCAGTAAAATACTGGACCTGAATGATACACAGTCCGGAGTCATGGCCCTACTATTTAAATACTGTGATGATAATCAGTGGCCTTTAATTGATCTCGACGATGTAAAGGAAGTTTTGAAATACATAACACATAATGGCAATGAAGATTTCAAAAAAGAATATGGCCGTATAGCCGCATCCACTGCATCTGCCATTCTAAGAAAAATTATAGAACTGGAGCAGCAAAAGGCAGATCGGTTCTTCGGTGAGCCTTCATTTGATCCGGAAGACCTGTGCCGGAAAAACCCGGAAGGCATGGGCGTTATCAATGTACTGCGGCTGACAGACCTGCAGGACAGGCCCAAGCTCTTCTCTACCTTTATGCTTAGCCTGTTTGCCGAAGTGTACAGTACCTTTCCTGAGGAGGGCGACCTTGATAAACCAAAGCTATGTCTTTTCATTGATGAAGCTCATTTGGTCTTTTCCGAAAGCAGTAAAGCACTATTGCAGCAACTTCAGTCCATCATCAAGCTTATCAGATCCAAGGGAGTAGGTATATTCTTCTGTACACAAAGCCCCGATGACATCCCCGACGAAGTACTGGGACAGTTAGGCCTTAAGGTACAACATGCCCTCAGGGCCTTTACAGCAAAAGACCGTAAATCCATAAAAAAATCAGCAGAGAACTTTCCCCTTTCCGATCATTATGACACCGCTACCCTCCTTACAAGCATGGGCATTGGAGAGGCACTGGTAACAGCCCTCGACGAAAAAGGCAGACCTTCTCCCCTGGCCGCAACCATGCTTCGCGCCCCGGCAAGCCGTATGGATGCCCTTTCTCCGGGTGAAGTGAAGGAAATAGAAGGGCAAAGCAAGCTGCTTGTAAAATATGAAAAAGACATTGACAGAGAAAGCGCTCACGAAATCCTGAAAAAGAAGCTGGAAGTTGCTGCGGCTGAGGCACACAAGGAAAAAATGGATCAGCAATGGCAGGATGCCCGACAGCCCCATAACGGAGGAAAAAGAAGTAGCCGGTCAGAATCTAATTGGATGGAAAGCCTGAGCAAAAATACAATGGTAAGGCAACTAGGCAGAACCGTTATGCGGGAACTCGCCAGGGGACTACTGGGCGTACTCGGGGTAAAAAAACGATAACAAAGCGTAGAAATGAAAAAAGCCCGGTAAAAACCGGGCTTTTCAGAGGTCGCGAGCGGATTCGAACCGCTGTACGAGCTTTTGCAGAGCTCTGCCTAGCCACTCGGCCACACGACCCTTTTTCTGTAGGGGATTGCAAATGTATGTATTTATGCCCTTCCCATCAAATCCTGCAGGATAATTTTTCAGAATAATTTTCAACTCAGTGCAGAAAACAAAAAGGCGCCTCAGGCGCCTTTTTGCAAATATCAGTCTATCAGAAGATTACTTTTTATCCTCTGAATCGTCTTCTGTTTTGTCCTCAGCCTTCTCTACGTTTTCCTTTGCAGTTTCAACGTCCTGAGTAGTAGAGGCTTCTTCAGTTTTAGCTTCCGCTTCTATCTGGTCCTTGTCCATGTCACGAGCTTCTGACTTCACCTTTTCGGTTTTGTCAGCCTCGGGAGTAGTACCGGATTCCTGAGCTTCAGGCTTGCTGCTTCCGCCGCCCTGCATTTGCTCTTTAAGCTGAGCAAGAGCAGTAAGGTCACCAAGTGTAGACTTCTCGCCTTCGGCTGCCTTGTCTCCACCTTTGCCTTTTTTCTTGCTGCCACCGGAAGCTTTCTTCTTCGCAGAAGGCTTCACTACTTCATCCTCGTTGTATACAGCCGAGTGAGACAGTACAATACGACGATCGTCTTTAGAGAACTCAATTACACGGAAATCAAGAGTCTCGCCAGCTTCGATGTTGCCACCGTCCTCTTTGCTGAGAGTTTTAGCAGGAGCGAATCCTTCAATACCATAAGGAAGCTCAAGCGTAGCCCCTTTATCATTGCGTCCAAGAACAGTAGCCTTGTGTACTGAACCAACAGGGAATACTGACTCGAATGTGTCCCAAGGGTTCTCCTCAAGCTGCTTGTGACCAAGGGCCAGACGACGATTATCAACGTCAAGCTCAAGTACCTGTACTTCCAGCTCTTCACCTACTTTAGTGAATTCACTAGGGTGCTTGATCTTCTTAGTCCAGCTTAGGTCTGATACGTGTACCAGGCCGTCGATACCTTCTTCAAGCTCGATGAACAGGCCGAAGTTAGTAAGATTACGTACAATACCTGTGTGGCGTGTACCAACAGCATATTTAGTAAGCACGTCCTCTTTAGTCCAGGGATCTTCAGTAAGCTGCTTGATACCCAGAGACATCTTACGATCATCGCGATCCAGAGTAAGAACAACAGCCTCCAGCTCGTCTCCGATGCTGATGAAATCCTGAGGATTTCTGAGGTGCTGAGACCAGCTCATTTCGCTTACGTGAATAAGTCCTTCCACGCCTGGCATGATCTCGAGGAATGCACCGTAATCGGCAACGTTCACGATACGTCCTTTCACTTTGGAACCAACTTGCATCTCTTCACCAAGTGAATCCCAAGGATGAGGAGTAAGCTGCTTCATGCCCAGAGAGATACGCTTCTTGTCGTCATCAAAGTCAAGCACAACAATGTTGACTTTCTGATCGAGGTTAAGCACTTCTTCGGGATGATTGATACGTCCCCATGAAATATCTGTAATGTGAAGCAGACCGTCCACGCCACCAAGGTCGATGAACACACCGAAGTTCGTCATGTTCTTGATAACGCCCTCCAGTACCTGGCCTCTTTCCAGGTTGTTGAGGATTTCGGCTTTCTGCTTTTCGAGGTCTTTCTCGATTAGGACTTTGTGAGATACTACTACGTTGTCGTTGGCGTAGTTGATCTTCACAACTTTCACTTCCATCTTCTTGCCCACATACTGATCGAAGTCGCGTATAGGCTTTACGTCGATCTGTGAACCAGGAAGGAATGCTTCCACACCGTAAATGTCAACGATAAGACCACCTTTAGTACGGCGTTTAACAGTACCTTCGATAACCTCGTCGTTTTCCAGAGCGCTAGTGATTTTCTCCCATGCCTTAACGATCTTAGCCTTGCGGCGAGATAGCACAAGCTGTCCGAGAGAGTTTTCCTGCTCTTCTACATAAACTTCTACAGTGTCACCGATCTTAAGATCAGGTGTGTCACGGAATTCGGAGGCAGAAACCAAACCGTCGGATTTGAACCCGATGTTAAGAATTACATCGCGGCTGTTAATCCCTACAACGGTACCCTCCACCACTTCGTTTTCATTAACCTGAGTGAGGGTGTCGTCATACATTTCCGCCATTTTCTGACGATCTTCCTTGGAATAGCCCTCGCCGAAACCTTTCGATTCGAGATCATCCCAATTGAATTCTTGCTCTTGCTGAGAATTAGCCATAAGAAATAATAAAGCCCTTTTGTACACCGCCGGTTTCCAGGGCATTAAACCGGGGATTTGATTTAAAATAAATATATACCCCCTGAAAAAAAGACATTTTCCAAGAGGAGCGCAAAAATAGCAAATTTAAAGCTTAATTGAAATTCCGGCAGTGAAAAGATAGGATACTGCGGAGCCAGGTGACTGCCTAACGACATAAAGGTCATTAGCTGTAACTTAACTAACAGAATACAGATAATAACGTTCATATTTACACGCATCTTTTAACACCACTATTATTCATATATGAGTACTCTACGGCACATACTCCTATTGTATATCCTATGCCTGACAATGGCATGTGAAAGAAGTTCTTCTGAAAACCAGGCACCCTCGCACACTACCCCTGAAGAGGCCGTATCACCAGACACATCCAAATCCAACAAAGCCGCTTTTGCGAATGCTATAGGCACAGCGCATGGACTAGAGAGATGGAAGAATAAAAAAGCCATTAAAGCAGATATTCGTGTCGTATTTAGTGGGAATGAGCGTCTGAATGGTAGTATGGTGGCTGAGACGAGTGTAGGCCGGGTCCGCATAGAACTGGAGGATGGCACCCGCCTGGTATGGGATGGTCAAAAAGCATGGGTCAGCCCCGATACATCCTCCTTCAGCGGTGCACGCTTTCACCTTCGCACCTGGCCCTATTTCCTCGCCGCACCCATGAAATTCCGCGACCCCGGCACATTATGGCAGGAAATGGAGGAAGAAGAATTAATGGGGCAGGAATATAATCGTCATAAACTCACCTTTAAGAAGGGTATCGGTGACTCTCCCGACGACTGGTATGTGATTTATAAAGACCCTGAAAGCGATAAACTTAAGGCTATGGCATATGTGGTCACCTATGCAACACCTTTGGAGAAAGCTAATGAAGAGCCACACATTATAGTATACGACAATTACGAAGAAGTGGAAGGGACGATGCTATCAACTGAATGGACTTTTTACAACTGGTCTGAAGAGAAAGGGCTTCATGGGGACTCCATTGGCTATGTAATTCTCGAGAATCTGGCATTTACAGACCCCGCAGACAGCCTGTTTAGTAAACCAGACAATGCCAAAGAAGACCCTATGCCTTCAGGTAGCTGATCCTTACCTCAAATAAACCACCCAAAAAGGGGATAGTGAGTTATTAATACCGGTACCATACCCCCTTCTTCAAATAGCCGCGACACCCCAAATGATTGTCCCAATAGGGCTTTCATCGTAAACTCTTTTAATTCTTACACACCATAATAGCTGTCTTGCCCTTCAATATCCCCTTGAAATCTGATATACTTACCTTCAATGTGAGACTGCAAACCAAACAGCGGTGGTCCGGCTGTATATTCAACTCCTCAACTTTCACCTCTTTATACTCACATAGGGTGCGTATACAGTCTCTTTGATCCGGTCATCAAAACAAAAATCCCCGTCCGGCAAGGCCGGCGGGGATTTTTCGTACGTGGTTTAGTGGTTCAAGTGATATTAGTTTGCAAGATTTCCCGTTTGGTAATCAAGTACAATTTCCTGAAAGCGCAACGTAATTTCAGCCTGGGCAAGATTAGCTTTCGCCTCTGCAAGCGCCCGGTTTGCTTCTGTAAATTCCACATAAGTCGCCGTTCCAAGCTTATAACGTTCCTGCTGCGCATCAAAAGCTAACTGAGTAGCAATTACACGCTGCTCGCTAAGATTAAAGGTAGCGAGAGCCTCAGCATAGTCCAGATATGTCTGCTGTAGATCCGTAAACACCTGTCTTTTCTGAAGCTGATAGTCTATCATCGTATTTTCCTGCTGAACCCTGGCCCTCGCAACATCAGTACGTGCCCTCCATCCGTTAAAAACAGGAATCGATAAGCTCAGATATGCCTGGTTCTGAAGGTTGTTTTCTTTAAGCTGATCTTCCCAGCCAATAGGAGAAGCGTCCGTATAAGACGTCTGGGCTGCCCAGCCAAGGAAAAGGCTAGGGTACAGGCTACCTTTTGCGATCTTAGCCTGATACCTCGCTCCTTCCTCTAATAGAGCAAGGTTTTTCAGGTCACTCCTGTTAGCCAGGGCCATTTCGTACAATTCGTCTATGGTGGTATTCTCATACAGAGTAATATTGACCGGCATTTCCGGATTAACCACGTCAAACTCCACAGAGGGATTCAGCATAAGGAGCTGCCCCAATATGGCCTTGTCATTCTCCAGTTGAGCTTCTCCGCGCACTACCTCAACCTGCACACGTCCAACCTCTGCTTCCTGGTTATATTGATCCACTATTGGTCTCGCGCCCGCTTCTACCAGTCCCTTTATCCTCTCCGCCTGGTTCTTTTGAGCCTCCAGGTTTTCTTTGGCAATCACAAGAAGCTGCTTATCAAGTAATACCTGCATATACTGAATAGACACATTGTATATCACATCCTGCGCCGTCCATTCTACCAGTTCATCCTGTGCTCGTCTTAGAGTATTACCTCTGTGAATAGAATTTAACTGGCGCATTCCGTTAAACAGAGTAGCCTCTGCTCCTACTCTGGCACCGGCATTCCACACCGTTTGGTTTACCAGCAAGTCTATCTCCTGGATAAACTGGTTACCATTAAAACGGCTCCCACTCACACTTCCGTTTACGTCAGGAATCAGATCCAGGTAGGCCTGTCGTTGTTCAGCGCGGCTCAGTATCAAATTATTTCTTTCCCTCTTAAGTGTGAGGTTCTGGTTCATAGCCATATCAATGGCCTCATCATAAGACAAAATCTTCTCCTGCGCTGTGGTAGTAAATGCAGTGAAAAGAATAATGGCTAGGGTAAAATAGATTGATTTCATGATAATTTGTTTCAGGCTCGAATTTCTTTTGACTCTTGGTTTTCTGTCAGCATCCCATCTACCAACTCGATCGTACGGTTACCGAAGGAGGCATTATGCTCGGAGTGAGTCACCTGTATGATGGTCATTCCCTGTTTATTCAGGTCACGAAACAGCTCCATGACCATGTTCCCTTGCTCAGAATGCAGATTACCCGTTGGTTCATCAGCCAGAAGTAGCTTGGGCTGTCCGATAATGGCACGGGCCACACCAACCACCTGTTGTTGTCCCCCGCTTAACTGTTCCGGGAAAAGATCCTTTTTGGCAACGATATTAAAACGATCCAGCATATCAGCCACCATGCTTTTCCGTTCCTTACTTTTCACTCCCTTGTAGATCAGAGGTGTCTCAATGTTTTCATACACCGTAAGCTCATCAATCAGATGGTATGCCTGAAATACAAAGCCGATATGATGCTTATGAATATCACTGCGCTTTCTTTCTTTCAGACGGCTCACCTCATCATTGATAAAGTAATATTCGCCGGCAGAGGGCTGATCGAGTAAACCTATTATATTCAGCAAGGTGGACTTACCTGCCCCACTTGGTCCCATGATCGTCATAAAATCACCCTGATCGATATCCAAATTGATATCTTTCAGAATGAATGTCCGCTGAAACCGGGATTCCACATACTTGTCAAGTTTCCGTAACCTGATCATAATTGGTTTTTGTTTCCAACCCTTAGCCAATAAATATGCCAAAGCATAAATATGGACTAAAATCAACTCAGGGAGGGTTTTGAGGTTAGTTGCCGTTCACCAGCGCGCAAAGAGTGTCCGATATCAGACACCTGTTTCAGATCCTTGGGATACGTTCAATTTGGAATGCAAAAAGGGTACCGGCAGAGAGACCGGTACCCGGTATACCACGAAATATCATTCGCTTTTCAGAGAATTCACCGGATTTGACCTGGCAGCTTTAAAGGACTGAAAGCTTACCGTAGTGAAGGCGATGAGGAAAGCCATTAAACCAGCCAATACAAATACCCACCAGCCAATATCTATCCGGTATGCGAAGCCCATGAGCCATTGGCCCATAACATAATAGACCACCGGAATAGAAATAGCGAAAGCTATAGCTACCAGAATCGCAAAGTCTTTACTCAGTAGTAAAACCAATTGTGAAACACTGGCACCTAATACCTTGCGGATCCCCACCTCACGGGTTCTTCTCTCAGCGGTGAATGCTGCAAGCCCAAAAAGGCCTATGCTGGCAATTACCACTGCCAGAATACTAAAGATCGTAAAGATGGTTCCCATACGTTCTTCCGCATCAAAGAGGCGTGCATATTCATCATCCACGAAGCGGTAAGAAAAAGGCTCGTCACCAGCATACTCCCCCCAAAGCCTGCGCAGCTCTGCCAGATGCGGGGCCGGATCGCCGGCAGGTATCCTTACCGCCAGAAAACTGCCTGCTTCATTTAACCTGAGTAATAAGGGAGTAGCAGGCTGCTTTAGCGTCTCAAAGTTAAAGTCCTCTACTACTGCGATAACCTTCATCGGTGTAGGAGATTCACCCTCAAATGAGATAATATGTTCGCTCAGAGGATCACTAAGGCCAAACTCCTTCACTGCCGCCTGGTTTAAGATAATCGCAGCCGTATCAGTAGCAAAATCCCTGCTGAAATTGCGCCCTTCTACCAGCCGCATGTCCATCGTCTCAAGATAATCATAATCCACACTGTACACGGCTACAATATGGTCTTCCATTACCCCTTCCTTCCTGAAAATAGATTTATTCCGGATCTCAGGCAGCGCATTATTTGAATAAGTAGCCTCTGAAAAATGGGTAGAACCAGTTATTGCCTCTTTAAAGGCCACCCTGTTACCCTCCAGTCTATGCACCTGCGAGAGAATGATCAGATTTTCCTTATCAAAACCAATGTCCCTGCCTCTTGTATATTCTACCTGTCTGTATATGAGCAATGTACTTACAATGAGAAAAATGGAAACAAAAAACTGGAAAACGACCAGTCCATTCCGTATCCCCCTGGACCGCATACCGGTAGTAATCTGTCCCTTGAGCACAGCCGCCGGATTAAAATGGGATAAATAAAATGCCGGATAGCTCCCCGCAAAAACCCCCACCAAAATCACCAGCAAAGCAATCCCTACGATAACCTCCGGCTGCATCAACATGCTAACCTCTAATTGCTTACCTGATATTTCATTAAACATGCCCAGGCACAAAGAAGTAATTATAAGTGCTATAAACGTGGCTATGATGGTGATAATGACTGATTCCGCGATGAACTGTATGATCAAATGACTACGAAAAGCACCGAGAGTTTTTCTGAGACCAACCTCCTTTGCCCTACCTGCTGAGCGGGCTGTAGCCATATTCATGAAGTTAATACACGCTATCGCGATAATGAAAAGCGCTACTGCAGAAAAAATATAGAGATATGACCTGTTGCCACCTACTTCCGGATTATCACTGATAAAGTCATCTAAATGAATAGCCGCCAGTGCCTGCGGGTGATAGCCGTATTTATTCCCCGACTTCTTAAACTCCTCCATTGTAGTATTAAATGCCTGTTCTACCAGAGGGCCCAGATGTCTTTCAGTCATTTGACCAAGTTTTTCATCCAGTACAGCCGGGTCCGTACCCTTCTCTACCAGCAGGTATGTATACAACCCATTACTAAACCAGTTCCCTTCCTCTTCGTGAATGGAGGCAGGCATAGAATAAAGCAGATCAAAATTGATATGACTGTTAGATGGTGGGTTTTCCACCAGTCCTGTAATCTTATAAGATGTATTAAAATCCCCTACTACAAGCGTTTTACCCAGTACATCATAGCTATCGAAGTACTTTTGTGCCAGGCGTTCGCTGATCACCGCCGTTTGAGGCTCTGTCAGGCACGTGTTGGCATCCCCTTTTAAAAGGTGAAAATCAAATACACTAAAAAAAGAAGAGTCCACCATCATCACATTATCCTTCTCAGTATAGACCTTGTCACCGAACCGGACCATTTCCTCCCCCACAGTCCTTATTCGAACAAAGGATTTTACCTCCGGCAACTCATTCGTAGCCGTAGGCCCTACTGGTGGTGAGCTCACTGCCACGTCCAGCTCCTGGCCAGCCATCTTCCCATTCAGCCATATACGGTAAATTTGTTCGTGCTTACTATGAAAGGTGTCGTAGCTCAACTCCTGATATACAAATAGCAGGATAATAAGCCCGCTGGCGAGCCCTATGCTCAAGCCCATAATATTCAATAGGGAATAGAATGCCGTCTTCCGCAGGTTGCGGAAGGCGACCGTAATAAAGTTTTTCAGCATGTTAGTAGTTTTAGGTTCTATTCATTCCGCAGCGTATCGGCAGGATTTACCGATGCTGCTTTATACGAATGGTAACTGACAGTAAGGGCTGCTACTATAAAAGCTGCCACTCCCGCCAGGACAAAAATGAGCCAGTTAAGCTCAACATGGTATGCGTAGTTTTCCAGCCACCCGGACAACAGGCTGTAAGTGAGCGGCACCGCTACTATAAAGGCTATGATAACTAACAGGGCAAAATGACTCCCTATCAGGTAAACCAATTGCCCGACTTCCGCTCCGAGTACCTTCCTGATACCAATCTCTTTCCTTCGCTGTTCTGCCGTGTAGCTGGCTAATGCAAAAAGCCCCAGCCCGCTAATGAAGATAGCCATGAAGGCGAAGTAATTCACCAGCGTACCTATAAGAGTCTCACTCTTGTAAGTCTTCTCAAAGTTCTCGTCCAGGAAATAATAGTCAAATGGATAGGCCGGCTCAAATTTCTTCTGAAGATCACCCAATTCTGCCAGAGTCTTCTCCATACGGTCACCGGATATTTTGGCAACCACTGTAGAAGGCATATCCGGAAAATAGGTAAGCACAAGAGGCTCAATTGGTCTATGAAGACTATTGCTATGGAAATCATTTACGATACCAATAACCGTTCTATCCTCCCCCCAGAAAGAAATCACCTCCCCTACCGGATCCTCAAGCTTCATCCGGTTTACAGCCTCTTCATTCAGAATAATCGCTGTTGTATCCGTAAGGCGATCATCAAAAGAGCGACCATACTTCATTGTCATCCCGAAAGTTTCCACTGCACCCGGGGTTATTGCCAGATGATCGAACAGAATATTCGATTCAGGATCTTTGCCAGGCCAATCTACCCCCTGTGTACTATTACCCACATTAGTAGGTAAGTGCATCGTCATCGCAAGATTGGCAACCCCATCAATCGTTAACGCCTCTTCTCTAAAGGTAGAGAACCTGTTTTTTACCTCATCCGGGGCCATAAAGTAAATCACGTTTTCACGATCCAGGCCAATATTCTTTGTCTTAATATACTGCACCTGCTGCCTGATCACGAATGTACCCGCGATAAGAGCTATTGATAGAGCAAACTGAAATACAACCAGCCCCTTTCTGAAAAAAGCAGCCCCTTTACCCGTACGAAAACTGCCTTTTATAACACTGATCATATTGAAACGACTCAGAAAAAAGGCAGGATAGGCACCCGCAAAAAAGGATGTACCCGAAACCAGAAGTATAAGCGCCAGATAAAAACGGAAATCCGTCAGAGGCAGCCCTATCTCCTTACCCGTAAGCTCATTGAACGACGGTAATAGAAAATATACCCCTGCCAAGGCAAGAAAAGTCGCTATTAGTACGATCAGAAACGACTCGCCCAAAAACTGTCCCATCAGCATTCCCCGTGTCGATCCTACTACCTTTCTCACCCCCACTTCACGAGCCCGGCGTGCCGATCTGGCTGTCGAGAGATTCATGAAATTGATACAGGCAATAAGGATAATGATCAGTCCGATGATAGTAAATAGTTGCACGTATTCTATTCGGCCACCGCCACGTATGGTCTCGGTGAACTTATCGTGCAAGTACATATCTTCAACGCTCTGAAGGAACACCTCTACCACCGAGCCCTCATTGTGCTCCTTAATGATCATGCGGATCTTTTCATTGATCTGCGCAAGCTGCCCGGCCTGGTGGGTAAGTACGAAGGTTCGTATACCGTTATTCCCCAGGTCAAGCAACCAATCATTGCCAGACAGATATACATCAAAAGGCAGGATAAACTGGAAAGTAAGAGAGCTATTGGCGGGAGGCGTTTCCACCACCGCCGTCACCTTATATTCATCCGTCTCATTTACCCGGATGGTTTTCCCTAATACCGACCCCTCGTCGGGAAACATCTTATCTGCCAGCTCTTTGGTAATCACCATTCCATGACGCCCCGCCAAAGCCGATTCTGCTGAGCCCTCCACCACAGGAAAACTAAACAGAGTCAGAAAATCAGGATCAGCATAGAACCCGTTATCCCAAAAGCCTACCTCACCCACAGATAGCAGTTCCTCACTATTCCAGGTAATTCTGGTTGCATTCTTTACCTCGGGAATTTCTTCTTCCAATAATTCAGCTAACCCTCCGGGAGTAGACTGAAAGGTAAAAAACTGATCAGGATAAATCTGATCTTCCATTACCCGGTACAACCGGTCACCCTTCTCATGGAAATTATCAAAACTTACTTCATCTGCCACCCAAAGAAATATCAACATACTGGTGGCAAGCCCAATAGCTAGCCCCGCTATATTGATAGCCGCGTACCCTTTGTATTTTAAAAGGTTACGGTAAGCAACTTTGAAGTAATTTTTCAGCATCGGTGTAAGGTACTGCGGAGGGTTAGCGGGTAATGATTTCCAGAGAGCCTATACCGGCATTCACTTTTATATCAAGCTCAGGCCCGTTTCCATTTTGGTAATATTTTCGCCCCCTTCTTTCAAGTGAGGGCGCCTCTACATTACCCAGGCCACCATTTACCTTTAGTTCAATGTCAGCATCTTCCGGAAGAATCAACGTAAGATGCCCGATACCACCGGATACATCAATGCGGCAATCATTCTTCCACTTACCGGTAAGATCCAGCTGGATATCACCTACCCCTGCTTCAATCTTAAGGCGTTCAGGAGATGAGTTTCTCAAGTCGATATTATTTTCACCTGCACCCATCGTAATATCCACATTTCGCAGGTTAAAATCCGAGAGGTCGAGTGTACTCTCACCCGCACCCAGCATGATATCCACATCCTGAGGGATACGCCTGTTCAGTTTAATATCCCATTCATCGTGCATATCATTATCACCAAAGTGAATATCTACATCCTTTTCATGCCGGATTTGAATAACCCCTCTATCCCCCTCTTCATTATAGTCGATAAAGAGATTGTCCTTTTTATCAACTTGAAAACGGCTGTCCAGAACGTAATCATCAGTGCCATTCACAGTTAATACTCCCGCACCCATTTCAATATTCGTCTTTAATGTCTGAATATCATCCGATAATGATATAGTGCGTGTAAATACATCAAGGTCGCCCGGCTTATTGTCATTATCCCAATCCCGTTCCACCCGGATATCACATCCAGTTATACAGCATATAACCGCTAAAGCACCTAGAGAATAAAATAATCTTTTTTGCATACTCATTCAGGAATGTTTTCCTGGTATCAAACGAATGTTATGCCAAACCCTAAATCTTGGTTTAAAGCCAGCATAGTGCAAATTCCCCTATCACAAATGTTCAAATCCGGACACTCCTGTTCACAAACAGGACAGCATTTTTCCACTGGCCTTTTTAAATAAAAAAGAAGCTACCCACAGTTGAATAGCTTCTCAAATATGCAAATTTTGTTTATTAAATTCTAACCCTTCATGCCCGCCAGTGCTTTAAGTTTCTTCACTTCTGTACGGTGCCGGAAAACAGCAATCGTTAGTAGTGTGAGCAGGATCACCCCCAAAGTACCAAACAACCACGTAGTACGTAAGTCCTTTTCTTGCTTGATAGCAGCCTGCTGTATCTGATTTTCCGCATTAAGCCTGCTTATCTCCCGGTTCTTTTTCTGCAGCTCATACTGATGCTGCATGGTGATAAGCTCATTATTTCTGTTTTCTTCAAGAAGAGCCATCTGCAGTGAAGTAAACTTTTCCTGATAGTACAGAGCCCGCTTAATGTTACTCTTTTCTTTATACAAAGAGGCAAGCTGACCATAGGTGGCTACAAGGCTTTGCCGGTCTCCCCTATCAGATTCTATTTCCTCGCACTTTTTATAAAGAGCAATGGCCTCATCCAGCTTCTTACGCTCCTGCATGATGTTAGCCATATTAGCATAGATATCAGAAATAGCTGCCTGATCGTCCATACTGGATCTGACTTCAAGAGCCCGGTTATAATAGACCATAGCCTCATCCGGCCGGTTATCATATCTTAGAAGAATGCCAATATTCTCATAAATAGAAGCGGTAAGGGCAGCCTCTTTATCTGATTCACTATTGTCCTGCAGTTGCTTTAGAGCAAGATGGTAATAGCTGGCAGCCTCTCTGTACCTGGCGGCCTCTTTAAGGGCTACCCCCTTATTGTTGTAGGCCGAAGCTAGCTTATAAGGATTATCCATACCCCTGCAGGTAGCAATAAGTTTATCATAATAGCTAATGCTAATATCTATACTGCCTGCACGTTTATGTAAGAGGGCAAGGGCCTTAAATACAGAAGCCTTACCTGCCATATCGCCCGCAGCCTCCCGTATTCGAAGGCATTTGACATAATAAGTCTGAGCGTTGCGTTCATTCCCCAGTTTGGAAAAGAGCAGGCCGATATTATAATACATATTTGCCGACTCCTTCTTGTGATTAAGAGACTCGAATATCTCTGTTGCCTTCAGGTAATAATTCAAGGCCTGTTCGAAGTCACCCTCACGGTAGAATACCACTCCCGAGTTACGATAAGCTACAGCGAGACCCATTTCATCAGCCATATCTTTCATGACCTCATGGTAGCGCTGAAGGCTCAGAAGCCCCGGTCCTGTAGGGTATCCGTCCGACATGTAAAGCTGGGTGAGAGCCAATAAAGCATCAGCTTCAGCCTTCAGGTCCTCCTGCTCACGCGCGAATTCGATCTTTTGCTTCAGACGACTTACCTCCGGACTTTCGTGCGTGGATTCAGACGGATTAGACTCCGTCCCACCTTTATCACTTTGATCCCTGAGGTATTCTATATTGCCGGACATTATATAGTCATCCATTCTATTACCAGACTGAATGACAGTAACCACGTCCTCCTCAGAAGCTATAGCAGGAGACGCCAAAAACAGACCTAAACCTAGCAACCATATCTTTTTGCTGGTTGTCATAAAGTATATGTTGGTAGAAAGGTCTTATTAACCTCTGCGGGTTTGTCTGCTGTTTATAGAGTAATCGATAGGAATTTCATTTGAGAGACCAGGGGCGTCCTCTTTTTCCTCACTGTCTCTGTCCACCTGTCCGGTACCACCTGTGATATAGAGGCTCTCTGCATCGCTCAGTGTATAATCTGCAGAAAGAGAGGAAAATGAAATAGAATTGAGTTTCATATAGCTGATACTTTTTTAAAGAGTAATGTTTCCAAAGTTAATACAAAATTAGATTTGTCAAAACTCGACACATCCATCCTAATTCGATTCCATTATGGCAACTAGTACTGTTTCACCATGGTTTTTACCAAAAACCTCCCACCCCACACCTACCTAACTCCCTAAATGTAACTGACCATTAAAGCTTTATTTAGCAAGAGCCTCAGAAATCATATAATAATGAATAAGTACTATCTTATTAGATAATAGCTTCGTAACGAATGTGGAAAACAAAGACCTGCTAAAAGCAAGGATCGCACCACCCCTAGAATAACCGGTAACATAGTTATATCCAACTGTGTATAGTGATACCCGATTATTATCTATAAAAAGGAAGCCCCCTAAACCTTCCTTTTTCTCTTACAATCCACTCTACCCCTATAGGCCCCGTATAAGCATTAATACAATCTCCCCCAATTTTAACACACCCATTTTTTTTGTACTTTTGCCACATTCAAGCATTAAGCCAACCTACCCTGCCGCCAACTTATTCACTCCATTAATGCCCTTTCTCCTTCGCTATTTCCTCGCTTCTGCTTCGCTACTCCTTCGCTTTGAGTATATGTTGAGGATAACTCGGCTATAAGTCAGATATATCCCTCACATTGTAGAGTGCATCTTTGTAGTATTCCAATAATACCTCACCTACCCCACCCTTCAAATACTTTTTATCAAAGCAATTATTCTTACAGGAGTGTAAGATATAGGGCCATCTTAAGTACAATTCCACCAACCCTACACCGTTTTTTTATGTAAATTGCTATCGGAAAATAGCACCAAGCATTCCTTTCCTTTCTGAACCTTATATTCATGACCGAAGAAACACACAACCCTCTTTCCATTAGGTGGTTAGGCTACCTGTTATTGGTACTTCCATTCATTTTTAACATTGGTTGTTCCTGCTCAGATAATGAGGCAATCGGTGATCAGACAGATAATCAGCCTCCCGCTTACAATGCCTACATATCAGCCTATACCTCCGGTATGGTAAGTAGCCGCTCAGGCGTTCAGGTAAGATTTACCAAGCCCATTGCTGATTCAAGTATGATCGGGCAGCCATTTCCTCAAAAAGCCATTGATTTTTCCCCTGAAATAGACGGGCAGTTAGTCGCACGCGATCTCTACACCCTCGATTTTCAGCCAAACAACCCATTACCCAATGGGCAAAAGTATGAAGCAGAAGTAGCAGTAGATGAGCTTTTCGAAGACGCAGAAGATGACGAAGAAGAATTCTTATTCTCTTTTCAGGTAATGCCTCAAAGCATCAATCTTACCGTAACAGGTATAGAACCATACGAACCAAAAAACCTGAGTAAACAAAAATTACTCGGCGTGCTGTCTACTGCAGACGTAGCAGATAATGAGGAGGTGGAAAAAGCATTAGCAGCCTTCCAAAACGGTGAAAGGCTGGCCATAGAGTGGGACCATACCAGTGATAACGCCCACGACTTTATTGTTCAGGATGTAATTCGGGCTGAAGAGGCCGGCAAAGTCACACTGAAGTATAATGGCCAGACTATTGGTACAGATGAAAACGGGCAAAAAGAAGTAGAAATACCCTCCCTTAAAGACTTTAAATTGCTAAACACCAACCTGGTTCAGCAACCCACCCAGTATATCTCTCTTCGCTTTAGTGATCCCCTCAAAGAAGACCAGGATCTCCGTGGGCTCGTAACCATCCAGGGCGCCGGAGCCCCAAGGATAAGTACCGCCGGCAACGAAATTCGCGTCTACCCTTCATCAAGACTTACAGGTACCAAGACCATTACAGCCAGCAAAGGCATTCAGAATATTCTCGGTTACAAACTCGGACAGAATCGTGAGGTAGATATCACCTTTGAGCAGGAAAAGCCAGGGGTAAGACTCGTGGATGACGGTACAATAATTCCCTCCACCGAAGGCACCAAATTTCATTTTGAAGCAGTTAGCCTGAATGCCGTTGAGATCAGCATCATAAAGATCTATGAAAATAACATCCCCCAGTTTCTCCAGGTAAATAGCCTGCAGGGCAACAACCAGTTAAGAAGAGTAGGGCAACCCATACATAAGAAGGTAGTTCTGCTAAATAACAAAGGAGTGGCCGACCTCTCTAAGTGGAACCTGTTTACAGTAGACCTCTCAGAAATGTTTAGCGCAGAGCCTGGTGCCCTCTACCAGATTACCCTGGGCATGCGTAAAGAGTTTTCAGCGTTTTACTGCGAGGGACAAACCAGTGACACCAAAACACTTACCGAAAACACTCAACTCGAGGAATGGGACTCACCGGCTGAAACTACCTACTGGGATGATTATTATTACTACCCCGATGGCTACTCCTGGCAGGAAAGAGACAACCCCTGCCATGTTTCCTATTATACAGCCAATAAACACGTTAGCACAAACCTGCTGGCCAGTAATCTCGGTATCACGGCAAAACGGGGAGAAGGTGGCAAGAAAGTAAATGTAGCCATTGCTGACCTCAGAACCACCGACCCTATCCCTAACGTCGGGCTTACCGTTCTCGACTACCAATTGCAGAAAATAGGTCAGGCCCGGACAGATGCTAACGGACTTGCCGTCATAAAGGTCTCTCGTACCCCTTTTGTGCTGGTGGCTGATAATAACGGTGAAAAGGGCTACCTGAAAATGGATGATGGCTCCTCACTCTCACTCAGCAACTTCGAAGTACGGGGCAGCGCCGTAAGAGAAGGACTAAAAGGATTTATCTATGGGGAAAGAGGTGTATGGAGACCTGGAGACTCGCTGCATATATCATTTATGCTACAGGACGAAGCTGGTACGCTGCCTAAAGAACACCCCGTGGTATTTGAACTTCATAACCCAAAAGGCCAGACCGTCTCACGCCTGGTAAAAAACAATGCCCCCGATAACCTCTTCGTATTTAATACCACCACACCTCCAGATGCCCCCACAGGCAACTATCAGGCAAAGATCCAGGTTGGAGGGGCAACATTCAGTGAAAGGATCAGGATCGAGACAGTAAAGCCCAATCGACTAAAAGTAAAAGTAAATTGGGATAAGGAAGAAATTTCTCAAACAGACATACCCGTCAGAGGGACTTTGCAGGCCAACTGGCTTACAGGCCCAGCCGCAAGAAACATGAAAGGGGAGATGGAGGTTGTATACCGCCCTGTCAATACAACCTTTAGCGGGTATTCAAATTACACCTTCGATGACCCCGCCCGGCAGTACGAAGCTGAACCCGAACAATTCTGGGAAGGCACTACAGATGAGGATGGTAAGACACAGGTTACCCTCGATGAAACCCCCGAAAACCCGCCCGGCAAGATGATGGCCCGGTTTAGCGGCAAAGTCTACGAGCCCGGAGGAGACTTTAGTATTTTCAGAGACGAAATCCCCTATTCCCCTTACTTTTCATATGTGGGACTCAAAGCACCCGAAGGAGACTTCAGAGGCATGCTACTTACAGACACCTCACATGTGATCGATATAGTAGCACTCAATGAAAGTGGTAAGCCAATAACCCGTAACGTAGACATAAAATTATACAAGCTTAACTGGCGCTGGTGGTGGGATAATACCGAATCAAGCATAGGAAGCTATATCTCCAACCAGTCAAATTCATTAATTGAGACCGCTTCCGTACGGCTCACCGATGGTAAAGGCCGATGGAGATTCCGTATTGACTATCCCGAGTGGGGGCGCTATCTCGTAAGAGTTTGTGATCCCATCTCAGGGCACTGCACCGGCAAGACCATTTACCTCGACTGGCCCGGCTGGGCAGGCAGACAAAAGCGGGAATATCCCGACGGAGCGGCTATTCTTTCCTTTTCTACAGATAAAGAAACCTATCAGGTCGGAGAGCGTGTACGGCTCAATATCCCCGGTAGTGCCGATGGACGTGCCCTCGTATCTATAGAGAATGGCACCTCAGTCCTGAAGCAATACTGGGTGGAAACCAAAGCAGGAGAAAATATCACCTACTTTGAGGTAGAAGAGGGCATGGCACCAAACGTCTATGCACATGTAAGCCTCATTCAGCCCCATAGCCAGACAGCCAATGACCTTCCTATAAGAATGTATGGCGTAGTACCCGTAAACGTAGAAAACCCGGATACTAAATTATTCCCTCAACTGGAGACAGCTGCTACCTTTGAACCGGAAAAAGATGTCACGGTAACCGTAAGTGAGAAAAACGGGAGGCCCATGACCTATACGCTGGCCGTGGTAGATGAAGGGTTATTAGACCTCACCAACTTTCCCACACCCGTACCCCATGACTACTTCTATGCAAAAGAGGCTCTGGGAGTAAAAACATGGGATGTCTATGATCAGGTAGTCGACGCCATGGGTGGCAGAACCGGACGCCTGCTGGCAATAGGGGGTGACGGTGAGCTCAACAAACAAGGGAATAAAAAAGCCCAGCGCTTCAAGCCCGTTTCTAAGTTCTTTGGCCCCTTTACTATCGGATCCGGTGATGAAGAAAGCCATACCTTCCGCATGCCTAACTACATAGGATCTGTACGCGTAATGGTGGTGGCACGTCAGGGAGATGCTTACGGGCAAGCCGAAAAAGCTGTCCCTGTAAAAAAAGACCTCATGATACTCGGCACACTCCCCCGAGTAGTAGGCCCCGGAGAGGAAGTCAGTTTACCTGTCACAATTTTTGCTTCTGATAAGATAGGTGACAACGTGTCTCTTAAGGTTAAAACAGGAAGCCTCCTTACCGTTACCGGTGGTGGAAGTAAAAACGTCGCCATGTCAGGGCAAGAAGAAAAAACTGTAAACTTCAGGCTAAGGGCTCCTGATCAGACAGGCATCGCCAAAGTACAGGTAGAAGCTTCTGGAGGAGGTAAAAGCGCCACCTGGGAGATAGAACTGGATGTACGCAATCCTAATCCCATGACCACCCGGGTAAAAGAAATTTACCTCGAACCCGGAGCGTCATGGCAGGAGACTGTAGAGGCAATAGGTATTGATGGCTCTAATAGTGCCACCCTTGAAGTTTCCTCCATCCCGGCTATTAATATGCAGAAAAGGCTTCAGTACCTGATCAGGTACCCCTATGGCTGCCTCGAGCAGACCGTATCTAAAGCGTATGCCCTCCTGTTTATACCCAAGATCACCGAAGTCACCCGGGAAGAAGAAAGCAAAGCCAAAGAGATCATTAAACAGAGCATCAGTCGCCTACCTGGATTCCAGATGGGAGATGGTAGCTTTGAATACTGGCCCGGATCTGGCAACAGAAACGACTGGGTCACCAGCTACGTGGGGCATTTTATGATCGAAGCCAGGAATAACGGCCACTTTGTGCCAGACTACCTGCTGCAGAAATGGGCTGATTATCAATACAAGGCCGCTTCATCCTATAATGGAGGAAGCCAGTACGATAATTACGGTCGCAGTGACTTTATACAAGCCTACCGCCTATATACCCTTGCATTACATAATACCCCCCACCTGGGCGCCATGAACAGATTGCGCGAACAGGCATCCCTGAATGATATGAGCCGGTGGATGCTCGCTGCCGCTTATGCCGCAGCAGGCCAGCCCGAAGCAGGCAGTCGCCTTGTAGCCAACACCAATAAACAAGTAGCAGACTATCGCGAAATGAGCTTTACATTTGGTTCTGCCACCAGAGATGAGGCCATCATTCTGGAAACCCTTATGAGACTCAATGACAAAGAAGAGGCCTTCATTGTACTTAAGCGAATAGCCGAAAAAATGGGTAATGGTAATTACTGGATGAGCACACAGGAAACCGCTTTCTCACTCGCTGCCATAGCCAGGTTCCTGGGAGACAGAAAGCCATCCCCTATCTCATTCACCTATTCACATAAAGGCAGTAATGCAGATGTTTCCGCTGATAACCATCTCATAACCCGTGACCTCGGCAGCAGCAATCCCGCTGGCCCGGTATCCGTTCGCAATACCGGAAACGGTGGCATATTCGTAAGGCTTCTAATGCAAGGCAAGCCTGCCAGAGGCATGGAAATCGAAAGCAGTAATGGCGTAAGGCTTAGTATGCACTACCAGGACGCAAACGGCGCCATCATGGACCCTGCTGCAATTCGGCAGGGAGAAAACTTCACAGCCGTAGTCACCGTGTCAAACCCCGGTACCAGAGGCTACCTCCGGGAAATGGCCCTCACCCAAATTTTCCCCAGTGGCTGGGAGATTAGGAATATCCGCCTGGAAGGACTCGAAGATGTATATGAACAGGGCGAGTTTGATTATCAGGATGTTCGCGATGACAGAGTGAATACCTTTTTCGACCTCGCTCCCGGAAAAAATAAGACATTCAGAGTATTGCTCAATGCCACCTACGAAGGAGAGTATTACTTGCCCGCCATCAATTGCGAAGCCATGTATGACAAAAGTATATCGGCGACTATACCGGGTAAAGAAGTTAAAGTAGTCGATGTTACAGGCAATCCATAAGTCAGCCGCTTATCAGATGTAAGCACCGAATCTACTATTTTGGCTTTTATATGTGGTATTACGCGATATATTTAACACGAAGTTAAGGCTAAAGGGATGTTCAGCAATTTTTCAGGATGGTGGGAAACGCTCGAGACTTTCGAGCGAATATATTGGATACTGGCAGTGCCGTTTACGGTACTGTTCCTGTTCCAACTGATCATAATATTTGTCGGTGGCGATGTGGACATCGATGATGGTACAGACGGCATTGATGGTGATCACGATTTCGGTGAAGGAGGGTTTCATCTACTTACCATTAAAAACCTCATCGGCTTCTTCACCATCTTCAGCTGGACCGGACTGGCCTGTATTGATGCCGGCCTGGCCAACGTTCTCACAGTAGTTATATCCGTTATATGCGGTCTGCTTATGATGGTCATTATGGCCAGTATCTTCTACTTCATGTCCAAGCTGACTGCCGATAAAACCATGAACCTGGAAACCTCACTGTACCAAACCGGTGAAGTATACCTGCGCGTACCCGCCCTCAGAGGCGGAGTAGGAAAAGTGCATATTACCGTGCAAGGCACCCTTCGTGAGTTAGATGCTGTCACTGACGACGAAGACGACCTTAGTACCGGGACAGTCATTACCGTAACCGACGTGATCAATGGCAACCTCCTCATAGTCACCAAAAGCTCCGCTTACTCTCAACTCATATAGTCTTTTCAAAAACCTAAATAAACAGTAATAATTATGGAGAATATCTTAATAGTCATTACAGGATCAGTCGTCTTCCTGTTCATTCTGCTGATGGCCTTGGCAAGAAGGTATAAACGGTGTCCTTCCGACAGGATACTCGTCGTCTATGGTAAGGTAGGTGGAAGCACTTCTGCCAAGTGTATTCATGGTGGCGCTGCGTTTATCATGCCAATCATCCAAGACTATGAATTTCTTGACCTGACCCCCCAGTCTATAGAAGTTAACCTTACCAATGCGCTCAGTAAGCAGAATATCCGCGTAGACGTACCCTCGCGTTTTACAGTCGGTATCTCTACCGAGCCCGGTATCATGAACAATGCTGCCGAGCGCCTCCTTGGCCTTAGCCAAACCGATGTTCACGATCTTGCCAAAGATATAATATTCGGTCAGTTACGCCTGGTCGTGGCTACCATGGACATCGAGGAAATTAATAATAACCGCGATAAGTTCCTCGACAATGTGGCGAAAAACGTAGAGGCAGAACTCAAAAAAATCGGTCTGAAGCTCATAAACGTTAACGTGACAGACATCAAAGATGAGTCCGGTTACATTGAAGCCCTGGGTAAAGAAGCTGCCGCCAAAGCCGTAAACGACGCTCGTAAAAGCGTGGCAGAGAAGGAAAGAGACGGTAGCATTGGCGAGGCACAGGCGAAGAAAGACGAACGTATACAAGTGGCCGATGCCAACTCCATAGCCGTAATCGGTGAGGCAGAAGCAGACCGGAATCAGCGCATCCAACTAGCCGATGCTGATGCTAAATCACGCATAGGTGAAGCCGAAGCCAAACAACGTGAACGCGTCGCTACTTCCGACGCAAATGCCCTGGCTGTAAAAGGTGAAAACCTGGCCAAGATCGACATCGCAAACTCGGACTCTGAAAGAAGGGAAAGAGAAGCAGAAGCCCTCAGAAAAGCCGTAACTGCAGAAAAGGTAGCTACCGCTAAAGCAAAAGAAGACTCTTACGAAGCCGAAAGACTGGCTGAGGATGCTCGTGCAGCACGGGAGAAAGCCAGCCGCCATGCAGACATCATTATACCTGCTGAAATAGATAAGAGCAAAAAGGAAATCGACGCAGAGGCGGAAGCCGAAAGGATCAGACGCCATGCCCGTGGTGAGGCAGATGCTATTTACTATAAAATGGAAGCCGAAGCCCGTGGTCTCCTTGAGATCATGAGTAAGCAGGCAGAAGGTTTCGAAAGAATAGTGAAAGCAGCCGGTGACAACAGCCGTGATGCCGTACTCCTCATGATTGCAGACAAGCTGCCTGAGCTGGTTAAGACACAAGTTGAAGCCATCAAGAACATCAAGATCGACAAGGTTACTGTTTGGGACAGTGGCAATGGAGGACAGAATGGTGCCTCAAATACCGCCAACTTTATGTCCGGCATGTTAAAAACCCTTCCCCCCATGGAAGAAATGTTTAAAATGGCCGGTCTGGGACTTCCTGACATGTTGCAGGGACAAAAACCCGAAAAAGAAGAGCATACAGTAACCCCTCCCCTAAAAGGTGAAACTGTAAATGGCAAAAAAGAGGATGCTGGCGGACAGCACCCCGAACCTGCTAACTAACGAACCATATTTGAACTGAATGAAAGGCTTGCCAATCGGCAGGCCTTTTTTATTTTCCTATGTGCCTAATAGGCAAAATTCATACTTTCATTCGTTATCTCATTAGCATAAATTTGCCTGACATACAACACCTTCCGTGCTTAAGAACCGTAAAAAAACCTTTCTGATCATCTTTACCCTGCTGACACTATTAGCAGTATGGTGGTTCAGCCTGCCAGGAAGGCTTTTCGGCGTGTCATATAGTACCCTGATCGAAGCACATGACGGCACCCTATTAGGCGCTACAATTGCAGATGATGGCCAATGGCGCTTTCCTCCCGGTGACTCTCTTCCCACCAAATTTCGCGAAGCCATCGTCTGTTTCGAAGACCGGCGCTTTTATCGACACCCTGGCGTTGACGTACTGGCTATCGCACGTGCCATGCAGCAGAATATCAGTGAAAGGCGAATTATAAGCGGAGGCTCCACTATAACCATGCAGGTAGTACGGCTAAGCCAGCGGGAGAATCGTACCCTATGGCAGAAACTGAAGGAAACCTGGATCGCTACCCGCCTTGAGGTCCGCTATAATAAAGAAGAGATACTGAAATTGTACGCCGCCCATGCCCCATTCGGGGGTAATGTAGTGGGGCTGGAAGCTGCTGCATGGCGCTACTTCGGGCGCAGTCCCCACCACCTCAGCTGGGCTGAGGCAGCTTCCCTTGCCGTACTCCCTAATAGTCCCTCCCTCGTCTTTCCAGGAAAGAACGAATCTATCTTTAAACATAAACGGGACAGGCTGCTTCATGACCTTTATCAGCAAGGCACATTCGATTCGCTAACCTACTCCTTAGCCATAAAAGAGCCCCTCCCAGGCACCCCCAGGCCACTCCCCTCTCTGGCCCCCCACCTACTCACAAGAGCTTTACAGGAAGGCCGGAAAGGCACGCGCGTCACTACCTCCCTCGATCCTGCCCTCCAATACCACGCCTCCTCCATACTAAACAGGTACCATCAGCAATACAAGCGGGCCAATATCTACAATGGTGCGGTAGTAGTACTCGATGTAAATTCCGGCAAAACCCTGGCATATGTGGGTAATACGCCTGTAAAAGGGAACGAATACGGCGGCCATGTAGACATTATTACCTCCCCGCGAAGTACAGGCAGCCTGCTCAAACCCATACTTTTCGGGGCTATGCTCGATGAAGGCCTCCTGCTCCCGGGAACCCTCGTTGCTGATATCCCCACCGTTATCAGAGGATTTACCCCACAAAATTTTAACAAAGAATACAGCGGAGCCGTACCCGCCGATGAGGCTATCGCCAGGTCACTAAACATACCCGCCGTACGTATGCTACGCGAATATGGAGTGGAAAAGCTGCATAGCCGCCTCCAGGAGGCAGGCCTCAGTACCCTCCGGCATGGGCCAGATCATTACGGGCTTGCCCTTATCCTCGGAGGAGCCGAAGGAACACTCTGGGATATGAGTGGCATGTATGCCAGCATGGCCCGCAGTCTAAATAGCTACTTTACCCTTCCCGAACCTAACCGTTACCGTCCTGCAGACTTTCGCCCTCCCACCTACCTGCTTCAGGAAGGCCGGGAGCAAAACAAGGTAGCTCAAAACGGGCTTTTTTCTGCCGGCTCCATCTGGCTTACCTTTCAGGCAATGAAAGAAGTGGAAAGACCAGAGTCAGAAGCAGGCTGGGAGTATTACAGTGGTTCCCGACCCCTGGCCTGGAAAACGGGCACCAGCTACGGTCACCGTGATGCATGGGCTATTGGCGTCAATAGCCGGTACGTAGTGGGTGTATGGATAGGAAATGCCGATGGCGAAGGCAGGCCAGGGCTCACCGGTGGCACCATGGCAGCTCCTGTCATGTTCGATGTGGCAGACCTGCTCCCTGCTTCTAATGACTTCACCCAGCCACAGAGCGACCTCTTTGAGGCTTCAGTCTGTCGGAATAGTGGCCACCGAAGTAGCCGTTACTGCGAAACCACAGACACCATACTGATTACCCGCAGGGGACTGAACACCCTCCCCTGCCCATACCACAAGCAGATATTTACTACAGAAAATGACCGTTATCAGGCCTTCGCCGATTGCTATACCGCAGGTAATGTAGTGCCAAAGAACTGGTTTGTTCTACCCGCCGCCCAGGAGTGGTATTACAAACGCCGCCATACCGAGTATCGCTCCCTCCCCCCTATGGCACCCGGCTGCATATCATTGGTAGAAAACAGTAACATGGAGCTCATCTACCCTAAAATGGATGCCAGCCTTATTATCCCCGTAGAATTGGATGGCAGTAAAGGCGCTACCGTATTTGAAGTGGCCCACCGCATGAACCAGAGCACCGTGTATTGGCATTTGGATGGAGAATATGCCGGCAAAACCGAAGAAATACACCAGATGAGCCTGTCACCCGGTTTAGGAAAGCATCAACTGCTACTTACAGACGAAAAAGGCGACCGGTTAGAGGTCGCCTTTGAGGTACAGTAAGGGTTACCAACAGGGCTCAGTATAAGCTCCATTGTCCGATACATTCACCAAGCAATAATCAGAGCAGTTACAAAACGTACCATTGGCCGTACAAGGATCATCCGCACCGGAGCACATATGTGAATCCCTCCTTTTAATTTAAAGGCATTTAGATCTTCGCCAGTTATGAAACTCTGCACGCTGAGATCTTGTAGGCTTAACTTTTTCATAATAAATTACCCCCACCAAAGGAGGGGGTTTTCAATGGTTATTACCCCCAAAGGGGGATAGTCAGTTATCGAATAGCGGGATATCTATATCCCCATCCTCTTTCTTATCTTCCTTCTCCTGATACTTAACATACCGCTTTATCTTTTCTTCATCTATGCCTACCGTACTTACAAAATAGCCTCGTGACCAAAAATGATTGCCCCAATAGGGTTTTCTGCGAAGACTCTTGAAGTTCTTAAACATCATGATCGCTGTCTTACCCTTGAGAATACCCATGAAGTCTGATACACTAAGTTTCGGAGGTATACTACATACCAAATGAACGTGATCTGGCTGAATGTTCAACTCTTCTACCTTGACCTCCTTCCATTCACATATCGTCTTTATCTTATTCTCCAACGTATCTGCAACAATATCACGAAGTATACGGTGGCGGTACTTCGGGGTCCATACTACATGATAGACACAATAGTAAAAGCTATGCGATAGCTTACGATACTTGCTCATTCCACAATATACCCCTACTGGCATAGCCCTCAAACATGACCACCGTCTAAGACGGTGGTTTTAATTCGATTAATAAATAATTTGATTGAGAAAATTTAAAGGGTTTGTTATAAGATAGCTATCTGATTAAAACACGAAGACCATTTTAATCGATTAAAACCCCTGATAAAGCCACACACCCCGGTCAGTTCCAAAGAAAATACCATCTCTTAAGAAGTTAGTTCGAACCTCAAGGTCCAGCGTAGCAAGCGGTGCATATTCGTCTTCATTATTAACTACCTTGGTCCATGTCTGACCAAAATCTTCACTGCGGTAAAAGAAAAGACTACCTGCCTTTGTGCCAAACTCACTGCCCGAAGCATATACCAGACTCTCTGACACACCGGGAGCACGGTCAAGTGCGAGAAAATAAGTTCCTTCTGCCGGCTCCGCCGTAATGGTAAAGCTATCCGCTCCGTCCGTTGAGCGTACCAGCAGGCCTTCTAATCCAACCACTACCGTCTCCGAATCACCCGGTTTGATCTCTATATCATAAACTGCATTGTCGCCGTCGTTAGGCACCGATTTAAAATCCCACGTTTCGCCGTAGTCGGTAGATTTGTATAGATAGGGATTAAATATACCACCTTCTCCACCAGCCCATACAATATTCGGGTTTTGCTCATCTATTCGGATCAGATCACTCTGATAGCCGAAAGAGCCCCACTCTCCAAGGACAGGCCTCCATGATTCTCCTCCGTTTTCGCTTTTAGCCACCACAAAATCTCCACGGCCAAACAGTGTATCAGGTGCAGTGATCAGGGCATCCAGCGCCGTGCATACATTTTGGCCGCTTCTCCCCCCAAAGTTATTTTGGTAAGGTTCCCAGGTCTCACCTCCATCCAGCGTTCGGTAAATAGACACAGGATCTTTAGGTATAGGAGGCCTCACAGAAGCAATTAGATATTCCGGGCTGAATACAATAAAATCCAATACCTCAAAACGTTGTAAACCTATTGGAGTCCACACCGTATCCTTGCTCACTACATTTTTACGGTACATTCCTTCGTCCGTACCCGCAAAAATCAGGTTCTTAAAAATATCAAGCTGCTCCACACTTTTATCTGTTAAGCCCAGCCTGTCCCATTGCCCCTCCGGGCTCGGTAAATCTGGGTCAGGACCAGGGGGCTCAAGGTCTGTAGGAGAACATAACCGAAAAGTAAACAATGAAACAATTAGAAGGGTAAATGAAAAAATCTTCATAGGACAATAGAATTAATAAAAGTTATTTTATTGAATTTCAATTGGTTATATACATTACAGCGATAAATAATTATTGTTCCATCATAGATGCCCTTTTTAGGATTTGAAGGAGTATCAGATGAATTCAATAGTAAGGATCAAGAAAAAAATTTATCTGGAGAGAGATTCTGTTGATGAGTCAGGTAACTATGGCAATGAACCTTTCTTGGACTCAGGAAAGGCTTGAATAATTTAGTAGAGCCTGTCAGGTATGCATCTGCTATTTCGGGGCTTCTTGCCACAAGTGAGAAAGTTGTATGAAACACCTGCCTGAAAAATCCTGGAATCCGCTCTGCGGCAAATGCCTGTACAAAAACAACCTGTGAACCTCTCCTGATATTAGTAAATTCAACCTAAAACAGATTTAAACTGATATGTTAAAGCACTCTTTTCTTGTTTTGCTTTTTATTCTTACCTCTAAGGCCGCTTTCTCACAGAAAAAAGTAGCTATCACACTCGATGACCTTCCCGTGGCAGGGGGAAACTATTCATTGGAAGAAACAAAAGAAATTAACCGGAAAATTGTATCTCACCTGGAAGAGTTGAACGCCCCAACTACCGGATTTGTTAATGAAAAAGGCCTCAACAGGAAAGGTGAACTGGATGAACGTATAGACATACTGCGTATGTGGGCTGAAAGCGACATCCTTGAGTTGGGAAATCATACCTTCAGCCACCCGTTCTTTCACAGCACTGGCTTGGAAGACTACAAGGCAGAAGTCATGAAAGGAGAAGTACTCACCCGCCCCCTCCTGGAGGAATATGGCAAAGAAATGAGCTACTTCCGCTTTCCTTTTAATGATACAGGAGCTGACACCGTAAAAAAGGAAGCCTTTGAAAAGTACCTTACCCAAATGGGCTACACCATCGCTCCTGTAACCGTGCAGAGCTCAGACTACATCTACAATGCCCTGTACGTGAAAGCCAAAGAAGCCGGTGATAAGGGAAAAATGAAGAAGATAGCTGATGGATACCTAGCCCTGACCGATACACTTTTCGCATTTTTTGAAAAGGTCTCCGAAGAAACAGTAGGCAGGCCGATTGCCCACGTGTTCCTCGCCCATGTGAACCAATTGCATGCTGACATACTACCTCAACTCATCACCCTCATTCGAGATAGGGGCTACGAAATTGTCCCATTGCAAGAAGCCATGCAGGATCCTGTCTATCAGAAAAAAGACCCCTATGTGAAGCACTGGGGTATCTCCTGGCTTCATCGCTGGAACACAGAAGATCGCATGAAATACCTGGGAACAGAGCCTGAGGTACAATCCGAGTTTTATACCGAATATGAGACACTGACCAAGTAATTGTTTTTGACCGACAAAGCCATTGTCTATCGTAAACATTCAGGTCGGAATACTTCTAATCCATGCATTAATCACCGGTTAGGCATAGTATTAGCTCTTTTGAAGAACATAGCGAAACCACCCGCTGGGGGGTAGCTAAAGTCATGTCTTATCACCTTACATATAAACTATTATCGCTATTGAGCTAATATAAACACAGTGTAAAAATCACAAACGCTCATTGCTTTTAGGCTTCAAAGTAAAAAGGAAATTCAGATAGCTTATACCATGATCATGTCTCATTTCATAATAGCCTGTCCTTTTCACAAAAATTTAAGGCAGAATGGCTACTTTTGCACATAAGACAGTGCGGGCTGTCCCATCGCTTCCGCCATACAGGCGGATGAGGAAAGTCCGGGCAACACAGGACACCGTGCTTCCTAACGGGAAGGCATTTGCCCTCCGGCGGATGACGGAAAGTGCAACAGAAAAGATACCGCCCGCCTGCTGGCGGGTAAGGGTGAAATGGAGAGGTAAGAGCTCCCCGCCCCGGTGGTGACATCGGGGGCATGGTAAACCCCACGGGTTGCAAGGCCAAATAAGCTATTGTGCCACCATTCGGCTTCGGCCGGTGGCAGAGGGCGGTCCGTCCGAGATAGCGGGTAGGCTGCTAGAGCCATGTGGTGACGCATGGCCCAGATAAATGATGGGAGTCCGCTCCAAGGAGCGGAAACAGAACCCGGCTTACAGGTCCGCACCGTCTTATTTTCCTTTCAATTTTCTATATTGCCACCATGGCAGAAATCCTCATTATAGATGATGAGAAAAGTATCCGCTCTACACTGCGGGAAATTCTCGAATACGAAAAATTTAAGGTGGATGAGGCGGCCGATGGCGAAGAAGGTCTGGCCAAACTGAAAAAGAAGGACTACGACGTAGCTCTGTGCGACATACGTATGCCTAAAATGGACGGTCTGGAAGTTCTTGACCATGCCCTGAAGTTGGGTAAAGAGACGCAGTTCATCATGATATCCGCCCATGGTACCATCGAGACAGCCGTAGAGGCTACCAAAAAAGGAGCCTATGACTTCCTGGAGAAACCACCGGATCTGAACCGCTTGCTGGTAACCGTGCGAAATGCCATGGATAAATCGGAATTAGTTACAGAAACCAAGCGCCTGAAACGCCGGATCAACCGCGCCTATGACATCGTAGGCGAGTCAGAATCCATAGCTGACGTTAAAGAAACCATAGAAAAGGTAGCTCCCACCGAGGCCCGCGTCCTCATAACCGGCCCTAACGGAACCGGTAAAGAACTAGTAGCCAGGTGGCTTCATGAAAAAAGCCAGCGTGCAGGTGCTCCAATGGTAGAGGTGAACTGCGCTGCCATACCTTCAGAACTGATAGAAAGCGAGCTTTTTGGTCATGAAAAAGGTGCTTTTACCTCAGCAGTAAAGCAGCGTATTGGTAAGTTCGAGCAGGCTAATGGTGGTACGCTTTTCCTGGACGAAATCGGCGACATGAGCCTTTCTGCTCAGGCGAAGGTTCTTCGCGCCCTGCAGGAAAACAAGATAACCCGCGTGGGTGGAGATAAGGAAATAAAGGTAGATGTGCGGGTAGTTGCTGCTACCAACAAAGACCTGAGGGCCGCTATTTCGGACAATGAATTCCGTGAAGACCTCTATCACCGCCTTAGCGTGATTCTCATACAGGTTCCTCCCCTGCGTGATCGTAAGGACGACATACCCTTACTCGTAGAAAGGTTCCTTGATGACCTTGCCAACGAGTACGGCACCAAAAAGAAGGAAATTTCTGACGATGCAATTAAACAACTTCAGGAATATGACTGGACGGGGAATATTCGGGAACTGCGGAATGTCATTGAGCGCCTCATGATCATGTGCGGCGATGAGATACAGGCTGATGATGTAAAGCGGTATACTGATTTTGCCTGAAGCATCAGCTACGAGTATTTGAAAGCCCCTCACGGGGCTTTTTTAATGCAGTTCCGGAGCTGGACCCCATAAGCCACTTGGTTCACCTCCCACTGCCCGGGTCGGGTATATTACCGGCACCTTACCAAGTATTTATAATAAAAAAGAGGCTGTCTGCATAAAGCAAACAACCTCTTTAATATTTTTCGCCCGTGCAATTCTGAATAGAGAAGCCGGGAAATTTTTAGCAAAAGCACATATTTATCGATAAAAATGCGCTTTTATCCTTCAATCTCACACAGCCTCACACTTTCTCAGTCTCGATAATTTCTTTTTTCTGTACATCATCTTTGGTATAGGTAGGACAAGTGCGCTGTGAACATGCACTTAAACCAAAGATGAACAGACCTACAAGTAAGATACTAGCTTTCATAATAGTATAATTTTAACCAATAGCACGAACGTTGATGTTTCTATTAAACTAATATCTGGCTTTTAGTACAAAAAACCAAATTTATCAAAAAATATTACATCAATATAACTTACCGGATAAGCAATAAATTACAACCTCTTACGTCCGTGTTATCCATTCTCCCTAAAATTTCGACCCCTCCCTGCGGATGATATCGGCCTACATCCTGCGTCTCTATGAATGCACAGGAATCAATATTCGCCAGGTCAACAATATTAACCCCCCCGCTTCGCAGACGATTGTCAATATGAAAGGGATCATTAATGTCCCTGATTAACAGTTTCATCCACGGAGGCGTTCCGAACCGGCCCTGTTCTTTGGCATATGCCTGAGAAAGCAATTCGGTCATACCATACTCGGAATGAATATGCGGTTGATCAAAAGCATCTGCCAACTGGGTATGCACTTCATGCCTGACCATTTCCTTACGTCTGCCCTTCATCCCCCCGGTTTCCATAATGATAACGTCCGTAAGGGGCTTTTTGTATGTTTCTGCCAGATCCAGCAAGGCAAAAGTAACCCCAATGAGCAGTACCCTGCGGCCACCGCGCTTCTCAGGATCGGTCTCAAAACTATCCAGGGTGTGCCTGAGCCTGTCCAGATCGTCCAGGTAAAAACCTGAGTAAGGGGAGTTGCTGCAATTCATGAAATGCCGCACCATGTAGACCAGTGAACTGCTGTCACGCTCAAGGTAGCCGGGAAGCAGAGCAAGAATATGAAAGTCCTGGAGAGAACCGTACGTACGCTCAAAAATGGCCTCAGCCACCATATGATAAAACTCCAGGTCCCTGATCAGGTGGCGGCTCGGCACAGCCCCAGTGGTCCTGCTGCTCTCAAAAACCTTCTCAGCCTCCCATTGGCCGCTTTTAATAGTGTGTTCCTTAAAGAAGGAAATAGGCATAAATGGAATTTGTTCCACCTTTTCTATCCCATTAAGTGGCCTGCCTAGTGCCTTCAGATAGGCTTTATATACCGGATTATGCTCAGACTGGTACCGGAATACCTCCATAGCAACTGACTCAAAGTTGCGTTCCTGCATTCGGAGCAGGTTATTGCGAATATTATCTATTCCCATCGTGGGAGTTTTTTACTTTTCAGTTGTCAAACATACAGGTTAGACGGATTATTTCGTTAAATTTCTGGTTGTTATTGGGAATAAGGCATTCTATGAAAAATAGTTATTTAGTACTTGTCATCCTCTTTTCCTTAGCTGTCGGCTGCTACCCTCCTCCGGAGTATCCCGACGCACCCGATATATCATTTAATGATATCACTTTTTACGATAATGCAAGCGGTACGGACAGTCTGGTACTTTCCATCAATTTTCGGGATGGTGACGGAGACCTGGGGCTGAGGCCCACTGAAACTGATGCCCCTTATAATCCTTACGAGTTTGTCTACGACCAAGACGGAGACTTTATCGATAAGGGAAGCAGCCCGGACTTGCCTGAGGATAACTGTTCCAATTATGCTACCATAGAGGTAGACTCAACCATACGAACTGTCCTTGTAGACCCTAACCCGGATTTTTATAATATTGAAGTTGACTTTTTCGTACTGCAAGACGGGGAGTATGAGTTCTTCGATCTTGTCCGTTTTCGCCCTGGCGAGTGTGGCCTTTCATTCTATGGCCGCTTCCCTTTGTTGCAGGACGATGAAGACCTCGGTTCCGGTCCTATAGAAGGAGTATTGAATTACCGCATGAAATCCAGTGGATTTATTGGCTACTTCTCTCCTTCCGATACACTCCGCCTACAGGTAAGAATACGTGATCGGGCCCTGAACGAGAGTAATCAGATCATGACACCTCCCTTTACACTCAACAGTATTCGGAATTAATCCTGCTCTGCCAGTTCGGTTAAAAACTGCCGGAATTCGTCTGTATCGAAATCGGCCATACCCTCCTGCCTCAGTCTGATATACCCATCTTTATCTATAACGATGGTAGTAGGAATGGCCCCGGTCCGGTAACTGGCAGGTATTTGATTCACAGAAGGAAAGGGCCTATACACTGGTAAATCTTCATAATCCTTACGCTTAAGAAAGGCTTTCATCTTTTGTTCATCGTTATCCGTATTCACCAGCATAAAGGCGATTTTATCGGAAGCCATGTCTTGCTGTAGCTTATCTATACCGGGTATTTCAGCCACACATGGCGGACACCAGGTAGCCCAGAAATTCAGGAATACCACCTTACCCTCAAATTCAGTCAGGGTAATCTGCTGCCCCTCTGTGTTGGTCAGTGTTAGACTTTGATCAGCCCGGTGCTTTGGCTCGGCTGCCTCTTCTCCATACATATCCGGACTTACCAGTCCTGTCATAAGCAAAAGTCTCTGAGCCCCTCCTATCACCTCTACATGATAGCCTGTAAGATAAAGTGTACCCGGTATTAGTACCCACAATGCAATTTCTATCCAGCGCTTATTTTTCTGCCAAAAACTCATGGTACAAAGGTAAGAAGATTATCTGGCTGATGATGTAACCCTGGTGACACTAGCGTAAAGGATCTATCCCTATCACACGCCAATAAAAAAGGCCACCCCGGTGAACGGAACAGCCTTTTACTATTCTTTATATTAAATCAGACCTGTTGCAGTTTGGCCTCCAACTCTTTTTGCTTCTCAATGCTGCTAATGATTCCTCCCCAGCGAATGACTCCATCGCCCTGGCTTTCCGGACTACTGGAAGCATTGACCCAAATATATTCACCATTCCCCTTCCTGATACGGCCATCCCAGGAGAAAAAGCCCATCTTGCCGGCTGATTCCTGTAACTTTTCCTGGAAGGAAACGACATCTTCAGGGTGTACGGCCAGCACGGAACGAAAGTCAGGGGCATTGATCAATTGGTCAGGGTCAATACCCAATAGCTGCGTGCTTGCCTTGCTTGCGTAGGTAAAACTTCCTTTACCAGTGGCTGTATCCAGAGCAAACTGGTAGATGACTCCTGGAACATTATCCGTAAGCTGCTTGAAGAGCTCTTCATTTTTGGCCAAATCACGCTGTTTTCTAGCCATCTCTTCCTGCGTAGCCTGCAACTCCTCCATATTCTGCCTCATTTCTTCTTCCTGAGCCTGCATTTGCTCGGTCAGCTCCTGACTTTCGTCCAGCAATTGCTTCGTCTGCTCATTCACCTTTGAAGATGAAAGCGAAGAGGCGATATTTTCACTGATCTTTTCCACAAATTCGACTTTATATGAGTCGATATGGGTCAAAGAAGCAATCTCCACCACTCCATAAATCTCATCATTGACCTTCAGAGGGACAATGAGAATACTTCTGGGACGACTACCTCCCAGCCCACTCGTGATATTTGCGTATGAATCAGGAACCTCGGTTATGTAAATAGTATCCTGCTCCAGAGCTGCCTGCCCCGCAAGGCCCTCTCCCATTGCAATCTGTTTCTTCAGAAACTTCTTACGATCGTAGGCATAACAGGCCTGCATCTCCAGGGACTTGTCTCCGTCGGTGTCCTCTAAGGTAAATAAAGCTCCCTGGTTTGCATCGATATATTTAACTAGCTGACTAATTATCTCATAGCTCAGATCCTTAAGGTTTCCATGATCATTACGCAATATCTCTCCAAACCGGGCCATACCTTCATTGGACCAGTATCTGATCTTATCCTGCTCAGCCACACGCTTCAGGTTTTCGCGCATGTCCAGAAGGGCATAGCCAAGCTTATCTTTTTCACCAGCCACTTTAAATTCACTACTGAAGTCTCCTTCCCCTATCTCGCGGGCAAATGCTGCCGAACTGTTAAGGCTGCTGACCAGTTTATTGATGGCAATTCCCAGTTTACCTACCTCATCGTGCCGCTTGATGGCTACCTGCAGATTGAGGTCACCATCTGCTAGATGTTCCGTGGTGGAGCGGATCGCTGACAATGGTCTGATGAGGAGGTTTCGAACAAGAAAAAATCCGGCGCCTAATCCTGCAATATTAAGTAAGGTGAGAACGAAGATGATAGTATGGATACGTGTTTGCGTATTGATATAAGCATCTATGTTTTGCGAACAGAGCTCCTGCACTTCCTTGAAAACCACTTCATTTTGTGCATATATCTTATCCAGCACTTCCTCAGCTTTGGCAGAAGAGGCACCTCCTGCATTTGCTTCGGCAAGTATAGATTTCAGGTTTTCTTTGTAGGGGGCCCAGCGGCTTGTAAATACTTCCAACTGAGCGTACACGCTTTCATCAACAGGCTCCAGTTCTACCTCAGCCGACCTGATCTCAACGGTACCTCCGAATTTTAACAGATCAATATATTGATCTACCTCTGTAATATGATTTCTGAGAGGAGTAGTATAAGCCTCATGGCCTTCTACGATCGCCGCCGCACGAAATGCAGCTTCATTTACGAGGTTAAGGTTTCTTCTTGAAATCTCAAGCTTGGCCCCTTCACTTCTTAGTTTAGTATTCGCCAGAGTGATCAGGCAAAAATTAACCACCACTAAGGCTGCAAGGCCTCCAAATACCAAGGCTACTTTGGCCCTTAGGGATATGCCTCTCTTTTTATTGCTCTGCTCCATATCTCATCATCTGCTTTTTTTAAACAACGCTTACCACACATAGTCGGAAGAAATGGAACAACAAAACTACTAAGTGCCAGATTATCAGAAGATGCAAAAAAACAGGAAACCCTACGGAAAAATGGCAGATGAGAAAAAAGTAACCCTTAGACATGCTAATCCGGCCAACAGAACTATTCAGGCTATGAATATTGAATCATTAGGGACGACCAGGATTATGCACAAAAAAAAGGGAGCCTGGTTTAAGCTCCCTTTTAAATAAATTATCCTAATATAAATACAATTCTTACAACCCTTCTACTTCCTTCAGGCTTTCATAGTTAGCCCGTACGATCTTCTCTATTTCAATGTCATCCAGCGCGTCTGACACAAAGAGAGCTTCAAACTGGCTGGGGGCAAGGTAGATGCCTCTATTGAGCATTGCTCTAAAGTATTTGCCAAATTTAGCTGTATCGCAGGTTTTAGCTGTCTCAAAATTGTGAACCTCCTGGTCCGTAAAGAATAAACAGAACATTGACCCAATATGGGTAGTGGTATAATTTAGTCCCAGCTTTTGCAGGTTCTCACGAATACCTTTAACTATCCGGCCGGTCTTTCGCTCCAGCCTTTCATACAGGTCGGAATCTCCGTTGAGTTGATTAAGCATGGCCAAACCTGCAGACATAGCTATAGGGTTACCTGACAGGGTACCTGCCTGGTAGACAGGGCCCATCGGAGAAACAAACTCCATGATCTCTTTCCGGCCACCATAAGCACCTACGGGCATTCCACCACCTATGATCTTACCCAGGGTAGTCATGTCTGGCTCAACACCAAGCAGTTCTTGTGCTCCACCGGGGGCAAGACGGAAGCCAGTCATCACCTCATCAAAAATGAGAACGATGCCTTCATCTGTACAGAGCTGGCGGAGGCCTTCAAGAAAGCCTTCTTTTGGAAGTACGCACCCCATATTGCCAGCTACTGGCTCCAGTATTATGGCTGCGACATTGTCTTTATTGGCCTTAACCAGCTCTTTTACCGCCTCCAAGTCATTAAATGGTGCGGTGAGCGTATCCAAGGCGGTACCTTTAGTGACGCCGGGGCTATCTGGTACTCCCATTGTAGCTGCACCGCTTCCGGCAGCAATCAGGAAGCTATCGCCATGCCCATGATAACACCCGCTAAACTTAAGGATTTTTTCACGGCCGGTATAACCCCTGGCAAGTCTGGCGGCAGACATTGTTGCCTCTGTGCCACTATTAACCATTCGCACCTTATCTATTGAAGGCACCATACTGGTTATTAGCCGGGCAATATCCACCTCACGTTCCGTGGGTGCACCAAAGGAAAGAGAGTTTCCTATTGCTTCCTGTACAGCACTTTGAATATGAGGGTTTGCGTGCCCGAGGATCATAGGTCCCCAGCTATTTATTAATTCAACATACCGGTTACCATCAGCATCCTCCACGTATGCCCCTTTGGCAGACTTTATAAAGAGGGGGTTACCGCCCACTGCTTTAAAGGCCCTGACCGGAGAGTTTACCCCACCGGGAATGTACTCCTGAGCATCCTGGAAAAGTTGTTGGCTTTGGTCTGTTTTGAGCATAAATCAGTTATTTACAATTTTCAGTTCTGCCTCCTCGAACCTGATTATAGGTACGATCTGGTTATCATTAAATTCTTTGTAGCTTACTCCTGACATGAGGCGTCCTTCCTGCCGGTCAGTTTCTTCAAAACCGGTCTGGAAATAAACACCATACTTATTAAGCATCTGACCTGTGGTCATCATGGACTCGTATCCCAGATAGGCAAAGCGATTTGGCAATGAGCTTGTTTTATCGATATACTTTTGCTTAAAGGTTTCAGTTACTCCGGCAGAGTATAATGTGTAATCAGGGTCGACAAAGTAAAGTCCAAGGCTTTCCGCCTGTTCGAAGTTAATAAAAGACAAATCCAGCCACTCACCGGGCACTACTGCCGGAATGCCTTGACTGAGCCTTTCCAATGCGGATATGGCGCTGGCGGCAGTAAGAGTAGATGACCCTGATATGAATACATGGCCTATTGCTTCGGTATTACGGTCCTTGCCTGCGTAGTCCTTTAAAATACCGAAGGTACCTCTTTCATCGCCTTCGGATATCTTAATGAATCTGAGTACTGTAAAGCCATTATCAGTGATTTCTTTTGCGTACGTAGCCGCCCTGACGGAGTCACGTTCGTTATCTTCATAGAAAACGAGAGCGCGTTTATTTTCAAATTGTGCTCCTGCAAACTCTGCTGCCTTCCTGCCCTGCGTTTCCTGGCTTGGCAGAAAAAGGAAGCTGTAGGGGTTATCGCTGACTATATCACTATTTGTACTGAGTGGGTTCAGCATATTAATGCGATTCCGGTAGCTGAAGTCAGATACTACTTTGAAGGGATCTGGAAATAAGGGGCCAACGATGAGATCCATAGTCGCCATTTCAGGCATTGCCATTAATTTTGCTGTAGCGAGGCTGTCGCGCCGTGTATCATAAGCAAACAGGCGGATGTCAATACCTTCTTCCTTCAGTTCCTCCACAGCTACTTCCATGCCCGTATACAGGTCAAGTACAAACTGGTTACGGACGCGGCTGCTGTTTTCTTCGAGCTGATCCATGAAAAAGGGTAATACCGCCGCTACGCGATAGTAGGGCTTTTTTACCCTGCGTATTTCCCTCGTCACTGAAAATTCTTCCTCATTCAGGTCGAACTCATTCACCAGAAAATCCAGCAGGGCTTTATCCTGATTCATTACGGATTTAGCTGATATCTTTTCGGCCAGTACGACAGCAACTTCCCGGTCATAGGTATATTCACTCAGCAATGCCTTGAGCTCATCAGTATCATTTAACTGACGTAGAAAGTGAAGCTTCATGTTTACCGTTTCCTTCTGCAGGTCACGGGACTTTATGTCTTTGGTTATGCCTACTGCCTTCCGGTAGTCATTCTGCTCAAAGTTTACCAGTGATAGCCAGTACCTAACCTCATCAGTCTTACTCCAGCGAGGACTTCTCTGGCGAATTTGCATAAGCATATTCTCAGCCAGATCCAGTTGTCCGTCATTGTAAGCAGACAGGGCATAGTAGAATGAGGCATACTCGTGGTAAATATTATCCGGTTCGTTGGTTGTTACAGGCCGCAGGGCTTCCATAGCCAAACCGTATCGCCCTTCCTTATACAGTGCTTTGCCGTTTAGAAATTTATTGCGGTAGTCCTGTGCATTTACAGGGCTTAGCACTGTACCGGCGGTAAGGGTTATAACTAGTATTAGTATTGAAAAGGCTTTATTCATATTATTCCCATTCTATCGTAGCTGGTGGTTTGGAGCTGATGTCATATACAACTCTGTTAACGCCCTTAACCCGGTTTATGATATCACTTGAGATATCAGCGAGAAATTCATAGGGCAGGTGACAGAAGTCAGCAGTCATGCCATCTACGCTGGTAACTGCCCGGAGACTCACTACATTTTCGTACGTGCGTTCATCCCCCATAACTCCTACAGACTGTACAGGTAAGAGTATAGCCCCTGCCTGCCAAACGTCATCATACAAGTCGTTATTTTTCAGGCCACTGATAAATATGTGATCTACTTCCTGCAGGATTCGTACTTTTTGTGGTGTGATGTCACCTAATATCCGTATTGCTAGCCCCGGACCAGGGAAGGGGTGCCTTCCGAGTATGGTCTGTTCCAGCCCCATGGTTTTACCCACTCTTCTAACCTCATCTTTGAAAAGGCTGTTCAACGGTTCCACGACTTTCAGATTCATCCGCTCAGGCAGGCCACCTACATTATGATGGCTTTTGATGGTGGCGGAAGGGCCTTTAACAGATACAGACTCAATTACATCAGGGTAGATGGTCCCCTGTGCAAGCCACTTTACATTTTGGATAGCGTGAGCTTCCTGGTCAAACACATCGATGAAGACTTTACCAATAGCCTTACGTTTTTCCTCAGGGTCAGTAATACCTTCCAGTGCATCGTAAAACTGCTGGCTGGCATCTACCCCTTTTACATTAAGGCCCATGTGCTTGTAGCTTTCCAGCACATCTTCAAATTCATTTTTACGCAGCAGGCCGTTGTCTACGAAGATACAATGCAGGTTTTTACCTATGGCCTTATGTATAAGCATGGCAGCTACAGAACTGTCCACCCCACCGGATAGGCCAAGTACTACCTTATCATCGCCCAGCTTATCCTGAAGCATCGATACGGTATCTTCAACAAAGGTATCAGGCGTCCAGTCCTGGTGACATCCGCATATGTGAACTACGAAGTTTCTCAGTACAGTTTTGCCCTCAAGTGAGTGAGTCACTTCAGGGTGGAACTGAATTCCGTAGGTTTCCTCATCCTCTATCTTATAGGCAGCTACCTCCACACTGGGGGTACTGGCTATTACCTTAAATTTTTCAGGAAGTGTCTTGATAGTGTCTCCGTGGCTCATCCAGACCTGACTATTCAGGTTTATCTCTTTGAGCAACTGGTAGTGGGTATCTACTTTTTCCAGCTTGGCCCGGCCATACTCACGTATTTCTGATGGCAATACATGGCCTCCATTACGATGAGCCATTAGCTGGGCCCCGTAGCAGATACCAAGCAATGGCAATTTCCCCCGGATTCCTGACAGGTTTAGTTCGGGCGACCCTTCGTCGCGCACAGAACAAGGGCTACCGGAAAGGATGACCCCCTTTACGGACTCATCTATCTCCGGAATGTTATTATATGGGTGGATTTCGCAGTAAACGTTCAGCTCCCTAACCCGCCTTGCGATAAGCTGGGTATATTGAGAACCAAAATCAAGGATGAGGATCTGTTCGTTCATGGCGCAAAAATAACACCTTGACTAAAGTTTCCCCCATCCTTGAGGTAAAATGTTGCCTGCTTAAGGTAGTATTCTGGTAATTAAAGGGTGCCTTTGGTACTAGGCAGGTTATCTATCTCCCGGAGATTACGGCTCACAGCCATTTTTATAGCCCTTGCAAGGCCTTTAAAGATCGCTTCTATCTTGTGGTGTTCATTTTCCCCTTCCACTTTGATATTAAGATTGCAGCGTGCCGCATCGGAAAAGCTTTTGAAGAAATGGTGAAACATTTCAGTAGGCATATCCCCGATCTTCTCTCTTTTAAAGCCTGCATCCCACACAAGCCATGGTCTCCCTCCAAAGTCAATGGCTACGCGGGCAAGGGCTTCATCCATAGGCAATACGAAACCGTAACGGGCCATTCCTCTTTTGTCAGAAAGGGAATCTGCAAAAGCCTGCCCAAGGGCCAGGGCAGTGTCTTCTATCGTATGGTGCTCATCAATATGCAGATCACCTTTAACCTCTACCTCCAGGTCTATCATGCCGTGCTTGCCTATCTGCTCCAGCATATGATCAAAAAAGCCTAACCCTGTATGGATACGGGTCTTCCCGGTACCATCCAGATTGAGTTCTACCTTAATATCGGTTTCACTGGTCGTGCGACGAACGGAAGCTTTTCTTTCAGGCAACCTGAGAAATTCAAAAATACGGTCCCAGTCTTCGGTAACCAAACTGGCATGGCTCTCCGTTTCTTCCGAAGCAATCAGAATGCCCTTACACCCAAGATTATCAGCTAGCTGAATATCTGTGTGCCGATCTCCGATTACATAGCTACGGGCCATATCATACTTATCGCTATCGATGTACTCTGTAAGCAAGGCAGTGCCTGGCTTGCGCGTTGGAGCATTTTCATGCTCAAATGTCCGGTCTATGTGAATAGCAGAAAAATGTACGCCTTCACCCTCGAGGGTCTTTAGCATTTTATATTGAGCCGGCCAGAAGGTATCTTCGGGAAAGCTATCTGTTCCCAGGCCATCCTGGTTTGTCACCATCACAAGTTCAAAGTCAGTCTGCTCGGCCAGTTTTCTGAGATTAGAAATGGCTTTAGGCAAAAATTCCAGCTTTTCCAGTGAGTCTACCTGGTAGTCAGTGGGCGGTTCTTTAATAATGGTCCCGTCCCTGTCTATAAATAACACCCTTTTCGGGCGGGTTTGTTTTTCATTGCTCATAGCTTAGCAGTTCGCTTAGAAGTTTTTGATTTTCTTCTGCCGTACCGACAGTAATGCGAAGACAGTTTTCACAGAGTTGAACTTTACTACGGTCCCGGACAATAACGCCTTTGGTTACAAGGTTATCGTAGATTTCTTTGGCACTTCCCTTCATTTCAGCCAGTATGAAATTGGCATTAGATGGATAGGTCCGTTTGACCAGGGTACTTTTCTTCAAAGCTCTGTCCAGTTGGTCACGTTCCATTCTGAGGGTCTCTACCAAGGAGTCTTTCTGGTCTGCTTTTTCCATCGCCTCCAGCGCCACCTTTTGAGTAAGGGCATTTACATTATAGGGGGGCTTTATATGATCAAGCACCCTAATAATTTCCTCCGAAGCATATGCTACTCCTAACCTCAGCCCAGCCAAGGCCCAAGCCTTGCTGAAAGTTTGTAACACGACAAGATTAGGGTATGCCTTCAGGTCATTAATAAAGCTTTCACTAAGACTGAAATCAATGTAGGCCTCATCCACTATTACAAGACCGGGAAAGCTTTGCAACAGAGAATATACGCGTTCCTTGTCCTGGTCATTTCCGGTAGGGTTATTCGGTGAGCAGATAAAAAGCAGCTTACTATTCTCATCGACTGATGCCATTATCTTATCTACATCAGGCTGAAAGTCTGGCGTAAGCAGTGCCTCCCTTATCTCCACATCATTAATGGCAGCGGATACAGCATACATGCCATATGTGGGTGGCTGAATGATTACATTATCAACTCCCGGCCGGCAAAAAGCCCTGAAAAGCAAGTCGATCGCTTCATCACTGCCATTACCCAGAAAAATATGCTGTGGCTCAATGCCTTTTAACCTGGCCAACCGATCTTTAAGCTGCTTCTGATGAGGATCAGGGTAGCGGTTTACCCCATCTCCACCCAGCACATCATAGGGGTTTTCATTCGCATCAAGAAATACAGAAGCATTTCCACTAAACTCATCGCGAGCGCTTGAATAGGGCTTCAGGCTTGCGAGATGGGGGCGTAATAACTTATTGATTTCCATTATTAGCCAAATAGTTAAGTCTGATGGAAACCGCCTGCTTGTGTGCATGAAGCTCTTCTGCATGGGCCATGGTTTCTATGGCCGGCCCTATGTTCTTTAATCCGGCAGGGCTGATTTCCTGAAAGGTAATTTTCCTTACAAAGCTATCTACACTTACGCCACTATACGCTTTGGCATAGCCGTTAGTGGGCAGGGTGTGGTTAGTACCGGAAGCGTAGTCTCCTGCGGACTCGGGAGTATAATTACCAAGAAAAACAGACCCGGCATTAATGATCTTCTCACCGGCTTCTACTGCATTCTCCATCGCCAGAATAAGGTGCTCAGGACCATAATCATTGATAAGATCAATAGCTTGCTGATCATCTTCCACTAATATCGCCAGGCTATTCTCCAGGGCCTTAGAGGCTATTTCTTTACGCGGCAATTCTTGTAGCTGTCTGTCTACTTCTTTACTAACTCCCTCCAGTACCGCCTTATCTGTACTTACTAATATCACCTGGCTATCCACACCATGCTCTGCCTGCGACAATAGGTCTGCCGCTACAAAGGCAGGGGGGCACTGGGCATCCGCTATTACGGCTACTTCGCTAGGGCCTGCGGGCATGTCTATAGCTATGCCATAGCGTGTAACGAATTGCTTGGCCGCGGTTACATATTGATTTCCCGGCCCGAATATCTTATGCACCCTGGGAACACTCTCTGTGCCGAAGGTCATGGCTGCCACGGCCTGGGCCCCGCCGGCTTTTACTATCCGTGTTACTCCCACCTGGTTTGCTGCATAAAGTATGGCAGGGTGTACATTGCCACTGCGATCAGGCGGGGTGGCCAGTACAATCTCGCGACAGCCTGCTATGCGTGCAGGAATACCGAGCATGAGTACGGTACTAAACAATGGGGCTGTACCGCCTGGCACATACAAGCCTACCTTTTCAATAGGCACAGATTTTCTGCGACATATCACACCAGGCATCGTTTCCACCACAAGCTCATCATCCGCCTGCTTCTGGTGAAAAGCAGTGATATTTTTCACTGCCAGATCAATGGCCTTCCGTAAGTTATCATCTATACGCTCTGCAGCCGCGTTTAATTCTTCTTCTGTTACCAGAAGGCTGCTGAGTTTTACATGGTCATATTCTTCTGCAAGCTTGTACAGGGCCTTATCACCTTTTCGCTCTACTTTGCGGATGATAGGCTTTACAATCTTTTTGATGGTCTTATGGTCCTGTACGGGTCTGGCCAGCAGACTTTCCCATGTGTCACGGGGTGGATTTTCTACGATCTTCATATGATCATATTTTCAATGGGTACTACCAGTATACCCTGTGCTCCATTATTTTTCAACTCTTCTACGACTTCCCAATAATCATCCTCTGCCATAACTGAGTGCACACTACTCCACCCTTCCATATGCAATGGCAGAACGGTGGGACTCTTCATACCGGGCAGCAGGCTTATGATCTTGTCGAGCTGTTCGTTAGGCGCGTTCAGCAGAATATACTTATTACTGCCGCCTGTTTGTACGGCATTCATCCTGAATAACAGCTTTTCAAGTAAGGCTGTCTGCTTAGCATCAAGGTTTTTATTACTGATGAGTACGGCTTCGGACCGCATGACGGTTTCTACCTCTTTGAGACCGTTAGACAGCAGGGTACTACCAGTACTAACAATATCACACACAGCTTCCGCCAGCCCTATACTTGGAGCTATTTCTACAGAACCGCTAATCTCGTGAAGTTCAGCCGTAAGCCCTTTTTCATCCAGCCACTTTTGCAGCACTACAGGGTAAGATGTGGCAATACTTTTATTTCTCAGGTCCTCAGGACCGTTGTACTCATTTCCTTTTGGTATAGCTACTGAAAGCCGACACTTGCTAAAACCAAGCTTTTTGCGAAGGATTACATCCTTCTTTTTTTCGATCATTACATTTTCACCAACTACACCAAGGTGGGCCACACCATCAGCTACATAGCCGGGAATATCGTCGTCGCGAAGGAACAGAAACTCGAGAGGAAAATTAGTGGCAGTTGATTTGAGCCGGCCAGTGCCACGGCTGAAGCGTATACCACATTCACGGAAAAGACTAATGGTATCGTCACTCAGCCTGCCGGATTTTTGAATAGCAACTTTGATCATGCTAATAATAAGTAATATAGAAGGTTTTCTAATGAAAATCAGGGAATAAAGATGGCTACATGAGCCAGGAGGGGGCAATATAGTGTTAGGTATTCCTCTTACGAGGAATGATGGAAATGATGCACAGCCTGGCTAGCCGGAGCAAAAGCCAGAGAAGAAAGGGCAATATGGTTTAACTGCGACATCATGTCGGGAGACAAATATAATAGCTGGTTCTAAAAAAGAAAGGAATAGCAACTTTAATATTGAGGTCTACACACTCAAACGTCTTTTGCGGGCTGGCTCAAGGTAAGACATAATCTCGCGTAGTTGCCTATCTATCAGCATCCTGATATCATCGAAGTTGGAGGCACAACTTTTCTTAAAAGCCGAGACATTTTTTTCAATTTCCCGCTTCTTTATATCTATAAGATTTTGAATACGATACCGCTCGGTAGCATCGATATTATGACTGGTCAGCTTCCACTCATCAATGAGCCGGTATACTCTTTCTAATTTAAGAATGATGTTTTCTGAAGAATTATGTGCTACATGCATCGTCAAGAAGGTTCTAAAAAATGTAGACCTGAAAAAAATAAAACAGGCCAGGAAAAAAATCTAAATGGCGGCAGCTTCTCACGAAATCATTGCAGCGGATCTTAAGCTAGCCATTTAAAACCATTATTATAGTATTAGTAATGTTAAAAACAGATAATTTGTTTCATCAAACTGTATTTTCTGACGAAAAACCTTAAAAGTTCATCAGAAGTAAGCGGTAGACAACTCGAAAGACTCTTTAGCAGAATCCAGTAACTTACCTTTTTCACACTTGAGCATGCGGGCAGGGTACTGTTTAATGAAATTATAATTATGGGTTGCCATGAGAACGGAAGTCCCTTGCTTATTGATATCAAGGAATAGCCTGAATATGCCGTCTGATACCTCCGGATCGAGATTACCAGTAGGCTCATCTGCTACAAGCATAACCGGTTCGTTTATAAGGGCCCTGGCGATAACCACCCGCTGTTGCTCGCCACCTGAAAGCTGATGTGGCATTTTACTACCCACAGAACCCAGTCCGACTTGCATGAGCACCTCGGCTAATCGCTTTTTCATTTTTTTTCGCTCCTTCCATCCGGTGGCCCGCATGACGAAGAATAGGTTTTCTGCCACAGTCCGGTCAGGAAACAATTGGAAATCCTGAAAAACGATACCGAGTTTACGGCGAAGAAAAGGCACTTTAGATCGCCGGATATTGCGAATATCATATCCTGCCACCATTACGTCTCCCAGGCGGAGAGGGAGATCTGCATATAGGGTCTTGAGCAGTGAACTCTTCCCGCTACCGGTCCGACCGATAAGGTATACAAATTCACCTTTCTCTATTTGGAAGGTTATATCATTGAGCACTGTCTGGTGCTCCTGAAATATACAGGCATTGGAAACAGATACGACGTGATCGGATGAAAAGCTCATTTAGATATCGAGTTTTTGCAATTTACCAAAGGGCAACTTCTCAATCAACGCTGCCAACTCCTGTTCCTTTCCTTCGAGCCCATATTTTTCCAGGTTCTTAAGGGGGCGGTCAGCACGGAAATAAGCGACGAGGACAAAATCCTCGTCGCGTAATTGTATATAATCAGGGATTTTGGCTTTACCCTTAACCTTAATAATGTGTAGTCCGTCCAAAGGAAGCGCTATTAGCTATTGTTCTTCTTGTGGTCAGCGAGAAATTTCTCCAGGCCACTATCGGTAAGGGGGTGCCTTAGCAATCCGGTAATAACACTAAGCGGGCAGGTAGCTACATCCACACCCATTTCAGCACACTGAATAAGGTGCATGGTGTGGCGTACAGATGCGGCAAGCACCTCGGTCTGGTAATCATACTGATCGTAGATATTTACTATCTGCTCAATAAGTCCGAGTCCGTCAGTAGCAATATCATCCAGGCGACCGATGAAGGGGGATACGTAGTTAGCTCCGGCCTTGGCAGCTAGTATGGCTTGGCCTGCGGAGAAAATAAGGGTACAGTTGGTTCTGATACCATTGCTGGAGAAATACTTAAGGGCTTTAACTCCATCACGTATCATAGGTACTTTAACCACAATCTTGTCATCAATCTTGGCAAGGGACTCTCCCTCTTTTACAATACCGTCAAAGTCAGTAGCAATTACCTCTGCACTAACATTATCATCTACGATATCGCAAATGGCCTTATAGTGGTTTCGTACATTGTCTTCACCCTTGATCCCTTCCTTTGCCATAAGGCTAGGATTGGTGGTTACGCCATCTAGGACGCCAAGGTCATGGGCTTCTTTGATCTCGTCTAGGTTAGCTGTATCAATAAAAAATTTCATAAAAGCAGAGATTATAGATATGCTACAAATCTAATGATAAAAAAAAGAAATGCCGGGAAAGAGGAAAAGAATGGAGGGATAAAAAAAATGGCAAATCAGGTGTCGCGCCGCTACGACTGCCTACCCTTGCTTCCTTCCGGACCTGGGGGAGTTCGGCAGGAGCTGGCCGCACCGATTTGCCGATGCAAAAGTAAGAAGAATATTTTCTTAGTCAAACCACCGGCGAGGAATGTCATAAAAAAAACAGCCATGGTCACCTAGATTTTAGTTAAGCCCCCTTCCCTATTCCCTTTAAATAAAGATTAAATTCCAAGGGGCTTCCTGGTTCAAACCCGTCTTCTGCCAGGTCGTCAAATATCTCTTCATCAAAGTGCCTCTTGGTTTTCTCAACAGTTCCATCAGGAAAAATAAGGAGCTCCATGCCCTTATATTCATTCGGATCCACCTGCACTAATATGGTAACTTCTTCCAATTCCTTTTTAAAATACTGGTGTACGATATTACTGTTTTTCATGCTATTTGCTTTGCGGCTGGTATAGACCTGCCATTTACCATCTTAACAGGACAAAAAAATAAGTCCGCGAAGGACTTATTGTTAAAATCATTATTCAAACGATAAAGGGTCTAGTTCCAATCATCGGAACCTAGTTCGTCATCATTGTCCCAGTCTTCAGAAAAGTCGTCATCTTCTTCTGATTCCCAGTCCTCATCGTCAAGGTCATCATCCATGTCGTAGACTTCTCTACGAACATCTACATCAAAATCAAAGTCCGAATCATCGGTAACATCCTGATCATCGAACTCGTCGAACTCGAAAACTCCGTCTTCCAGTTCGTCCCTGTACTTGGATTTCATCTTGGGGTCAAATATAATCGCTGATCTACTTATGACCTAGAGGCCAACGCCATAGAGGTCTACTAATTGGGTAACAAAATACCAGGAAAATTATTCCGGAGCTTCAGTTTTTTTTGCCGTTTGTATAAAACCTTTTTTAAGGCCGGGAGGCAAATGCTACCTTACACAATTTAACGATATTCCATATTTAAGGATAGGTATTACGATGAAAAAATTTTGGTTGAAATCCTGCATGTACGTTGCCCTGCCTGGCATGCTGGCTATAGGGTCGGCCTGTGCAGACAATGACGATGCGGGAGAGAACTCTGCTGCAACAGAGCCTGAACAGGAACCGAGGGGAATAACGGTGTCTAACATGGATACTACGGCAAACCCCGGAGAAGACTTTTACCAGTATGCAAATGGTACCTGGATGGCAAATAATGAGATTCCGGCAGACCAGAACTCATGGGGTAGCTTCTACGAATTACGGGACCGCAACCAGGAGATATTACTGGAGGTATTGGAAAAAGCCCAATCTGATGAATCTCTGGCTGCTGATAGTGACGAACGTAAGGCGGGCCTATTTTACCAGGTGGGTATGGATAGTGCCAAAGCAGAAGAATTAGGAGCTAAGCCGTTGCAGCCTATACTGGATAAGATCAGCGCGGTAAGCAATAAGCAGGAGCTTATGGACATGGTGGCATGGATGCATATTCATGGCCTGGGGGGCATGTTTGGTGAATATGTGTACCAAGACATGAAAAATTCGGACAAAATGGCTCTCTATCTTTCCCAGGGTGGATTGGGCCTGCCTGACAGGGATTATTACCTAAGCGAAGGCACCGATAAGCAACAAAACAGAGCAGACTATGAACAGCATATAGCTAATATGCTGACAATGGCGGGATATGATGAAGGCAAAGCGGCTTCTGCAGCAGCAGAGATCCTTAAGCTGGAGACTAAAATGGCTGATGCCAGCATGCCTCGCGTAGAAATGCGTAACCCTGACAACGTATATAATAAAATGGCCATCGGTGAACTGGCCGGTATGACACCTAACCTGAATATTCAGCAGGTACTGAATGGTATGGGTGTACAGGATGTGGATAGTTTAATTGTAAGACAGCCGGACTTTTTCAAAAAGCTGGACGGCCTGGTGGGCAGTGTAAGCCTGGACACCTGGAAGGACTACCTTACCTGGCATGTAACGAGCGATATGGCTCCTTATATGAATAATGCTTTCGTAGCAGAAAACTTTGATTTCTACACAAGGAAGCTAAGTGGATCTGATGAGATGAAGCCACGCTGGAAGCGTGTGATGAGCACCACTAATGGCGCACTTGGTGAAGCTCTGGGTAAGTTGTACGTAGCTGAAGCTTTCCCTCCGGAAGCGAAGAAAAATGCAGCCGAAATGGTGGAGAACCTTAAAGAGGCCTTCCGTCAGCGCCTTGATAACCTGGAGTGGATGTCTGAGGAAACAAAAGAACAAGCCAGAACGAAGCTTGAGTCTTTCGTAGTGAAAATAGGGTACCCTGATGAGTGGGAGGACTATAGCACGCTGGAAGTAACAGAGGAGTCTTATGCACAAAATGTACTCAACGCCAGTGCCTTTGCGCATGAGCAAAATGTTCAGAAGCTAGGTAAGCCAGTGGACGAAAAAGAATGGGGAATGCCTCCACAGACAGTTAATGCTTACTACAATCCGGTAATGAACGAGATTGTATTCCCTGCGGCTATTCTGCAGCCTCCCTTTTACGATTACAGAGCTGATGCGGCAGTGAACTACGGCGGTATTGGCGCCGTTATCGGCCATGAAATCACACATGGTTTTGATGATCAGGGACGCCGCTACGATGCGGAGGGTAACCTGCGGGACTGGTGGACTGAAGAAGATGCTGAGCGCTTTAGTAAGCTAACTGACAGGTTAGTACAACAGTATGGCGAATACATTGTAAATGATAGCCTGAATGTGAACGGAGAGCTTACCCTGGGTGAGAATATTGCAGACCTAGGCGGCCTGGCAATGGCCTATGACGCTCTGCAAAACCACCTGAAAGAGCATGGCAATCCTGGAGAAATAGATGGTTACACGCCTGAACAGCGCTTTTTCCTTGCCTGGGGACAGATATGGCGTATCAAGGACCGTCCTGAAACGGCCAAGCAGAAAATACTTATAGATCCTCATGCGCCTGGTCGCTACAGGGTAATGGGACCGGTATCGAACATGCCTAACTTCTACTCTGCATTTGACCTTGATGAGGAGAATATTACAGATGGTGACACGACTATGGTGAGCATCTGGTAAGACTACTCATCTTACAATTGATCTGAAGCCGTCTGTAATTTTTACAGGCGGCTTCTTTTTTTATCAGAAAGAGGTAAACCTCTGGCCTAACATCTTTAGAAGATAAGCGTTATCTTAACTGAAAACCAATTATTAACCAAAAATACCGATATGGGAAGAGGTGATAAAAAAACGAAAAAAGGTAAGATCAGTATGGGTTCATATGGTGTACGCCGACCCAGGAAAGCCAACAAGAAAAGCTCTGGCAACCAAGAGGAAAAAACTGATTGATTTGCGGCCGCTATTCAGCGGCCTTTTTACATAATGTCCCGAAGGATAAATCTGATTGAAAGAATCAATCTTTCCTCACTAGACGCTAAGGTAGTGTCTGGACTCTTCCGCCACTGGCAGAGATATCTGAAGCATGGTACCCTTGGAATATGAGGGGTTATAAATAATCTCACCATTGATTAGCTGCAGATGATTTTTAACCGCGCTATGGGTAGCCAGGGCAATAGCTGAACGGGTATCCGGGTCTGAATTATGGGTATCTCTCCGGGTCTGAAAAGTTAGCTCTAAATGGTGCTGCATAGCATCTATGAAGATTGTGACCTCATTTACACCTGGCTCCTTGGTACCTGACATTATGAGCATGATACAGGTGTCGAAGAGCATCATTTCGAGGTAGGGGCTAAACCTCCTTTTTTCATCGTTTCCTGCTATAGTAACGGTACTCTGCAAATCGGGGTATTGGGCACTGATTAACTCTGTCACCCCTGCTACGAGGCCACTTTGATAAAGAGAGGGATGGCTCTGACAATGATCTAAGAGGTTAGCATACACGCTGCTCTTTCTGAATTCTCTTAAGGACTCCTCAACCATAGCTCCAATGATTATGCCTTTTCCGGAGTTAGGCTTTTCCAATAGCATGCGGTCGGCCCGGTCAATGGCATTATGTATAGCGGGTATGCGGCCGGGTTTTTCCTTCCACCTCTTTTTATGGCTCAATACATCTTTACAAAACTTCTCGATGTTTTTATGAAGGGTGGCTCCTGCATCAGGACGTCTCTCGTACTTAAGCATGATCTCAGTTTCTGCAGTAAGTTTCTGCAAATACATTAGCTGTATTTCTGTTTTGATATCCTGAAGATCGAGGGACGACTGCCTGTGGGAATAGATCACCGCATATAACAGTACCACGAGGAGGCACATGGTTAACAGGATCAATATCGCCAAAGGGTAAAATTCCATTGTATGTCTAACTAATAGCTGGTACTTTATTTAACACTAAAATAACATAAAGGAATCGCATTTGTGTTAGTCCCAAAGCAAGGCAAATGTTACAACAACAGAATTTCGCTTCAAATTTTTAGGCCTTTAAGGCACAATCAATTTCCATAATTCAACAAAAACCAAGTATGGGTCGACAAGAGGGGGGTATTGTATGTTATAAAATAATTAAAGTTTCCTCCAGGGCTAATATTTCACTGTAGGTACAATGTTACGGATTAAGGGTATGCTGAAGTTGGCAGATTTAAAAACCACCCTTTCCTGGCGACTAGATTATTTACTGGTATTCAACGATTTACCCCATCCCTTACATGGGTTTACTCCTCAGACACCACAAATATCCTCCTCATTGGTCTATCTATTGGCAAAATTAAATGGAAGTAATGGTTACCGTAATTGAAGCTTGTGCTTGGCGATAAAGGCAGGTGCTTATCTTTAGAGATGACAGGAACCCGGCCACCTGGTTATATATTTTGGCGAAAGATAGCAGGCGAAAGTGTGGGTAACTTATATAGGGAATGAACAGGGGCTTGCCCTATGGCGAGTTACTGACGCTGATCAACTTTTTTACTTTCCCGGAGATGTAGGCTGCCTTGGGCGACCACCCCCTTTTTTATCTGGTTAAGGTCATTGGTTATGCCTGGCTTACTCGTCTTTAAGCGTATTTACCGGATCTAAAAGGGCTGCTTTTACAGACTGATAACCAACTGTAGCCCACGCTAGTAATAATGATAGTAGCCCACCTGCCAGTATTATCCATATGCTTACCTGAATCCGATAGGGGAAATCTACCAGCCAATTATCCATAAGATACCAGGCAAGAGGAGCGGCCAGCACAAAACCCGCTAAAGCGAGGAAAGTAAATTCGCGGGTAAGCAATAGCACCAAATCCCTGAGACTAGCTCCGAGCACTTTACGTACGCCGATCTCTTTGCTCCTGCGCTCGGTTACATAGGCAGAAAGGCCTAATAGCCCTAAGGAGGTAACCAATATGGCAAGTAATGAGAAAAAGCCTATGGTTTTACCAAAAGTAGTTTCCTCCTGGTAAATGCGTGCCATTCTTTGATCTACTAACTCAGCCTCAAATAACCGGTCAGGAAAGTAGTTATACCAAAGGCTTTCTACTGTCTGCATCCCCTCACTCAGGGCCCCATCACGAAAGCGGACGTACACATGGCCCATCTGGTTCAATTGACGCGTCTCTGCAAAGGAAGGCTCAATGGTGATGACAACGGGGCCAGTAGACATTCGCAGGTTTTTAGCGTGGAAATCATTGACCACACCTATCACTTCTCCCTTTTTCTCAAATAACACCTTGCCATATTCACCGTAACTAATCCGTACGTCGGACTGGAGTGGGTCACGGTCATTTATTAGGCCGCTGGCGGTTTCATTTATTAAAAAGGCCTGTTTTCCATCAGTGGCAATATCCTCTGAGAAACCACGCCCGCTAAGCACTTTGAAACCCATAACTTCGGGGAAATCAAAATCCACATAGAGTACGCCTGGATCACTAACTCCTTGTCCGTTTATTTCCGTAGGAATGTTACTTACCTGGTATGCTCCAGGCATCCAATTGGAAGCGGTTACGCCCTCAACACTGGTTTGGCTCAGCAGTTCGTTCTTGAAGCTTTCATATTTTTCTGATACCCTGGCTTCTCCGCGGGTGGAGATTTGTAATATCTGGTCGGTAGAGTAGCCCAGTGTTTTCTCCTGCATAAAACTAACCTGGCGATAAACTACGATAGTACCTATGATCAGGGCAATGGAAATACCAAACTGCAGCACTACGAGCATTCTGCGCAGGCCAATACCTCCGGCCTGGCGGTGCATGAGGCCTTTGAATACTACAACGGGCTTAAACCTGCTGAGGAAAAAAGCGGGATAGCTACCACTCAGAATGCCTACAACGATTAGTATCGCGAGCAGACTGAGGTACATCCAGCTCCCTCCGTAGTCAATATCGATTATCTGACCGGACAGGCTCCTGAAGAAGGGGAGTAGCAATTCTGCAATAAGCAAACCCAGCAGAAGACTTATAAATGTGATGAGGACGGATTCGGTAAGGAACTGGGCGATCAGCTGGCCTTTACGTGCTCCTATCACTTTCCTGACCCCTACTTCCCGTGCCCTGCGCAAGGCGCGGGCCGTGCTGAGGTTCATAAAATTAAAGCAGGCTATTACCAGAATAAGTAAGGCGACTACGCTGAAGGTAGTGACAAACCTTATGGTACCTTCTCCCTCATTGCCGGCACCATATAGTCTTATATCTGTAAATGGCTGCAATCTTGGTCGTAACTCCTCGGCGACATCGCCTTCACGGTATTGGCTGGCAAAGGACACCATTTTGTCATTCAGTTCCTGAGCATTTGCTTCAGGATTTAGCTTTACGGTGGTGAATGTATTTGGCCACCACCAGCTCGTATACTCTTTTATCCCATTGCTTTTTTCGAAAAAGGAAATGGGGGCCACCAGGTCCAGGTCTATGGAACTATTGGGAGGGTAATCCTCCATGATTCCGGTAACCTGCAGGTCGTGCCGGTTTTCATACCGCAGTATTTTACCTAAGGGCTCATCATCGCCAAAATATCTTCTGGCAGCAGATTGGGTAATAACTATGGCGTTCGGATCTGAAAACACCGTGTTTTTATCTCCTTTAACGATGTTGATCCCATAAAATGAGAAGAAGTTTTCATCTGCAAAGCCAAAGGCATCCTCTACGAATATGAGTGGCTCTGAGGTATCGTTTATATAGGTAAAGGTGCTACCACCGGTAGAAATTATCCTGTTATAGGCTTCCACCTCCGGCATATCTTTTTTAAGGTAGGGGGCGGCAATGGCTGCAATCTGGGTGCTGTAATCACCGTCAAACCACCGCTGATTCAGCTTATATATCCGGTCAACATCCGGATGCATATTATCGAAGCTCAATTCAAACCTGATACTGTGCATTAGCAAAATACAGCAGGCAATGCCAATGGCTAATCCGAGCACGTTGATAATAGCAAACACTTTTTGTTTCATCAACGTCCGGTAGGCGATCTTCAGGTTATTGAGTATCATGAAAGGTCATGGCTATGAAGAAAGAGATCCCGAGGAAGGAAAAAAATAGCTGGCTGAAAGAAGGGGGCTGGTTGAAAAGTATAAAATGGGAGTGCCTTATAAGGCACTCCCCAGGTTATGGAAGGCTAGACGTGGAAAGACTCCTTGATGTTTTCTGTAACCACTTTTCCATCAAATAGATTAATGGTACGGTGGGCATAGTTAGCATCATATGGAGAGTGGGTCACCATCACAATTGTCGTTCCCTGTTGATTCAGATCGGCCAGAAGTTTCATTACCTCCTCGCCGTTCTTAGAATCGAGATTACCTGTAGGCTCATCCGCCAATATCACCTTAGGGTTAGCAACGATCGCTCTGGCAATAGCTACACGCTGCTGCTGACCACCACTAAGCTGCTGGGGAAAGTGTGTACGCCGGTGCATGATATTCATGCGCTCCAGGACTTCATCCACTTTACGCTTACGCTCTGCGCTGTCAACTTTAAGGTACAGGAGTGGAAGCTCCACGTTTTCAAAGACAGTAAGTTCGTCTATCAGGTTGAAGCTCTGGAATACAAATCCGATGGAACCTTTACGCAGTTTTGCGCGCTGGCGCTCATTGTATTTTGCTACTTCCTGGTCAACAAACCAGTATTCACCTGTAGATGGGCTATCGAGCAAGCCGATAATATTCAGGAGGGTTGATTTACCACATCCTGAAGGTCCCATTATGGCTACAAACTCACCTTCCTTGATGTCGATATTCACGTCATTCAGGGCCGTGGTTTCGATCTCCTCGGTGGTATAAACCTTTCTGAGGTTAACGGTTTTAAGAATACTTGTCATTTCTATAAGTAAGGTTATTCAGGGTCAATCTAATACGATTACTTCATTGTCACCAAAGTTATCATAGCTACTGGTAATCACACGATCGCCAGGCTGAAGGCCTTCGGAAACTTCATAGTACTGTGAGTTTTTACGGTTAAGGCGGATATTACGCTTTACAGCTTTATCATCACCTTCTTCCAGAACATATACCCAGTTACCGCCGGTATTTTGATAGAATCCACCCACAGGCAGCAAGGTGGCGGTAGTAAGATCGCTAAGTTGCAGTCTTACCCGGAGGGTCTGTCCTCTTTTGATGTTCTCAGGCTGTTCTCCTACAAAGTGCATGTCTACTTCAAACACCCCATTGGTAACGGTAGGGAAGATTTTCTCTATTGTAAGTTCATAGGTATCTCCGCTGAAGTCGAAGGTACCTTTCTGTCCCTCTTTGATACGGGGAAGATATAATTCATCAATAGGTACTCTTACTTTAAAGCTATCGACTATATCTACCTGGCCTAAACTCTGGCCTCTATCGATAGATTCACCTATCTCAAGGTCCGGAGTGGTAAGCTGTCCGGTAATGGGGGCTCTGACGACAAGATTGTCCAGAATACGGCCTACCGCATCCAGGCTCATGAGCATCCGGTCTTCAGAATTCTGAAGCTGGGCACGCTGTCTTACAATATTAATGCTATCAGTTTTATAGGCCTTTACAGTAAGCTCGCGACGGTTGAGCTGGTACATGTATGGTTCCTTCACTTCCTCAAATTCGCGTTTGGATACGAGCTTTTTCTCATACAGCTCTTTAAATCGCTCATATTGAGGTTCCAATAATTTAATCTGGTAATCGATCTCGGCAAGATCCTGCTTCAAACGAAGGGTATTCTGATCCAGGTTCAGGCGAATGTTACGCTGGTTATTAAGCTGTTCGTACAGCATGGTCTCGCGGTTCATCACATCCAGTTGCAGGTTACTGTTCGTCAGGATCATGATGGTATCGCCTTTGTCCACCATATCACCACTTTCGCGCACTAACTGCTTAACGACACCTCCTTCAATGGCATCCATATATATAGAGCGTATAGGCTGCACTGTTCCTGAACGGGGGATATACTCCTGGAATTCTCCTTCCTTAACCGTAGAGATGGTGATTTTCTCACGTTCGGTTTTAACTTTTGAGCGATTATCCGCAAACAGAAAACCATACAAGGCGAAGAGCACAGCTCCTACTATCACCCCTGCGAGTATGATCTTCTTAGTTGTCCACCGTTTTTTCTTAATTACTCGATCCATTTCAGTTTATAAAGCTTATCTGGTTTCGTACACGGTAAGCCAACAAGTGTGCCAAACATGAAAAGCGTACTATTTAGCAGTCTGAGGGCCTTTTTTATAATTGGCCGAAATCCAGGTGTCCGCTAGCGAACGCGCTTGTTCGTCTGCGACCAAACCTAACTTCACACTCGGCAGGAAAAGCATAAATATAAGGTATAATTCACGGGAATAATTACCTTTAAAGGCCGCAGGCAGGCCTTAGGACATATTTTTACCTTCAGCGAGTGCTCCGGGCCATTATTTAACCCATTGCGGTATAGTATTTGAAAAATGGAAAAATGCCGTGGTGGAGCCACCCCAGACATTTGATACATCAATTATATGAGCCAATCTGTCAAAAGCAGTAAAATACCCGGAAAAATACTGGTAGTGGATGACAACCAGGACGTGCTTAGTGCTGCCCGGCTGTTCCTTAAGAGACACTTCACGAGTATTGACATAGAAAAGAACCCTGAAGCCATACCTACGCTCATGAATAATGAGCAATACGACGTGATCCTGCTGGACATGAATTTTACGAAGGACGTGAGCAGCGGGCATGAGGGGTTTTACTGGCTGGATAAGATACTTGCCATTGACCCCTCGGCAGTAGTCGTTCTGATTACAGCTTACGGAGATGTGCAAACTGCGGTAAGGGCTATAAAAGAAGGGGCGTCTGACTTTGTGCTTAAGCCATGGGAGAATGAAAAGCTACTTGCCACGATGATGTCTGCCATGAGGCTTCGCCAGTCTCGTACAGAGGTGGCTGACCTGAAGGACAAGCAAAAGCAGATAAATGAGGACAATGACTTTAAATATGTAGACATATTGGGCAAAAGCGGCCCGATGCAGAAGGTGTTTGAAACGATAGACCGTGTGGCAGGTACGGACGCAAATGTGCTTATACTTGGCGAAAATGGAACGGGAAAGGAACTGGTAGCAAGGGCTATCCATCGTAAGAGTAAGCGTCACGACGGGGTATTTATCAGTGTGGACCTGGGGGCAATCACGGAATCACTGTTTGAAAGTGAACTCTTTGGTCACACCAAAGGGGCCTTTACCGATGCGAAAGAAGAACGCGCAGGCCGGTTTGAAGTAGCGTCAGGGGGCACTCTGTTCCTGGATGAGATTGGTAACCTGAGCCTTCCGCTGCAGGCAAAATTACTTTCTGCCATTCAGAGTCGCCAGGTAACGCGGGTAGGGTCAAATAAAACCCGTGATGTGGATATCCGGCTGATCTGTGCTACGAATATGAATCTGTATGATATGGTGGGGCAAAACAGTTTTCGCCAGGATTTACTATACCGGGTGAATACCATTGAAATTATACTACCTCCACTACGTGAGCGTGGCGAGGACCTTGAGCTACTTGCAGACCATTACCTGAAACATTATGCGCATAAGTACAGCAAGGAGGTGCACTCTGTGAGCGCCGCAGCCCTGAAGCGTATGCAGAAGTACAACTGGCCTGGTAATGTAAGGGAACTGCAGCATGCTGTGGAGAGGGCTGTAATTATGAGCCAAAGTAATGTATTGCAGCCGGAGGACTTTTTCTTTAATGCGAGACCCGGGGAACAAAGCGGGGGGCAGGGTGAAGAAAATATCCAGCTGGAGCAATACCACCTTGAGGAAGTGGAGAAGATCCTGATCCGGAAAGTGATGAAAAAATATAATGGTAATATAACGCAAGCTGCTACTGAGCTGGGACTTACGAGGTCTTCACTTTACCGCAGATTGGAGAAGTATGGTCTTTAAGGAATTCAGAACCGGAGTATTATGGAGGGTGCTACTCATCGCCTTAAGTATATTCGTTGGTTTTTTGCTGTATTTTGACAAAAAGTATGTAAGTACCGGCGTAACAGGGGTGGTAATTGGCATACAGATATACAATCTGTTTCTTTTTGTAGAGAATACAAACCGCAAGCTTACCCGCTTTCTGGAGTCGGTACGTTATTCTGACTTTGTATCCGGCTTTAATGCAGACAATAAACTTGGCGATAGCTTCCGTCAACTGAATCAGGCATTTAATGAAGTGTTAGATGCTTTCCGTGAGCAGCGCTCTATCAGTGAAGAGAATGAACTGTACCTGCACACGATCGTACAGCATGTAACGGTAGGTCTGCTGGCCCTCGATTCTGATGGAAATGTGGAACTGATAAATCCAGTGGCTAAACGGCTGCTGGACCTTCCCCAGTTAAAACATATAAATGAGCTCCATCATAAACACCCTGTACTGCACTTGCTACTGGTAGGCCTGAAGTTGGGCCAGCGTGCGATGCACCGGATAGGACCTAATGTAGACCTGGCGATAAGTGTGACGGAACTAAGGCTGCATGGCAAACACCTGCGCCTGTATTCGCTACAGAATATACGCTCTGAACTACAGCAAAATGAGATACAGGCCTGGCAAAATCTAACGAAGGTCCTGCGCCATGAGATCATGAACAGCATTACGCCTATTGCCTCTCTGGTGGGTACGCTGAATGATATTCTGAAGGAGGATCTTCATGATGAAAATGGTGAGGTAAATGACGAAGCGCTGGAGGATATACAGGAGGGCTTGCAAACAATAGGAAATCGTAGTAAAGGACTGGTTCGCTTTGTTGATGCGTATCGGGACTTTACGAATATACCTGAGCCTGAGTTTACACGTTTTGAGATGAGGGACCTGCTGGATCATGTGGCCCACTTGATGCGGACTGAATTCAGAGATACGGGTATATCTATGGACTACCACCCTCCTACTGAGTCTATCCTTCTGATGGCAGATCAGCAGCTTATTGAAATGATATTAATAAACCTGATCAAAAACGGACGAGAGGCATTAACGGGAAGGGAGAATGGCCGGGTAGAACTTAGTGGAGGTATGGGTGTTGATCAGCGCCCGGTAATACAGGTAAGCGACAATGGGCCTGGTATCATTCCGGAAGCAAGAGAACGAATATTTATTCCATTTTATACAACCAAAAAAACCGGATCGGGTATCGGCCTCAGCCTTAGCAGACAAATAATGCAATTGCATAATGGAGATCTGTCTGTGGAGTCTGAACCAGAAGTCAGAACTATTTTCACTCTTCGATTTTAATTTTTGTTATGCTTAGGATTTCATATTTGGCGACAGTGATAATGGCTATGGTATCAATAGCCTGCTCTCCGCACGTGCCGGTTCGACAAAGCAGCCCGCAGCCTGTCTACCCTATTTACCAGGAAAAGACCATAACGTCTAATCTTTTCAGTGACTCTGCCGCCCAGCTTAGTGAAGCGGATGTGGCTACTTTACTGGATGGGGAGATCGATTACGCAAGTGATATCCGTATCGCTGTTTTCTATTACGCTATCCGGTCACGCAACTTTGGTAAATGGGGGTATAATTATGCTTCTTCCAGTGCTCCTGAATTGCAGGAGGATTATATTTCACGCATACGAAAAGAGATGACTGCCACCGGGCAGGTGAGTCGTGTATCTCTCATACCCTCGCTTCTGATTAGTTCGGATGCCAATATTACCCAGCTTCGGGAGGCGGCCGCCCGCATGCAGTGTGATATGGTGTTTATCATTAAAGCAGAAAGCGACATTTACCGGGATAGTAAACTGTTTAAAAAAGATGAAATAAAGGCCTATGCTACTTGTGAGGCTCTCCTGATGGATACGCGCACCACAGTGGTGCCTTTTTCAGACATCATTTCAACTGAGGCTGTATTTACGCGGGCAGAGGATGACTCTGACCTGGCTGAAACACAGAAAAAAGCGGAACAGGCGGCGATCAGTGAGGCCATTGAAAAAGCGGCGAGGGCATCGGCGGTATTTATCAACGAGGTAAAACAGGCAGATTAGAACGTCATTCAGGCAGTCTTATCTGTACTTCGGGCGGGTAATTGCGCTGCTTTCCCTTAATCCTTACGGTAATTTTGTCTGTGTAATCTAAACCGACTGATGCTATGCATGTTAATGATGCATGAGCGACAAAATTGCTGGCCGTGACGGCTATGATGGGAGGTATCCTCCTATACAGGATCATGGACTGATCGGTAACTTGCATACCATAGCGCTGGTATCAATAAGAGGCACGATAAACTTCATGCCCTTTACGAGAATAGACAGCCCAACCATTTTCACTTCCCTGCTTGATGCAGATAAAGGCGGAAGCTTTAGCATTGATTGCCTTCATGATAATGTGACTCACAAGCAGATGTATCTGCCTGACACGGCCATACTCATGACGAGATTTCTGGCGGCAGATGGCGTGGCGGAGCTCATTGATTTCATGCCGGTTAAAAAAACAGAAGAGCGATGTAGCCTCATCCGGCGACTACGCATCGTGAGGGGGCAACTGACATTCCGTATTTCCTGTAGCCCTTCTTTTGGTTATGCACGGCACGGCTGTGAAATAGAAAAAGAAACATCTGCAGGTGCATATCTATTTAAGGATCCGACGGGGGAGCAAAATAATATACGCCTTTTTTGCGACCTGGACATGGAAGTAGCAAAAAAGGGGACAGAAACAACGATCACCCTAAAGGAGCAGGAAACGGTAGATCTGATAATGGAGGTGGCAGACCACCAGCAGGATCACCTGGATCCGGAGAGTAAGATGCAATCTACGATAAGCTATTGGAAGGAGTGGTCCTCAAAAAGTAACTATCAGGGACGATGGAAAGAGGAGGTCAACCGCTCTGCAATGACACTGAAGCTACTCACGAATTACCAGTTCGGGTCTGTGGTAGCAGCCGGCACCTTTGGCCTTCCTGAATCACCGGGTGGTACGCGTAACTGGGACTACCGGTTTACCTGGTTAAGGGACGCTGCATTTACGATGTATGCCTTTCTGCGACTTGGTTATATGAATGAGGCAGAAGGTTTCATGAACTGGATACGGAAGCGACTGGAGGACACGGAGCTACAGATAATGTACGGCATAGATGGCACCAAGGAGCTGGAGGAGGTAGAGCTAGACCACCTGGAGGGCTACCGTGGGGCTAAACCGGTACGTATAGGTAATGGTGCCTATCAACAGACTCAGATGGACATTTACGGAGAGTTTATTGATACGATATATCTGTATAATAAACATGGAGGCTCTATTAGCTACCAGTTCTGGAAGAAGGTGGAGAAGCAGGTGAACTTTCTCTGTGAAAACTGGAAGAAAAAGGACCACGGCATATGGGAGGTTCGCTCTCAGAAGCAGGAGTTTTTACACTCGCGCGTCATGTGCTGGGTAGCTCTGGACCGGGCTCTCCGGATTGCGGAGGACAGATCGTTTCCCAGTGAAACGTCCCGATGGAAGAAGGTAAGGGACGAAATCTATCGTGATATTTATGAAAATTTCTGGGATGAGGAAAAGGGGGCATATGTGCAATATAAGGGTGCCAAGGTCTTAGACGCTTCGGCGCTGCTATTGCCTCTGGTACGCTATATGAGCTCAAGTGAGCCACGCTGGGTAAGCACTTTCGAGCAGATAAAGAAGGAGCTTGTTACTGAGCCTCTTGTGTATCGCTATAAGGTGGAAGGAGAAGAGACTGACGGACTGGAAGGTGATGAGGGTACATTTTCGATCTGTTCCTTCTGGTATGTAGAGTGCCTGGCACGTATGGGCAACCTGGATGAATCTATCCTGAGCTTTGAAAAAATGCTTGGGTATGCCAACCACCTGGGGCTCTTCAGCGAACAATTGGGCCTGGATGGAAGCCAGCTAGGTAATTTTCCCCAAGCCTTTACTCACTTATCCCTAATAAGTGCTGCTTACCAGATAGATAAGCAGCATCATAAACTGAAAGACTGACATGAGTATTGAAAAAAAACTTAACGGACAGACGGCAATCGTAACGGGTTCCAGTTCAGGTATTGGCCGTTCTGTAGCCTGGCATTTGTCACAAGCGGGGGCTAATGTATGTATAAACTATCACAGCAGTGAGGAGGAGGCCCTGGAGCTAAAGGGTAATATTGAGAAGCAGGGTGGAAATGCGATAGTGGTACAGGCGGACGTGGGCGATGAAAAGGACGTTGACAAGCTGTTTAACAAAACAATTGAGGCTTTTGGGGGCCTGGATATCCTGGTATGTAATGCGGGTATCCAGAAGGATGATGCCTTCCTGGATATGTCGCTGGACGACTGGCAGCTGGTAATGTCCACTAACCTGACGGGTTCTTTTTTGTGTGCGCAGCGTGCGGCAAGGATCTTTAAAGAACAGGGAGACCGGGGCTTATCCTGCAGCAAAGGTAAGCTACTGTTCATGAGCAGTGTACATGAAAAAATACCCTGGGCAGGCCATGTAAATTATGCCACGGCTAAGGGTGGCATGAAAATGCTGATGCAGAGCCTGGCTCAGGAACTGGGCAGTATGGGTATACGGGTAAACAGCCTGGGACCGGGGGCGATCAAGACGCCCATCAATGAGGACGCCTGGAAAGATGATGAAAAGCTGAATAAAATGCTTGAATTAATTCCCTACGGCCGCATAGGGGAAACAAAGGATATTGGTAAAGCAGCGGTATGGCTCCTATCGGATGATGCAGACTATGTACATGGTACTACTCTGTTTGTAGATGGGGGCATGACTACCTACCCTGGCTTTATCGGTAATGGGTAATTATCAATAACCTTTATATAATTATTTGTCCTTGCTGCCTTTGGGTGGCATGATTTTTCGTAGGTTAGTATTATGTTCAATTAACCAAACAGCACTATGTACAAGATACCGGCTTTTTTATTAATCGTAACTTTATTTTTTAGTTGTGAATCCGGCGATATGAATAGCAGCTCAGAATTTCCCGACCTGGCTGGTAAGTGGGTCCTTTCAGATATAGAACCAGCTAATCCGGTGATGGAGTCTGCGGACTTATCCGACATGGACTTTAAAGAGTATTATGAATTTACTGAAGAAGGAAAGTTTAAGAAGTATCGTACTGACGGACTTTCTGCGGAAGGCACAGTAGGTATAAAGGAAACTGCAGAGGGGACTTATTATGTCCTTACTTTTAATGGGAATCCTGATCGCGAACTGATAAGCACATGCCAGGGGGAGAATGAAACGCTGAAAATAGAAGGTAACGAACTGGTAAATGATGGAAGAATGTGTGACAGGGCCCGATATTCATATACCATGGTAGAAAGTGAGGATTAAGCTGTTCATATAACTTATCATGCATTGTGCCTTTGATCCGGGGGGCCCGGGTTGAAGGCACAGTCATATACTATCGGTTATACAGCCATAGATTGGGGTTTGTATAATTGTACCTCTTATCATTATTCCAGCCGCTTTTAATCTCTCCTGTGTGGTACCTCTCACTAAGGGGTTATAACAGAAAAGCTATTTATCAGAAAAATACAACTACCATAAGGTTTTTGCTTCACAGACCTGAAAAGCAGGCTATGTATAGAAAGCCTATAGGATAGGTACAGGATAGGCGAAGTAGTTACGGAGGAGAAACGGAGCAGAGACGAAGGAGCTCGGGTATTATTCGGCCTGAACCGGTTGAAGCACCCCACTCTGAAATGGCCACCAATATAGGAAAAGTACTATAAACTACAGGGGAATCAGGATACTTTACTTTTATCTATACGTGTGTGGTAATAATGGCGTGCCATTAGGAATAGGTGTGGCTTTTCGCAGTATGGAATGAGGGTATGTTAAGGGGGTTCGTACATTAAACTATTTCAGGCAAGTGCCCGAAGTTTTACAACGCAGTTTTTTTGACAATCATATACGCTTGGGATGGTAGTTATGATTGCTGTGTCCGGAAGGGGAACATTTCCCAGATACCACTGTGGTATATTGCCTGCTGCTAATGTTTTTTACGGAGGTTGCTTTTTGAAATCATCCCTTTAAAAAGCCTGGTGGCCATGGTACGATGCTCAAACCATCGAATTTCGGACCACCGAAAGTCGGACCACCGAAAGTCGGGCCACCGAAAGTCGGGCCACCGAAAGTCGGACCATTTTGAGGGGGAGGTTAAGGTATTAGCCGATTTTCAAAGCAGACTTTCCAAGCTCTCAGGTTAATTCTCTCACCTCCTGACCCAGCAGGTAAGTAATCCGCTTATATTGTCGTGCATTAGTGTAGGGTTGTCTCCTATTTGCGTACTGTTTTTATTGTGCAAAAATATCGGGTGACAGTACCATGGGGACTAAGATAAAAGGGAGGCCGTTTCTACGGCTATGGGTGTGCATGCTCTGCCTGTTGGGCGTGTTTGGACAGGCTTCTGCCCAGTCTGGCGTGCAGGCCAGCCTGCAAATCTTTCCGCCCAACAGCGTCTACCTGAGCCACTACAGCCAGCCCGGCAGCCTGCAGGTGCAGCTCCTGCTGCGCGACCTCAGCGAGCCCAGCTACCCGGTGCAGCTCCGCTGGACCATCGAAGGCCCCGGCATACGGCTCAGCACGCGACAGGGCTACCAGGGCAACGTCATCACCCTGCAGGGCGGCATGCCCCGCCTGCTCTCCGCCCCCGAGCTGGCTGGTGGCTTCTCTGCCGAGGCCCTCGACTTCAGCGGCTACGACCGCAGTCGCTTCCTCCAAAGTGGCGGCCAGCTCCCGGAAGGCTTCTACCGCTTCACGGTACAGGCCTACGACTTCAGAAGGCCGGATGTACCTCTTTCTGCTCCCGCTACCGCCACCGCCTGGTTCGTCCTGGCCGATCCGCCCCTGCTCAACCTGCCCGCCTGCCACAGCCAGGTCACCTGGCAGCCTGGCCAGCCTTTGCTCTTCCAGTGGACCCCCATGCACCGGGGTAGCGGCCTTAGCGGCATCGCCTACGAATTCACCCTGGTAGAAGTGCGCGGTGGCCTGCCACCCGAAGAGGCGATGCGCAGCCTGCCTCCTCTCTACCAGACCGTCACCCGCCAGACCAGCCTCCCCTACGGCCTCGAGCTACCGCCCCTGCAGGAAGGCCTGGCCTCACTTACGCCTGGCGGGTTAGGGCACAGCTAAATGACCGAAGCGGTCCTCAGCTTACCGGTTCCCCCGAAGAGACCTTCAAAAACCAGGGTTACAGCCGGGTCTGCGCCTTCGTACCCGGCACCCCCGTGGCCGACCTGCCTCCCCTAAGCGGCCTCAGCGCCGAGGCCCTCAGCCACGTCCACGCCAAATTCTCCTTTGCCGGCTACCATAGAGACAACCGCCGCCAGGCCACCACCTACCGGCTGCAGTACCGCCCCACCCACCAGCCCGACTGGCCCTGGCGCAGCGTCGATATCACCGACACGGTCTTCATCGCCCGGGAGCTGGCTCCCGGTACCCCCTACGAAGTAAAGGCCGGCGTGGTGCGCAACGGCATCGCCTCCCAGTGGAGCCAGGTCACCCCCTTTACCACCCAGGCCCCGCCTGAGCAGGCCTGCTATGACGATGAAGGCCCCCTGCCCGAAATCACCAACCGGGAGCCCCTGCCCAATGCCCTGGTGGGTGACCAGATCGCCGTGGGCAAGTTCACCATGCGCCTGCAGGAAGTCCGCGGTGGCGACGGGGTGTTCAGCGGAAGAGGCACCATCTACGTCCCCTGGATGGGCCTTACCCTTCCTGTACAGTTCGACCGCATCGCCATCAATACCGACTACCGGATGACCGACGGGCTCGTCCATGCCCTCAGCAAGCCCCTCGATGAGTGGCGGGAAGGCATAGAAGAATTTTGGGAAGACCGGCAGCAACTGGCCGATACCACCATCACCGTCTCCGGCTACCTTGAAGCCGTCACCCTGAAAGAACCGGCCGAAGGCAATAACGAAGCGACCACCGACTCACGCACCTACGTGGTCACCCTCGCCAGCGGGGAGACCCTCGAGATCCAGCAGCCCCCCGGCCAGAGTGTGGCCGTTACCGACAGCCAGGGCCGCACCATCGTGATCGATGAGGAAGGCCGCATAGGCCCCATCCTCGAGCCGGAGGCAGACACGCCTGTACTCGCCACTGGCGACCGCATCAGCCAGCCCGTCTACTTCACTGCCTACGAGCACCAGCACTACGGCTTCGATACCCAATTGCATGAGGCCTACGCTGAGCACTATGAAAGCCTGCCACTGAGTGAGGATGAAAACAGCGAATACCCCATCGCCTGGAAAGCCTTAGCCACCGGCCAGACCGACAGAGTCACCCTGAAAGGCGATACCACCGACCTGAAGCTCTACACAGAAACAGGCCAGCCCGTACCCATCCTCGAAAAGACCGATGATGAGCACTACACCCTGCTACTCACCGGCCAGGGCGATAAAGAAGAAGGCTACCTGCAGGCCATACGCACCAATGCTGAAGACAGCACTGAGAGCCTCAGTGGGAAACTCAATACGGTAAGCTACGCCCCCGAGCACTTCACCCTGAAGGTAGTGCCCGTCAACGGGGCCGGCTACATGAAGCCCGACCGTGGGACAGACATCTTAAAAGCCCTGAAAGCCACCTATGGCCCCGCCGTAGTCAACTGGACCGTCACTTACGAGAAAGCCTTTACCGCCGACTACGACACCGATGGAGACGGCGCCCTGGACGACGGGAATACCGGCATGCTCTCCAACTACACCCCTGAGATGAGAAAGCTCATCAGGCGCTATGAGCAGGCGCATAAGACAGCAGAAGGCACCTACTACCTCTTCCTGGTCCACACCCCCAAAAGCGCCATAGACGAAGACGGAACGCACAACGCCAGGGCCGGCTTTATGCCCTACAAGCGCCAGTTCGGCTTCATCTTCACCTCCCGCATCGGTAACCCCGACCACTTCGACAAGACCATCGCCCACGAGCTCGGCCACGGCGCCTTCCGGCTCCCGCACACCTTCGTGGAGGCTCCCGCCCTGGAGGAGTGGGCCACCAAAAACCTGATGGACTACACCTTTTTCGGTACCGAGCTGCACAAACACCAGTGGGACCTCATCCACAACCCCCGACCCGTATGGGGGCTGCTCACCGGGGATGAGGAGGTGGCGATGAGTGACTACGCCCGTATCAACGCCCTGCTTGACTTTATCAGAGAGAATAAAGGAAACGCCACCCCTTATAAAAAGCTTGATTTTTATACCGGTCACTCGTGGAGCGATGTCGTACAACTTGCCGACTACGAGGGAGAACAGCTCCGCCTGTACGTCGAGCTGTCCGATAATGGCGTGCTTGACCTGGCCTATCCGGATGACATTTACCTCAAAACAGGTCTTTCCGTTGACCCCGAACGCCATACCCACACCGGCTTTTACCTCGACATACCCTACGCAGATAAAGAAGGCACCGCCATTCGCCTGTGGGCTTACACTTTTGAAGATTTTGAAAAGCTACTTCACAGGATAGGGTTTCACATTCCCTCTATCGCTCATCCATATTATCTGGACATCTACAAGCAAGCGATAGCCAATGCGGATGGCGACTGTGACAAGCTTGATGTCATCTACGAAACCATTCCCCCTTTCGTCGCCTCCGAATTACCGGATGAAAGCCTGTATCAGGCATTAATCTCTTTATCAGGCTGTATAATGGACGACGGCCTCTATGTAAACGGCACCAATGAAGAGATAGCCGTCATAAACATTCTTAAGGCCTATAGTGACAAGCAGGCGTTATACCAGACCCTGCATGACCACCCCGGCCTGGTCCATGATCTTTATGCCGGCCTGGATGGCGAAGACCTCAGCACCTTCGTCAACATCCTTTGGGAGTTGTCCAATCGCTTTGGCCCTGGGCAGACTGAGCACTTTATCCGCTTAGGTGAAGTGCCTGCGGAGGTTTATGAAGTAAACCCTGCCCACAGAGGCCTCGCCTATGTACTGGTAGAAGGCAGCCGGTTTAACAGCCGGAACCACCTGGGCCTGTACGCCTGCCTGGGCAGGCGTAACTTCGGCACCAGCGTCCAATGCTCGAAAGAGCAGCCCGGCATCGCCGATGTAAACCCCCTCGATCTGGTGAAGCTGCATACCGGCAGCCAGGAAGAAGTACTACTGGTCCCCGCCCTCTTCGTCTACTACCATGGCACCCAAAGCAACCGGGAGCACCTGATGGAAGTAATCAGCACCGGGTCTAACCTGTTAGGACTTGGCGCTGCTTCTAAAATACTGCTAACGCGTGGGGCTCCGGCCCTTTTACGTATGCTCGCCGTCATAGAGATAGGAAAGCTGGCCCTGGACGAAGCGATGGAGCGGTCCGATGTCCGGCAAGCCATTCGAGATGAAGGAGGCGATTGGTTTGTGGATAATTACTACTGGATCAGTATCACCGTAGACCTGACCGTTTTCAGTGCGGATGTGCTGACTGATTTAGTGACGAATGGCCGTAAGGCCAGCAAGGCCCTGCGCGCGCAGGGAGAGACCGAAGCTGCGGACAAGCTGGATGACATCATCGAACAGGCTGAAGAGGCGAAGAGAGTGAGGGGGGAATCCATGATTCCTGAGTCCCTTTTTGCCGGCTATCCGCACCTGAACGGCATTCGTAGCCAGGAGCTGATAGCCAAAATCCAAGGTCTGAACCTCGATGGCACGACCTTGTCCAAACTGGACGAAACCCTTTCAGATGCCAGCCTTTTGGCTAAATTTGAAGCCGAACCGGGGTTGGCTGAGGCGTGGGCAATTGTTAAAAATACTGGCTTTGATGATCTAGCAAGAAATACCGATGTTTTAGAGGAGGTAACTAAACTTGGTGCTAAAACTTTAGATGGAAATCCACTCGATATAGCCAAACTTTTTGATAATGGCTTGGGAAAGACCTTAAATAAGGCTTTAGTTGTAGATAAAACCAAGATACTTTCCAGAATCAATGAATGGGATGCCAGTAAAGTTGATGATTTAGCTAGACGATTAGGAAAGGACAATTATCCAAATCTAGCTGATGATTTGGCTGATCCTGATTTCTTTAAGCTTTATGACGATATAATTAATGATCCAGAAAATGCTCTGGATATAGCGAAAAAGGCAGGTGACGGAAATTTAATAACTACAGCCAAGAGTGCTTTTTTCAATGATATAACAAAGCTAGGAAAGGACTTTGAGGGTGTTGTGGCTCCTGCTCTTAGCCCCGGAGGGACATGGAGAAACAAGCTAAGTGATGTTGTTAAAAATAAATTTGGAATTGATGATTTGGGCTCATACGAAATGTATAAACAGGTACAATTCACTTATAATAAATCAACTGGAGACTATTTTGTATCAGATCAGGTTTTTGTGAAATATGGTTTTGATGCTGATGGTGATAAATTCATTGAGAATATCATAGTAATAGAAAGTAAACTCTCAGATGGGACAAAACTAACAGGTAATCAATCGGCCGCAAGAAATGTGTCAGAATACACTGTTAGAAGTAGACAATTTGTTGAGTTGAGTCAAGGTTTAGAAGTGAAGTCAAATAATTGGTTAAGAGCTTATGGAGATGGCTCCGGAAAAAATATTGTAGATATCACAGATGAGTTTAAATAAAGAAATGGAAAATATCATTCAAGATGTTTTTGGAAATGATTTTAATGTAAGGGTTTATAGTGATGCTTGCTATATAGAATTTTTACATAATGGGAATCCCGCCTCTATAGCTATAGGGATAATTACATATCCAGGGTCGATTGAGTTACACGAAAAATGTGCTATTTATAAAAGGTTTAATGAGGTTGAATCAATTTTACAACCAATATTAGACAAGTATAAAATCAATATCGGATTTTGGAAATCGACCATTTATAAGCCATTTGAGATTGGTCATCAAGAGTTTAATAGAACCGATTTTGAAGCTGTAAGAAATGTATTTGAAAAGATAAAATTAGAGAGTTTGACTCATAAAGCTAATTTTTTGGATCAATACAAAGAACTACACCAAGTTTACGAATCATCGGAAAAGATGGAAGTTAAAGAGATGGTGGGGTTTATTAGTCAACCACTTCCATTACGTAGAATGGTTATTAAAAAGCTCTGTGGGGATAGTGGTTTTGAAAGTTTTTGCAATCAATATATAGAATCATCTGAGAAGAAGGCAAAAGCAAAGCCCTCACAATTTAAAGGCTATGATAAAGCTGCTAAAGATCTATTTAATACATTGATAATCACATAATGCTTTGAATCTTCCTTTTAGCGATAAAAGCATCAATAACAGAGAAGATATTTTGTGAGACTGTTTCATAAAGTGTGTCAATAGGTAGTAAAGTAACTAACTTAAAGACACGATGAAGGATAAAAAAGAAGAGTTCGATAACGAGTGATTCAACCAACAGGCTTGCGAGAAGCTGCGAGGCAGTGACGATCTGTATGAGTTTGTCACCAGTTGGGAAGATATGTTTAGCCTGTATTTCCAGGTTGAAAATCAGATCAATGACTACCTTACCACACTCACCTCTCAGACACCTGTTGCCTATTATGAGCAGGGACGCTTGGTAATCCCAGTAGCCACCATAGCCCTCGAAGGCGTAACTCTGCTATCCAAATCAGCCAGGGTTAAAGCCATCCTGCGGTATATGGATGAGTTAAAAGCTCAGGGCAGGAGCAAATGGGCAACATTTACAGATAAATTAGACTTTCAGTTACTCAAAAAGCAACTTGCCAATAGAGGATTTGATCAGGCTACACTTGCCAGGCTGGAGAGAGACATCGAAGGAACAAATTTACTCCGTCATTTTAAGGACAATCCGGAACTGGCTGATGCCTGGAGGGTGCTGGACGATGCTAACTCTCCTCTTAAAACTAGCATTGATGAATTAACTAAAGTCACTAATAATATTGATGATGTTAGAGACTTAGGTTATACTCTTTGGAAGAAAGTAGACGGTTTAGGTTTAGGTGATGCCTTTACGCATGTTAAAACAAGGAAGGAGGCACCAAGAAGAAAAGGAATAGTTGGTTGTCACGATAAAACAGCCTTTTTTGATCAAAATATCATTAGAAGTGTAGATGCGTCTGGGAATCCAAGTTACGTACCACAAATAGGCAAAACAGCTGATGAAGTTGAAGAGATAGTGATCACAAGAAAAGTGCCTCATTCACAGGTTCCAGGTGTTGAAGTTGTGGAATACAAAATACCATCATTAAGTAATTCGAATCCACCTTTAACTACAGGTCAAATAAAGCCACCTAGTAACGGAGGAGTTAAAACGATATATGATCCTAAAATCTGGACAGATAGTAATTTGCAAAAAGCTGTGGATGAAGCGATCTTAGATTATGCAAAGAAAAATGGTGATTTTCTGGAAGGACAAGCTTTGATTGGAAAAACATCAGATGGATATGATATTGAGTTTTTCTATAGAAATGGAAACATTGAGACTTTTTATTTTAGATAAAAAATGAAATACCAAATTTTACAAGAAAGGTATAATCAAGCTAGTCATAACATTAGAATTATTTTCAAACCCGAAAATGAGGTTCTTAATGCTTTTTTTTCGACACTTAGAATTAATAAAACACCAAGTCTATTAGATAAAATTTCGAATTCAGAAAATTATTATCAGGAACTTATGTCTTTAAGGTTCTATAAAAACTTGGATTGGGAAGAATTAGAAGAGCTGTTAGAGATAGGAGGCATCAAAGAGGGTGAAGTTGCGATTTATCATGAAGTTTACGGAGAAATCACTTTAAACGAGTCAATATTTAAGCAATTAGTTTTAGACTATTCTCAAGAGCTATTAGAAGTATATAGAAATGATTCTTCTCTCCCCGATTCATGGGACATTCAAATGACTAATGGTATAATCAAATTAAAAAACAAGTCGAGTCAATCATAATTGCAGGTGTGAACATATTGTAATATATATTGTCACTCCTCCTTGCTCTGTATCCCTTGAGACTGTTAAGGAGGTTTTAACCAAGAGTTTTCCAGATTGGGGCGAACATGGAGCCCCGCAGTCTATCACCTCTAACATAAAAGTGAAAAAAATGACCAATTTCAAAACTGGTGAAATTATAAACTTTGAATAATGGCTATTAAACGCAAAAGAATATTGAAATCACTATATCAAAGAATCTCACACGATCCATTGTCATATAATCCCAACTGGAAATGGGATTGGCTTCCCTTAGACGTTCGAGAAAATTTTGATTTAATTAGGCCTAAACTTCAGGAATGGGAAAAAGACGGATATATCGAATTGGTCAAAGGAAAAGAAATAGCTATGATAATTAAGGGTGTACCTCCTGCAAACTCATTAAATGACTGAAATAGAAGCCTGGTTAAATGACCGGGCTTTTTTTATGAAGTGGGGTTCCTGACAGACTGAATCCTTGTTTTAGCGATAAAACGTCAAGGACGTCGATCTGTCTCATACTTTTGGCTTGGCCTACATCTATACAGATGCTTTTAATGACCTAAGGAAAAGCGTTTACTCTTCTCAGGAAGATCTGAGTCTTAACTGGGAGAGTGAGTGGGCTTTTACAGGTAAATATGACTACGGTAACACTCCCCATTTATTAGACCACCAGTTGGTTAGTTTTAGTTGAATTAGGTTTTGTTAAATGAAAGCTTCCGTATATACCTGAGAGAGCAGAAGTAAGGTAACACTCACCAGCTATCAGTCAAAGTTTTTCGGCCTGAGAATCCGTGAGCAGTACCTTGAGGATAAGAACATCAAGGGGGTGGACCTGCCCCGTACTTTTGGCTTGGCCTATATCTATGTAAGCCTGTAGCTATAAAACATACGGCTGCGCTTACTAAAAGAAAAGGAATAAAAACAGCCTGATCTTCAGACAATTGAAATAAAACGATAGTAAACCTCTACTTACCCCGCTGAACTAAGGCATGGGTGTCACGTTATTTTTTTTCCAACAAAATCCGATAAAATGCATTATATTAATTCAGAACCTAAATATATAATGCATGAAAAGACAAATTCCTGCCTCTAAACGCTGTGCCTTTCTCACTGGTATCGTCACCTCGCTATTAGTTCTATTGCCACTTCATAACCTTTTTGCCCAGGAAAAGAAGAGTGATACTGATGAGGAAGAGCGGTTGGCAAGTATTGCGATAACCTTGCCTGAAAACTACCTACTACCTGACAAAGACAGGCGTGCCGTGAAGCATTACGCCAAATTAGTAGATGAGCAAAACGATCATACGAGGGATATTCTCTCCTACCTTCCGATACTTGATCCTCCAAAAGCGTTTTATAAGTATCAGAGATATGTACTAGCCAGGCTTGAGGACGGGTATAAAGAGGCCGACTTGCCTGTCAAGTTGAGTTCTATACTGTTTGGTAAAGCATTAAGTGACAGCTTGATAATAGAAGTGATCCCTGTCCGGGAAAGGGCTGGCCCGGACCCGGAGCAACTTCATAAAATAGCGGGGAAATACGATATGCATTTGGTATTAGCTATCCCAACTCTTGAGTTATATAAAAAAGACGGGGTCAGGTATGCTAAAGCAAATATACTTCTATATGATAGCGAGAGTAAGGAGATTGTATTTGATGCGATCTTACAAACGGTTCCTAACAGAATAGCAGAAAACGAAATCTGCAAGGATAATGATTATGGATGCCGCCTGTCTGCTCTGGCCTTATTGATCTATCAATCTTTAGTTCCGATTATAGTGGAACAGAGTCCGGAACTTAAAAAAATAGCAGATCTGCATGACTCGAGGACAGCAGCGCTGATAACGGAATATGAGCTGGGGAGGTCTGATGAAACCATTGTTAAGGTTCTGAAAGAACGTATAGACAGCATCGGTACTGGCGAACACGTAGTTGGCCATACCTTGCTAAATCGTGACAAGGATAAGTTCATTGCCTTTGTTATGGCTGACGGAAGCAAAGAATATGATACCGGCCTGGTGCTGTATGATTCTTATACTGTGACGGGCATGCAGCATGAGAATAAGTGGTACATAGATCATCATGAAAGATTTCAGGTACCAGTAGAAGATGCTGAAACCCGCTCCCAGGCTACCTTTCTGATGTGGGCCGAAGGGATGGAAACGTACCTGTTTGAAAAAAATACGGCCTGGTTTAGCGACAGTTTATGGTCAGAAGGGCCATTTAAGCAGCTACCGGATATTAGCAAGGATATTCTTATTCCTGCCTCTGTGGAAGAAAAAAAGGCGGTATTTGTTTATAAAAACCTAACCGGAGAGTACAGACTGGTGGTGAGCGAAATCATAAAGCAAAGAGAAAGGGCCTTTGACCTGTTGCGTAATGGGATGAAGGAAACCCTGGTTCCCGAATTGATGAAACAGGCGGCTGCCACTATGGAAAATAAGCCCAGTCATATATATACGGACAAGGTGTATCCTATCTTCTCTCCATCGGGTGAATATGTGCTAATTCCTATGCTGGCAGAGTACGGGAATAAAAAGCGACAGACCTTCTACCTGGTATATCAGATCGAACAGGAAAGACTATATCTCTGGGAGGGGAACCATTTGGACACTGCCTTTACTGAAGACCCCCGGAAATTCAAAAAATTCACTATCTCACAGCTTGAATCACTAAGTACAGAAAGTGCTCCTTCGGTTGATTCAGATGCTTATTGGTCTGAAAATATAACCCTACAAGATGGAAGCGGCTATATGTATCTGCGAGAGGTGAAGGAGTAACTATTTTCACTGTTCCTCTTCCTGGTATTTACATGATTTTCGATTCGCGATCAGACCAAAAAAAAGAGGGGCCTGATGGCCCCTCTTTTTTCAAAGGTTTAACAGTTTGGCGTTTATTTCTTAATCACCTTGATCTGCTCCACTATGTCATTCTCCTGGCCAAGGCGCAGCAGATACATACCGGCAGGAAGTTTTTCCGCACCTACGGAGTAGGTAGATTGTCCGGTGATAAGGTCTAGTTCACTTTCCATAACAAGTGTGCCTCTCATATCGTACATTTTAACAGGAAGCTTACGGTCCTGATCAGATACAATACTGATACTTAGCTCATTATTGAAAGGGTTGGGATAAATCTCACTGATAGAGAAACCTTCTTCGTTAGGTGCCACGTTAGGCAATTCTTCGAGAGCCTGAACACCGGCACGCATGGCCTCTCCGCCACCAGGCAGACAGTATACACCATCTACGTCATATCCATCGGCATTGCCACTGCGAATACGTCCGTTAGGGTCGGTAGTATCTACGATCTTGATATACTGCGCCCACTCAAGTCCGCCACTGGCAAGGTCCACATCACCATCGTGACATACTTCACCAAGCAGGACATAGGCATCATTCACATCACCCTTAGCATACACATTGGCTGTTTCAGGGTAGTTATCGCAGGTATTACCAAAGAAGGTACTCTCCACTACGCGGAGGTCATTGCCCTCTAGATCGAATACTGCATAGTCCAGTTTCAGTTCAATAGAACCACCGTAACCAAGCGATACGAAATTATAGGCGTTATTCTCCTGGGGCATTCCCAGTGCCATGTGAGGGTTTGTACGACGGGGGGCGATGGCTCCGCCGTTCTTCTTGTTAGCCTGTCCGTAGCTTACTACTTCTGTAGCGACACAAGAGCGCAGGTCGGCCATTTCGGTAGACTCAGTAGTACCGTTGAGGCACATGAGGGCATCCAGGTCATAACCGTATCCACTAGGAACAGCGGCTTTATCTGTGATGCTGATGAACTTCACGTACTGAGCCCAGCCTAATTCACCGAGGTCTACGCTGCCGTCCTGGCATACGGTACCCAGGTAGAGGTAAGACTGACCGTCCTGTGAGGCAAATACCTGGACAGTCTCGGGGAAGTCTTCACAATTGCCATCGGCTCCGAACTTGGAGGTTTCATATACCATGATGTCGTCGCCTTCGCCGTTAGCAATTTTCTCGTTGAATCTCACTATCAGCTCTCCACCGAATCCAAGGGACACAAAGTTGTCGTCCATCAGACCTAATGCTGCGGAGGGGTCAGTATACTGATCAGGTATAGGCTTGCGTGCTGCGGAACCCTGACGGAAGTAAACTACTTCGGCAGGAGAACAGGGGGCTTCGATGGTAACCGATTTGACCACTTCGTCAAACTTGCTATCACAGTTGCCAAATACGCGCAGTGTAATCTCATACGTACCGGGAGCATCGAAACTTACTGAAGTTACTGGCTGTACGTCAGACTCCAGGTTACCACCTGGTGCGCTCCATTCGTATACAAGTGTATTTTCACTACTTGTAGCGTCAAGTTGAATAGACTCACCTACGAAGGCTGTCATATCACTCAGGGTGAATGAAGCAACGGGTACCTCATTAGCATCTTCCACACCACCTACGGCAATAGCCAGGTCAGCAGGAAGGCCGATACCCCCATAGGTTAGCCATCCGCCCTGATATACAAAACCACTTGCTGCGCCTGAAGAACTGCCAATGGCACCCAGGTTTACAGCAACTTCGTTCATATTATCGTACTGCAGGCGGTATCCTACGTATAGTTCTCCATTTGCAGGAACGGTTACAGACTCGTCCAGAAGGATAGTATACTCATCATTACCGCCTTCTATATCAGTATTGGCAATAAGGGTAGCGACGGGCACATACTGAATATGCAGCAATTCGCCAGGGGTACCATCTTGGCCTACACTCCACACTGTCACACCCATTTCGCTTTCAGCGCCGGCATCCAGGTCCAGGCTGAGGAATGAATAAAGTACGCTGTTTACGGCTGCGCCGGGCTCCAGAGAGAAGCGACGGGCATAATCGGAAACGTTGAGGGCATTGTGACCGGAAACGCTACCTCCTGCAGTGAACGTAAAGTTACTGAAAGGGGTGGCAAACGGCTTACCAGCCTGGAAGCAGTCGTCACCAGGAGCAAATACAGTGATGTAGTCATCTTTGATCTCCACTGCGGTCTGTCCATCTGCTGCCTGTGAGCGCAGACGTACGTTGAATGTTCCTACCTTATTAAAGGTAACAGCAGGGTTTGTCTCTGTAGATCTCAGGGGATCACCTCCCTCAAAGTACCAGTCATAATTGGTAGCATTCTGAGAAAGGTTGGTGAACTGAACGGTAGTGCCGAGCGGAACGGTGATAGCATCTGCCTCAAAATCAGCAATAAGCTCACCTTCACAATCGCCTACACGAACGAAGCCTTCCTCAGACACTCTGAGACCGACGGGGATGGTCACACCATCTTTCTCCACATCTACCATATTAGTAGCTCTGAGTGTAGGCATGTATTCACCGGCTGCAGGGTATACTACTGTAAAGGTTTCTCCTGTACCTGATTCAGGGTTTCCGCCAGGGGTTTCCCACTGAAGCATATCGGCCTGAGTATAGGAAGACGCATCGAGCATAAGCTCATCTGTCGTACACAGCTCGTCTGCTGACTGGGTGAAATCACCGGAAGGCAACAGGGCAGGGTCTGCCACTACAGGGAACATAAGCATGGTAAAGTCGAAGTTACCTCCACCCGCGTCGTTATAAGAGCGCCAGTTGTCCTGGAAGAACAGGTAGGTACGCAGACCATTTGAGAGATAATGGTGAACAGTCACCACATCACCGGTACCGTAGTTTATTTCCAGTCCAATGTAGAAGTTACCGTCATCCGGAATATCCACAGGATTATCAAATACAAAATCATGATAAGCAGGCACTGTGCTACTGCCGCTGCCTTCTATATCATTGAGGTTGTAGGCTTGCTTATAAAGCACATCACCGGGCTCTTCCTCACTGTTGAAGTCCCAAACCACTACGCTAAGTGTAGAATTAGGGCCGCCAGCTATGGCACGCAAGAATGAGAAACGGGCGCCTGTGATAACGCGGTCGTCGGGGTAGCTGAAGCGGTTGGCAAACATAGGAATGTTATTGCCACTGTGTCCGCTGATAGTAGTAGCCCCTATGGCTTCTTCAAATGGGTAGTCCAGGATGTCGGCAGGAAGTACAGACTGTACATTTACCGCACCTTCCATGGTGTAGCTGTTGGTTCCGCCCTCATCGGTTACGGTAAGGGTTACATCGTACATACCCGGAGCCGAATAGGTCACCTGAGGGTTTTCTGCAGATGAAGTAGAAGGTGATCCACCAGGGAACGACCAGCTATAACTCACATTAGCCGTAGTGGATGATTCATTGATCATCTGAACGGGCTCGTTTATAAAGGTCTCCTCCTGGAAATTTTTCACTACAAACCCGGCTACCGGCTCCAGGGCTGTTCCTCCTGCTGCTACTACGGCAGCATAGGCATCTATTCTTCCTGCTCCCAGTTGCTCCTCGAAGCCAGGGTTTTTCAGGTCGACATTATCAGCCGTATTTTCCAGCAGCGCTTCAACTTCTGCAGGAGTTAGGGAGGGGTTTTGAGCCAGAACAAGGGCCGTAAGGCTGGCTACATGAGGGCTTGAGAAAGAAGTACCGCTACTGTACTGGTAGGTACCGTTAGGGTCATCAAGATTAGGCGCTGTACTTAATACACTGCTACCGGGAGCTGCAATGTCCACCCAGTCACCAAAGTTTGACGATCCGCTACGCAGATCATTAGAAGTGGTGTTAGCTACAGCAATCACATTGTCATAGGCCGCAGGATATTGGACCACATCGGCACCATCATTACCAGCCGCGGCAATGAAGACCATTCCCTGGGAAGTACCATAATTAATCAGGTCCTGGTAGGCCTGGGAGAATGATGAACCTCCGAATGACATATTCACCACCTGGGCACCGGCTGCTACTGCATACTGTACGGCACCGAAGGTGTTATTAAGTGAACGAACATTAGTGGTTTCGTTGATGGTCGCTTTTACCGCCATGATCTCTACCTGGTTGTAGGAGGTAGTCGCCTTACCAATACCGTTACCAGTTACTGCGCCAACAATACCTGCTACAAAGGTTCCGTGGAAGAAGAATCCGGGGCGCGCCTGGTTTCCCTGTCCGGGGGTAGGAGTAATGGGAGGGTTGGGATCGTTATCATTATCAGCCGCATCCCATCCGCGCCAGTCATCCACATATCCGTTACCATCATCGTCGATACCGTTAGAGGCCTTATCATTGCCCTCAGCGTCCATCCCTGTTTCACCGGGGTTGATCCAGATGTTATCGGCCAGGTCTTCGTGAGAAGTAAGCACGGCATCATCCACCACAGCTACTACTATACGACCGCTGCCGGTAAAGGCATCAAAAGCGCGGAAAGAATGCGTACCTGGAAGGCTGTACTGAAGTCCTACAAGAGGATCATTCGGCACTTCCATACTGTAATAGATAGGCGCACGCTCGGCGTATACTACACCGGGTACATTTTGCAGCTCTGACACCAAGTCAGAGGCAGTACTCATTTTCTGATCCACTGCAATGGTATAGATACCCGCCACATCGGCAGACTCTGCACCAGGCAGTGCTCTTTGAAAAGATAGTACGGCAGGATTAGCCAGTGTTGAAGCCACCCTGTTAGCCATACTGGATTTACCCATTACGGCATTTTTTTCAGCTCTGTTAGAGAACTCTCCAACAGCCACTCTATCCAGGTTTTCGAATTTCACGAAAAGCCTGTCCTCAGCATATTGAGGCAGCCCCTGAATTGGTTGCTCGTTTTCACCCCTTTCCACCAGGTTTTCCTCACTAGGCTGGAAGTAGACCTTTTGGGCCTGAACTCCATGTAAGATTGAGGTGGAAATGAAGAGAAAAATGAAAAGATAAAGTTTCCTCATTCGCTTTCAGTTATAAAATTAGTCAAGGATTGTAAGACAAATGCTAATACTAGCGGGAATAAAATTAACGTAGTTATCGGTATTCTAAAACAATTTCATACCATTTTTTATATTTTTTGTAAAATAATAAGGGGAATTACCCTTTAAAATGTCCTCTACAATTCCGTAAGCCCCAGACAATTGAAAATAAAAATATTAATATAAGCAGCCATAAAATACACACGTACTTTTTGCAAATCCAAAATTATATTTTCAAAGCAGTTAATTAACTGTCTCAGGCCTCCAAATTGTCACCCGCAGGACAAAATCCAGAAGTCAAGAACCAGGTAGTTTTCCTATATTGAGAGCCTACTTTACAGCATGGAAAATATTGTTATCATCGGCAACGGAATCAGTGGTATAACCTGTGCCCGGCATATTAGAAAGCATAGTCGCCACAGGATTACGGTGATCTCCTCCGAGACCAAATACTTTTACAGCCGTACGGCCCTCATGTATATTTATATGGGCCACATGACGTATGAGCATACTAAGCCGTACGAGGATGATTTTTGGGAAGACAACCGCATCACACTGGTACAGGCACATGTCAGGGATGTGGACACGGATGCCCGCCTGCTGGAAACCGAAGAGGGAGACCATATCTCTTTTGACAAGCTTGTGATTGCCACAGGCTCTGCACCGAGGCTGGGGGGCTGGCGGGGTGAAGGACTCAAAGGTGTACAGGGTCTGTACGGCATGCCTGACCTGGAAAAGATGGAAAAGTACACGAAAGGAATAGAGCGGGCAGTCATAGTAGGCGGAGGACTGATAGGTGTGGAGATGGCTGAAATGCTCCTCACCAGGAATATCGGGGTGACCATGCTGGTAAGGGAAAAAGCCTACTGGGCAGGTGTACTACCTCCTGAAGAAGCCGAAATGGTATCCCGCCATTTGGTGAAACATCATGTGGACCTGAGACTTGAAACGGAGTTAGGGGAAATCCTGGCTGATGCTGAGGAGCGGGTGGAAGCCGTAGTCACTACGGCTGGGGACAAAATACCGTGCCGGTTTGCAGGGCTTACAATCGGTGTGCAGCCAAACATCCGGTTTCTGCAAAACAGTGGCATAGAAACGGACCGCGGGGTGCTGGTGAATGAATACTTTGAAACCAACATACCCGGCATCTATTCCATAGGTGATTGTGTGCAATACCGTACTCCACCAGATGGCAGGAAAGCAGTGGAGCAGATCTGGTATACGGGACGCATGCACGGAGAAACGCTTGCCATGACGCTGAGCGGCAGCAAGACTGCTTACAGGCCGGGTATATTTTTTAACTCCGCTAAGTTCTTCGCGATCGAGTACCAGGTATATGGAGACCCCAAGGCCAGCCTGGCGGCAGGGCATAAATCGGTCTATTGGGAACACGCTGGGGGAGAAAAGTCTATTCGGATTACTTACCACCCGGAAACGGGACAGGTGAGCTCCTTTAACCTGATGGGTATACGCTACCGCCATGCAGTCTGTGACCGCTGGATAAGGACAGGCACTCCTGTTTATACCGTATTAAAGCACCTTGAAGAGGCTAATTTTGACCCTGAGTTTCATGGGAACTATGAGCAGGAGGTAAGGAAGGTCTACAATAAGGCTCCCTATAAAGGGGAGGTAGTGCCCGTAAAACGCAAAAGCAAAAACCTGGTAGCCAGACTATTCGGATGACAGATATATGATGAAGGCAATTGAAAACACCGGACTTATTCTTTACCTGGCTGCCTTTGGGCTGTTTGCAGGACTGTTTTTCGCAGGGGACTACAGGCTTACTGATGAACTGGTAAGGGAGGCGATAAGGGATGAAAAGCAACAAACCCGATTCATAGAGAACGCTTCCTTTATGATGGAGCAAATCTATGAAGATAAATTCGGCTTCATCTCTGACCTGAATAAAGCATTTGCCTCGGCCAATACTCGTATCAGCGAAGACTTTGCGATCAAGCAGGGAGAGGTTGAAACCATCATAGCCGCCGCCTCACGGGAGGGTCCGCTTACCTTTTCGCTAAGTGAGGCTCAAAAGGGTCTGGAGGGTGATGAACATACGCTGGCCTTTAAGCAGAAGATCCTCTCAGACTATGGGGGCTGGCTGGATGGCAGGTCGTACAGCACGCCTGACGGTCTTCGCAGCAACCTGCAGGAGACAGTAGATAACATCAATCGAGACATCGTAAAGCAGCGGGGATTTAACCGGTACACGAAAAAGCGACTGGTGCTGACCCTTACGCGCAGGGCTACGGTGGGGCTGGTTACGGAACATACTACCTTACTATTCATTCTGACATTCGTAGTTGCCTCTATGGGGGGGCTGCTGTATAATTTGCCGAAGCTGCAAACCACTGAACCGGGTATTCAAAACGATGGCATTTTCTTCAGTAAAATGAAAAACCGGGGTTGGCTTGGTATTGCTACAGGCACGTTCCTTATTCTCTTTTATGTACTCCTCTATTTCTACCCGGAGTATATGACTAACTGGATTATCCTGGCTGATCCGCTTAGTAACTTGCTTAATGGCGGCGAAGCTTCTGAGTTTTTCCTTTATGGGTTCATCTATACTCTGTGCATACTTGTCATGGGGGTGCGAATGCTAATCAGGTACAGGCATAGCCGATACCATATCATCCGTACGCTATCGGTGATGTTCTTTCAGACAGCTTTTGCGTTTCTCATACCGGAGGTGCTTGTACGTCTGAACTACCCTTACTATGACTTTAAGAATATCTGGCCACTGGACTATGATTTCTTCTTCAGCTCCAGCCTTAACCAACTAATAGAGGGTGGTACGCTGGGCATGTTCATGCTGGTATGGGGTATTATCCTGATTATTATCGCTGTACCGCTGTTTGTGTTCTTTTTCGGCAAAAGGTGGTACTGCTCATGGGTTTGCGGCTGTGGCGGCCTTGCGGAGACCCTTGGGGATCCCTACCGGCAGCTTAGTGACAAATCTTTAGTTGCGTGGAAAATAGAACGGTGGACTGTACATGGCGTTCTCGTACTGGCAGTGGTCATGACAGCAGGTGTGCTATACACCTTTTTTACGGGAGCCTCGACGCTGTTGGGCATTAGTACCTACACGATCAGCGAGTGGTATGGCTTTGCGATAGGGGCCATGTTTGCCGGCGTGGTGGGGACGGGTTTTTACCCCTTTATGGGCAACCGGGTGTGGTGTCGTTTCGGATGTCCACTTGCTGCCTACCTGGGTATTGTGCAGCGTTTCAGAAGCCGGTTCCGCATTACTACTAACGGAGGGCAATGTATCTCATGCGGCAACTGCAGCACTTACTGCGAAATGGGTATAGATGTACGCTGGTACGCTCAGCGCGGCCAGAATATCATCCGGTCGAGTTGTGTAGGGTGTGGCGTATGTGCCAGCGTTTGCCCGCGGGGTGTGCTTAAGCTGGAAAATGACGACCATAGCAACCGTTTCGACTCTCCTATTCTTATAGGCAATGACTCTGTACGCATATCTGAGTAACCAAACCAATTGTCTGTATCCTTACTCTTGGCATTGCTTCCAAAAGGTTATATTTGCCTGCAAATAATGACTGTGCTTTGCTGAAAGTGGTAAGTGGCCGGCCCGATGTGGTAGTAATCATTCCGGCTTTTAACGAGGAGAATTCTGTAGGGAAGGTGGTGCGTGATATTCCTGCCGGACTGGTACGGGAGGTAGTAGTGGTAAACAATGCCTCTACGGATCAGACCAGAAGATCAGCCACAGAAGCAGGGGCGACGGTAATAGACCAGCCTCAGAAGGGATACGGAATTGCCTGCCTTACCGGCATGGCCTATGTGGAAAAGATGGGCAGGAAGCCGGATATAATTGTGTTCGTAGATGCTGATTACAGTGACCATCCTGAAGAGATGCCGGCCCTTATAGCGCCGATTTCACAAGGTAATGCTGACATGGTGATTGGCTCACGGGCTTTAGGGCAGCGCGAGAAAGGGTCTATGACACCTCAGCAGGTATTTGGAAACTGGCTGGCAACCAGCCTGCTACGTTGGCTATATGGCACCAGATTTAGTGACCTGGGTCCGTTCCGGGCCATTCGCTACAGCTCTCTGCTAAGGCTGGGGATGGCTGACAAAAACTATGGATGGACGGTAGAAATGCAGCTTAAGGCGGCCAGGAAGAACCTTCGATGCACGGAAATACCTGTCACCTACCGAAAACGTATAGGAAAATCGAAGGTATCCGGCACGGTAAAAGGAACGGTCATGGCAGGCTATAAAATACTTTATACCATTGCTAAATATCTGTAAATGGAATATATCGTTGTTACGGGATATTTACTGGCGCTTACTTATATATGTGCCTTCAGCCTGGGCCAGCTACACCTGACCTATCTGTACCTGAAGGGCAAAAAAATACCGACTCATCCCCCACTTCTGCCTGAGGAATGGCCAGTAGTAACGGTACAGCTACCTGTTTACAATGAGAAATATGTAGTGGAAAGGCTAATCGATTGCGTGGCTTCATTTGATTACCCTACAGACAAGCTGGAGATTCAGGTGCTGGATGACAGTACAGATGAAACTACTGAACTAATTGCTGAACGGATAAAATACTGGCAGGCCAGAGGGGTGGAGATTCACCTTGTACGTCGCCCGGACCGTAAGGGCTTTAAAGCCGGAGCCCTGCAATATGGCCTGGAAAGGGCAAAAGGGCAGTTTATCGCGATATTTGACGCGGATTTTCTACCGCAAAAAGGCTTTTTGAAAAGCACTATCCCGTATTTTAATAATGAAAATACAGGGGTAGTTCAGACAAGGTGGGGGCATATCAATGAGACGTTCAGCTTGTTTACGCGTCTGCAGGCCTTCGGGCTGAACGCGCATTTTTCTATAGAACAAAGCGGACGCAGCCAGGCGGGTAGTTTTATTAACTTTAACGGCACGGCCGGTGTGTGGCGCAAGCACTGTATTGTAGATGCGGGGGGCTGGAGCGATGACACGCTCACTGAAGACCTTGACCTGAGTTATCGCGCTCAGTTCAGAGGGTGGCACTTCGAATACCTTGAAAAGGTGGTATCTCCTGCAGAACTGCCTGTACTTATGTCGAGCATAAAAAGCCAGCAGTACAGGTGGAATAAAGGGGCAGCGGAGACTGCCCGGAAGAACATTAAGAAGCTATGGCGATCCTCATTGCCTCTGACCAACAAACTGCATGCTTTTTTCCATCTGTTTAATAGCTCGATCTTTCTGGCAGTCCTGCTTTCAGCGCTATTCAGCATCCCCATGCTATTTGTCAAGGCGGGTAACCCTACGCTGAATTTTCTTTTTGATCTGGGTACGGTATTTCTGGCGGGATTCTTTGCCATCGGTTTCTTTTATTGGGTGGCGGTAAAAAACACCCTGGCGCCCGGCTTTTCAGGAGGCTGGCAATCGATGGGCTATTACGTGCGCTACTTTCCTTTATTCCTTACTGTGAGTATGGGGCTTAGCCTGCACAATACTATTGCGGTACTCGAAGGATTGGCGGGTATACGCACTCCTTTTATCAGAACACCTAAGTTTAATGTTTCTAATAAAAAGGACTCCCTCAGAAAAAATATCTATGTCAAAAATAACCTCACTATGAGCACTGTAACTGAGGGTTTACTTGGTTTATACTTCCTCTTTGGCGTAGCTGCCGGTTTTTATCTCAAGGATTATGGCCTGCTTTTGTTTCACCTGATGCTCTCCGGGGGATTCATGACTGTATTCTACCAAAGCATACGAAAAGTAAATTATGCAGCAGGGTAGGCATAATCGCCTCATCGATGCCCTGCTGGCATTCCTGTCGCTGACGGGCTACCTGCTTCTTGGCTATTTTACAGAGCGCCATCAGACTACGCAACTCCTTCTCTCCTATTTCACCTTGTATATTGCTTACATCATTCTTTGCTACCGTACGCGGTATGACCGCTCGTATACCTGGCAGATGTTGCTGGCTCTGGCTTCGCGGCTATGTCTCATAGTCGCAGTCCCTTCACTGTCTGATGATGTCTATCGTTTTATCTGGGACGGGGAGCTACTGGCTGCCGGCTTTGACCCGTTTGCTGAGACCCCACAGGCTTATGCTGAACAGGGCCTTTTAGATAACAATGATAAGCTCGCCCGGCTCTATCCATTGCTCAACTCCCCCGCCTATTTTACAATTTATCCTCCGCTCTGCCAGCTAATCTTTTACCTTTCGTCCATACTAAGTCCTACCAGTATTTTTGGCAGTATAATCGTTATACGCCTGTTTATTTTACTTGCAGAAGGCATTACTCTTTATTTTCTTCCCCGCCTCTTAAAAAAACATGGCCTGGCTGAGCGTATTTCACTGGTGTATGCGCTAAATCCTCTGGTGATATTAGAGCTTACGGGTAACCTACACTTCGAAGCATGGGCGGTAGCCGGATTAATAGCATGCCTTTATTTCTGGAAAATAAAGAAGAATATTCCTGCCAGTTTTGCGGTGGCAGCAGCTATACTGGCCAAACTTCTGCCTCTTATCACACTACCTCTCTTTCTGCGCAGGGCTTCTTTTATCCGGCTGGCGCTTTTCTTTGGTTCTATCGGCATGATCATACTTCTGGTGCTTATCCCTTACCTGGACAGCGATTTATTAAGGGGCATGCAGGAAAGCACCAGTTTATATTTTAATCGGTTTGAATTCAACGCCAGCCTGTATTATGTAATCCGTACAATAGGCTACTGGTACAAAGGGTACAATATTATCGGGGTAGCCGGAACAGCGCTGGCCCTGGTGGCCGGGGTGGGGATATTAATCTATACCCTGGTAGAGAACCGGCTTAAAACCAGCCTGCCTCTGGCTATGATGTGGGTATATGCACTGTATTACCTTTTTGCCACTACGCTGCACCCCTGGTATGTGATCATGCTGATTCCTCTTTGCCTTTTCGGCAGGTGGCGGTTTCCTGTACTTTGGACGGGCATGGTATTCCTGACCTATTCAGGATATACTGCCACGGGCTTTAAAGAAAACCTGTGGCTTACCGCCCTTGAGTATATTGTAGTCTTTGGGTGGCTGCTCTATGAGGGGGTCTGGGACAGGATGAGGGGCGACTGGAGACTATGGGAAAAGTGGATTTAGAAAGATCGGCTTCAGGGGTTTAATACGGGCTGTGAATTATTGGCCTTTTTAAACTCGACAAAAAAGGTGGCTCCCTGTTCTTTTTTAGACTGCACCCATACTTTGCCATCCATGGCATCTACGTATTTTTTTACAATAGACAGCCCCAGGCCCGTACTGCCTTCGCTATCGGTGGGTTTGGCTGTAAGACGCTGAAACTTACCGAATAACTTCTTTTTGTCCTGATCCGTAAACCCGGGACCCTGGTCCTGAACACCAATAACTACGGTATCATCCGACTCGCGTACAAATACACGCACGTGCTTATTAGTAGGGCTAAACTTAATCGCATTGGATATCAGGTTCTCTAATATCTGTTGGGTAAATCCGCGATCCACCACACAGTTATAACTGCCTGGTGGGGTCTCGCATTCGATACTGATATTTTTACGCATGGCCATATTGCGGAAGTCATCCGTAACATTCCGGGCCAGGCCGCTGATTTCAGTCTCCTCCAGGTGAAGATTACTTACACTAGCCTCTATCGCCTTTGTTTCCAGTATCTTATTGATCATACCGCTCAAACGCTTCGAACTGGACTCGATCTTATCAAGGCACTTAGCCTGGTTAGGGAGCAAATTCTCTCCCCCTTCCAGCCTGATCAGGTTCACTAGTCCCATAATCTGGTTCAGGGGGCTCTTCAGATCATGGGCTACGATTCCTATCAGGTAGTCCTTTTCTTTATTGGTCTCATCCAGCTCATGGTTCTTTCGCTCCAGTTCCGAGTTTTTGCGCTCGATCGAACGCTTTTGCATCTCGATTTCCTCCTTTTGCTTAGCTATCTCCTCATTCTGCAGTTCCAGCTTTTTATTCGCAAACTGTTTTTGGTTGGTAATCCTGAATAATACAATTACCAGTCCCATAATGAAGAGGAGGCTGCTAAGCAAAAAGTAATTCGTGAATTCTTCTCCGGATATAGTATTTCCCGGCTGGCCATCGGAAATTGGGAAGCCGTTCACCATATTGTAATCCATATCCTCAGGCCGGGATATTTCTGGCTGTGCCGGTGGTAGCGATTGGTTTTTCTGTGTAGCACCAGCCCCTTCCGTAATGGGTGATATAGTCCCCCCTCTGCTACTCTCCACATAGGATTGCAAAAATTGATAGGCCCTGGGGTAATTTTTTTGTTCCTCGTAACTTTTAGCCAGCAGCAAGTAAGCTTTTAGCAGACCGGGTTTATTCTGCAGACTATCCGCAATAGCTGCACTTTCCATAAGGTAGGGAACTGCTTTGCGGGGTTGTTCCGGTAGATAAGTGGAGGCGAGGTTTTGGAGAAGGTCTACACGCGCGTTAATCTTCTCTTTTTCAGGAAGCACCTGCAATAGACTGTCTACAATAGAGTATGAAGACCCTATGCTCACCAATGGGATCATCAGCAGCCAGAAACAACAGGTAAATACCCTAGTGGACTTTATGATAGTGGTTCTCCTAAACATACTTAATTGCTGGCCGACCTTATAAAGATATATAAATAAAATTAAACATTAATAAGACGATAGTGCATTAAACTTATTGTATTTACATTTAGCATACTGATAATGACGACCTTAATAGCCTTTATTTAAAGAATTAATTTATTAGAAAATTTTTCCTTTCCCAGCACTTAATTTAAAGTCCTTAATTGCAGGCTAATACCTAAAATATTGATTTTGTCCACGTATTCCAACTATAACTACAGTATAAAAACAAGGTTTTTGACTTTTATTAATACATATTGAATTTGAACTTTTCCAATAACCTAACCCATATAAAGCTCCCAGGTTTAGTTTTATACTGGATATATTTACTAATCACCTTATTGAGTGCCTGTTCGGACCCGGAGCCATATGCCATTATGACGCATATGATGGCCAGCGAAACGGTTCCTCTTATGAAGGGGGATAAACTAGACTCTTTGTATGACTCCGACGCCTCATTGAAAATTTTTGATACGCGAACCAGGGAGGAATTTGAAATCAGTCGCTTACCAGGAGCGGTATGGATTGGTGATGGAGATACCATTCCTCCTCATAACCCGGATGACTCTGTACCCGTTGTGGTTTACTGTAGTATCGGATATCGAAGCGGGCTGGCGGGTGAACGGTTGCTTGACTCAGGATATAGTGAGGTATATAATCTTGAAGGCGGAATCTTTCATTGGGTCAATGCCGGCAAAAAACTGATGAACAGCCATGGGGCGCCCACGGATACGATACATGGATACAGCCCTTTGTGGGGCTCATGGATAAACCAGGGGGTGGTAGTATATGAGTAATAAGGCACTTATCGTTTTTATTAAAAATATCGTAAACAATAATGTTAAAACCAGACTTGCCGCAACGGCAGGGCATCCGGCAGCACAAAAGGTGTACCGTATACTGCTTGATCGTACGCGCGAGGCCACAAGGGAGACGGGTGCAGATGTAACAGTGTATTACACCCACGAGGTATTGCCAGAGGATGAATGGTCTGCAGAAGGCTGCAAACAAGCGCTGCAGTCACCGGGTGACCTGGGCACCCGAATGAAGGCAGCTTTTACGGACCAGTTCGATCAGGGGTATGAAAAAGTAGCCATTATTGGCAGTGACTGTCCGGAGCTGGACAGCTCCACGATCCGCAAAGCCTATGAAATGCTGGATAAATATGATGTGGTGCTGGGCCCTAGTGAGGACGGAGGGTATTACCTGCTGGCGATGAAAAGCCTGCATGAGTGGCTTTTTCAAAATAAGGAATGGAGTACAGAAAGTGTACTGCAGGATACGCTGGAAGACCTGAGAACTACAGGCAGAACTGTGGGGTTATTGCAGACTATGAATGATATAGACACGGAAGAAGACTTGAAAAGTAGTGCCCTGGCCTGGGTGCTGAATGCAGCAGCCGGGAAAAATAGTGAGCGGACATGATAAGATATTTGATAATACTACTGGCTGGATTATGGTTGATGAGTGGTTGCTCAGATGATATGGGCAATCCGCTGGCAGTCGTGCAGGAAGAGTCGCTCTCAGTAACAGATAAAAACTGGGCTGACTCGAGTCTTTGGGACGACGGTAAGGCTGAGGTGGCTATCTATGCAGCAGAGAGGCCCATTTATAACAAGAAGCGTGAGTTTGACTATGTATATATCCTGGTAAAAGAGACATTTAATGCAAAATATAATACCAAAACGGAGAGCTATGAGAGAGAGGATCTGTTTGAAGTGATGAAGGTAAATAAGTTTGCGAGGATTGAGACTGACAAATACCCCTATCACTTTCTCACAAGTATTTTCACTAAGAGAAAAATGCCCGGCAACCTGCACAAAATGACCCATAGCTCGCAGGAATGGTGTGGCAATACGTATAAAGAATTCAGGAAGGAAAAAAGCTCCTACGTATATAATTACAGTAGCTACTGGGATGGCCAGGGAAATGGCAATCTACTGCTACCTGGTAATGTATGGTTTGAAGACCAGCTCAGTTACACGCTCAGAGCTCTGGATTTCAAAGACGGTATGACGTTCGAGAAGCAAATAGTACCCTCACAGGTAAGTAATAAGGCTGGTGAACCCAAGGTAAAAAAAGCCACTATCAGAATCACACGGTCAAAAGAGGGGGATATCAATGGTGCGGCACGCTACATACAGGAGGCAGGTATCTGGCGGGTGGAAGTGGAGATGGGCAGAAGTGAAACGCTGGTGTATTGGTTTGAGGACATTTACCCCAATATACTTATCAAGAAAACCACGTGGGACGGCCGCAACTTATTACTGAAATCTATAGACCGACAGGCGTACTGGGAGCACTAGGCATGAACATGCCCTGCCAGGTGCCTGAGCTTTTCTAGATCGCGGTACAAAATCCTTCTTCGGTCGAACGTTATTAGATTTTTATCTCTTAAGTCATTCATTGTTGTCGTTACCGTTTGCCGGGAAGTACCGGTAAGGGAAGCGATGTCTTTGTGGGTGTAATGATTTCGTACCACTACCTCAAAGCCAGCTTTTTGCCCCTTTTCTTCGGCAAGATCCAGCAGAAACTCCACGATACGGGTACGGGCATCTTTAAATATCAGGTTTTCGATTCGTCTCTCCAGCTTTTTAAGCCTGAAGCCAATTAGCTTGAAAATCTTCATATTCAGTGGCTTATGCTCAGCCATCAGCTCGTGCATGTCCTCTATGGTCATTGGACACACCGCTGTGTCCTCGTCCATCGCGAGGGCATAATCGGACCGGCTCTCTTCGCCCGCCAGCGCCATTTCCCCAAATATTTCCCCCTTGCCCAGGATAGCCTTGGTAAGTTCTTTACCGGCCGGGGTATGGCCGCCTATTTTCACTCTCCCTTTCGCTATAAGGTAAATATACCGGCTAGGCTGATCAGAAAAATAAACGTAGTCTCCCTTTCTGTAATGAGTGAACGTGTGGCGCTCGGCCAGGCCAGCTACCCGGTGAGGACAAAGCAGCTCATACATGTCCACACTTTCAAAATACCAAAGCTTGCTTTGGGCACTCATAGTATAAGGAGATTATTTTGGAAAAGATGCATTTAAAACCATACCCATTTTACGATATCCGGTACATTTTAGTTTAATTGGACCGGCAACTATCTACTTTATGGACAACTCAACTCCATTTATCACTGACCTTTACATTTATCCTGTAAAATCGCTTGGGGGCATACGTCTAAAAAAGAGCGAGGTCACGCCCCGTGGCCTGGCGTATGACCGGCGATGGATGCTGGTAGACCGCTCAGGGCTGTTTATGTCACAGAGAAAAACACCTCGGATGGCTTTGATCAAGCTGAGGCAGACGGAGGAAGGCTTTGAGGCATACCTTGACTCCGGAGAGCTGGCGCCTTTTAAGATCCCCTACCTTCCAGAAACTAACGAATTGGTGCCGGTGAAAGTACAGGTATGGGATGACGAAGTCCAGGCCCGGAGAGTAGGCAAGGAGGCTGATGAGTGGTTTACTCAGGTGCTAGGCCTGCGCTGTAGCCTCGTGTATATGCCGGATTCCTCTAACCGACTTGTGGAAACTGCCTACGCAAAAAGTGGTGAGCAGGTTAGTTTTGCCGATGGGTACCCCTACCTGATCATAGGTCAGGCCTCTCTGGATGACCTCAATAGCCGGATGGAAGAGGCATTACCTATGGACCGCTTCAGGCCGAATATTGTGTTTGGCGGTACGGAACCATTTGCGGAAGACAGGTGGAAACATTTCAAGATCAACGGCATTTTGTTTCATGCCGCCAAGCCCTGTGCACGATGTGTGCTGACTACGGTAAACCAAAAAACGGCTGAAAAAGGCCCTGAGCCGCTTACGACGCTGGCTACCTATCGCCGCAAAGACAACAAGATACTCTTTGGTCAAAACCTGCTACACCGGGGGGACGGGGAACTGAAGGTGGGGGACACGATCACAGTCAGTGAGTACAAGGAGGCAGAGCTATGAAAGTACTTATGCTCACCGGTCCGAAGGGGGCAGGCAAAACGACGCTCCTGCTTGAGTGGCTACAGGACAATGAGGCTGGCGGGATACTAAGCCCGGTGGAGGACGGAAAACGGGCATTTGTATCAATCAGCAGCGGCCTGGCATGGCCTATGGAGGCAGGGCCGGAGGAAAAGGGAACAGTGAACGTAGGCCGCTATGCCTTTTCACAAGCGGCGTTCGACCAGGCCGTGGCGACACTGCTCTTTGACCTGCGGGCTGGAAACTACCCCATCATCATTGATGAAGTGGGACCGCTGGAGCTACGCGGAGAGGGTCTGCACAAGGTATTAATGAAAATAACCGGATCAGATAAAGTCCCGTCCCTGATTTTGGTGGTGAGGGAAGGACTTACCGAAGAAGTCAAAAAAGCCTATTTTGAAGGCGCTGATGGGGTGGATGTGGCTTCCATAGAAAAATTTAAAGAAAAAGCCCGTTCTTTAAAACGGGCTTTTCAGTAGTCCTCTTCATTTCAGCAATTAAATATCTTATTCAGGCTGTAAGCGTGATATTGCTGTTTTACGGGCAAAATATAGGTCAATCCTTTTTTATCTCAAAGTAACTGTTGCAACATCTTTTAGATAATTACTTATGACCTGTGGCAAAGACTGGTATTTTAGCCCTTGCTCCTTATTTTTGCCTCAAATTGCCGCGTATGGATTTTCGTTACCTTCTGGCTCTCCACATCATCTTTATCGTTACCTGGTTTGCCGGCTTGTTTTATATAGTCCGGCTGTTTGTGTACCAGACTGAGGCATATGATAAGCCGGAGGAGGCGCGCAAGGTATTGCTGCCACAATATAAGCTCATGAGCAAAAGACTGTGGTATGGCATCACCTGGCCATCAGCTATACTAACCCTGGTATTCGGCCTTAGCATTGTGTACACTAAGTACCTCACTTACGGCATTACTATACCCGCCTGGCTATGGGTAAAATTCAGTCTGGTCTTTCTGCTTTATGCTTACCACTTTGCCTGCCACTACCTTTTTAACCGGCTTATGCAGGACCGTCCGGCTATGTCTGCACAAAAATTACGGGGTTGGAACGAGGTGGCTACCATATTTCTTATTTCCATTGTATTTCTCGTGAAGCTGCAAAGCTCATTGAGTATGCTTTGGGGTATTATCGGACTACTAGTGTTTACGGCTGTGCTGATGGCAGCCATTAAATTATACAAGCGATCACGTGAGGGAAAAGGGTGAACTTTCCTACGGTGCCATACGTCCTTTTACTGATAAACAGAATCGAAGAAGCCTTTATGAGAACGACATTTTTGCTGCTACTAACCGCCACTACTGCGACGATGACAGGGTGCGGTAAAGGAAAGATGGATCAAGGGGATGCCGCCTTACCTATCTATAGTCCGATGAGTGTAGAACAGCGGGAGGTAGAGGGACAGGTAGTGAGGGATACGGTATATGATACCATAGACGATTTCGCTTTTGTAAACCAGGATAGCATGGTGGTGACTAATGCTACGGTAGACGGGAAGATCTATGTGGCAGACTTCTTTTTTACCAGCTGTACCACTATCTGCCCTAAAATGAAGCAGCAGATGGTACGGGTATATGACCGCTATAAGGGTAACGAAGAAGTAGCCTTGCTAAGCTTTAGCATAGACCCTGAATATGACACGGTAAACCTGCTGAACAACTACGCGGAAGCTCTGGGAGTGTCTTCTGACACGTGGCACTTTCTGACGGGCGAAAAGGAAAAAATTTATGAGATAGGCCAGGGCAGCTTCCGTGTAACAGCAAAGGAGGATCCGACAGCCCGGGACGGTTTTTTGCACAGCGGAGCCTTTACGCTGGTAGATAAAGAAGGACGCGTCCGGGGCTATTATGATGGTACGGTACCGGAGGAGGTAGATAAGCTGATAGACGATATGGCGCTTCTGCTGAAAGAATATCGACCTGCCCGGAAAGACAGTAACTCATGATAAAATCAGTACTATTCTTTCTGATCGCCATAGCTGTCTTAATAATGACTTCCTGCGGCGACAATAGGGAATCTGGCCAGGTGGAAAACCTGAATGGAGCTGAAGACCCGGCAGAGCAACGGCGAACGACCATTCGTATGCGCCAGTATAAGATCCAGGGCAAGACACTCTATAATACGGAGTGTGCCCAGTGTCACCAGGAAGACGGAAGTGGCTTTGCTCAATTATACCCTCCGCTGAAAGACTCTGATTACCTGCAAGAGAGCCCTGGGCGCACTATTTGTCTGATAAAAAATGGCCTATCGGGAGAAATAACAGTGAATGGGAAAACATACAGCCAGGCAATGCCGGCGCACGATCTCCTTACAGACCTGGAAATAGCTGAAATAATGACCTACCTGTATACGGAATGGGGCACTCCCGACCAGCAAAGGTTATACCCTGTAAAAGAGGTGACGTCCGTGCTGCAAAACTGCAGCGAGTAATTTAGCGCAATAAGTACGACTAGGTGAAATTCTACCTACGCGCTGACTAGTGCAGCCTCATAGGTATTTCCTGACCGGCCAGATGCCTTTTCAGGTCCATGATGTCTATTTCACGAAAGTGAAAAATGCTTGCCGCCAGGGCCGCATCTGCCTTACCGGCGGTGAATACATCGCTGAAGTGCTCCATGGTACCGGCTCCACCCGAGGCGATAACGGGAATAGTTAGCATGCCGGAGATTGCCGCCGTAAGTTCATTCGCAAAACCAGCTTTGGTACCATCATGGTCCATACTGGTGAGGAGGATCTCCCCTGCCCCGCGTTGTTCCACTTCTTTGGCCCAAGCTATAGTTTCCTTTTCAGTAGGCGTGCGCCCGCCATGGGTGTGCACCACATGTTTATCATCTACATAGCGGGAATCTATGGCAACTACAATGCACTGGCTGCCAAACTCTCTGGCAAGCTCATCTATAAGTTCCGGTTTGCGAACAGCGGCTGAGTTTACTGATACTTTGTCTGCACCGGCACTTAGCATAGCAGAAACATCCTCTACAGAGGAGATTCCTCCACCGACGGTAAAGGGTATATTGACATTGGCAGCGACACGGCGAACCAGGTCAACGAGGGTCTTACGCTTTTCTACCGTAGCCGTGATGTCCAGAAATACCAACTCATCGGCCATGTTCTCTGCATAGAGCTTTCCGAGCTCCACAGGGTCGCCGGCATCGCGCAGGCTCACAAAGTTTACACCTTTAACGGTACGGCCATCTTTTACATCCAGGCAGGGAATAATACGCTTTGTAAGCATGGTTATGATTTGATAATTCTTTGCTCTAACTCCTTAAGGCTTATACGCCCTTCATAAATGGCCTTGCCTATGATCACTCCGAACACGCCTACATCTTCCAGTGCATCCAGATCCTGTGAGCCACTTACCCCGCCACTGGCTATCAGTTTATATTCTGGCTCGCGTTCAAGCATTTCTTTATAAAGATCGGTGGCAGGCCCTTGCAGCAAACCGTCCTTACTTACGTCTGTACAGATAGTATAGCAGGCTCCCGCCTCCCGGTAATCAGCCAGAAAATCGAAGAGGTCGAGCGTGGTCTCTTCCTGCCAGCCGCTCACGGCAATATTACGGCCTTTTACATCCGCACCAAGTATAATTTTTTCGGGCCCATGACTTTGCAGCCACCCCTTGAATACGGCCGGATCTTTTACGGCAATACTGCCGCCGGTCACCTGCTTTGCACCACTTTCAAAAGCGATCCTGAGGTCTTCATCGGTTTTTACTCCCCCACCAAAGTCAATGTGGAGGCCGGTTTTAGTGGCTAGCTTTTCCAGTACTTTATGGTTGACTATATGCCTTGCTTTAGCTCCATCCAGATCTACCAGATGCAGCCGGCGAAGGCCGGCATCCTCAAATTCCTGGGCTACTTCCAGCGGGTCTTCATTGTAAACCTTCTTCTGGTCATAATCACCCTGGGTAAGGCGCACACACTTACCGTCAATAATATCTATAGCAGGTATGATCTCCATATTTGTCAAAGGGATAAGAAGTTTTCGAGCATAATGGCCCCGTCTTTACCGCTTTTTTCGGGGTGGGCCTGTATTGCATAGTAATTATCTTTTTGCAGGGCGGCACTAAAGGGGAGTATGTAATTGCTTTCTGCCACCGTATCAGGGCCTGTCTCGCAGTAGTAGCTGTGCACGTAGTACACAAAAGGGTCTTCGGGCAACCTCTCAAAAAGGGGGCCTTTAAGATTATCCAGGCGGTTCCAGCCCATATGCGGTACCTTTTCCCTGGGAGGGAATTTCTTAACCGCCAGATCGAATATGCCAAGGCAATCGGTGTTACCTTCTTCACTATGACGGCACATAAGCTGCTGGCCTATGCATATGCCAAGAACAGGCTGGGTCATTTCCAGCAGCAACTTATCCAGTTCACGTTCCCGCAGGTAGCGCATGGCATTGCTGGCTTCTCCCTGGCCGGGAAAAATCACCTTATCTGCTTTAAGCAGGGTTTCGCGGTCATCTGTCAGTACCGGATCCACTCCCAGCCTTTGCAAGGCATAGATCACAGACTGCACATTGCCCGCATTATATTTAAGTATTGCGACGTTCATATTCCAAAAAAAAGTGACGCCCGTCTGCATAAGCAGCGACGGACGTCACGAAATTAGAAAATTTCAACCGAAAGCAAGGATAGAAAATTGGGTTAAATCCGCTCAGCAGATTACCTGGCTACTTCGGCTGGCACTTCATTGACCATTTCTTCCAGAAGGCGCTCTATTTCAGGCATGCTCTGGTATAATTCCTCGTATGAGTCAATGATAAAGTATTTTTCCTGGAAAACATCTTTTCTGTAAGGGGTACGCAGGATCTGCTCCACGTTGTAAGTCAGATGTTCCGGCTCGCTGGACAGACTGTATTTGGTCTCGCCACCGGAGCTAAGGATACCGGCACCGTAAATCCGCAGTTCGCCGTTTTCACGGATGAGGCCAAACTCTACAGTGAACCAGTAGATTCGGCTCAAAAGCTGGATCGCCCAGTCATTACCAACATATTTCTGCCCCAGTTTACTTAGAGACTGCAGGAAGTCTACAAAGGGCTGGTTAGTCAGTAAGGGGATATGACCGAAAACATCATGAAACATATCGGGCTCCTGCAGGTACTCTAGCTGCTCCATTTTACGCAACCAGGTAGTAGCAGGGAATTTACGGTCTGCCATCAGGTTAAAGAACAGCTCGTCCTCCACGATTCCTGGCACTGCATACACTTCCCAGCCGGTCATCTCCTTCAGAATCTTATTTGTATGTTCGAAGTTAGGGATACGATCCGCTGTAAAGTGGATTTTATCCAGGCCAGCCATAAATTCTGAAGTGGCTGCCTTGGGCAGGTTCACTATCTGTCTATCGAAAAGGATCTTCCAAACCTCAAAATCTTCGGCAGTGTAATTTTCGTACTGTTGTCTCATGACTCTCTTTGCATTTGGGGCATAAAAAAAGCCCGAATCCTTTCGGAATCGGGCTTTGTATGTTTAATAAATTAGTTCTCGGCTAACTGCACATACTACTACCATTCATCCGAAGAGAAGTCCGGCTGTGATAATAGTAGCAATAATATGTGGTGCAGATATTCATCGTGACAGCAAAGTACGAAAGGGATATTTACGATCAAAACATTTTTTTAACTATTGATAACGCAAGCCATGACCTGCTAGCACTGCTTATACCGCCATTCTCTTTTTTTAACTAAGATGGTTTACAATTAAAAACTGCCTCTGAATGAAGAAACAAGCATCTCGCATATTTCAATGCATTAAGAATTTTTTATGCGCGGGTAATGAAGCTGTACCTAAATTCCTAATTGACAGCGAAGAAGTGGCTGAATGACAAAATCACCGGTATCCGACTGAACTACAGCACACTTAAAAGTACACGGGAACTTCCTCTTCCGACATTTGGGGCTGGTAGCCGTGCTTTAGGGCCGGGGACCAGGCAGGACCCTGACGAATAAGGCGAATAGCCTCCATATCTAATGGCAAACCGGCAGACTTAATCACGCGGAAGTTACTTAACTCCCCGTATTTATTCACATCAAAGCGTATGATGGCCGGTCCATCGGTGGTATCAGTCTTCATCTGGTTATTCTCCTCCAGATACTCATCGTAAGCCAGGAGACCACCCTCCGGCATAGCCAGCCATTGACCGGCATCATAGGTATGTCTCATACCCTCATCGTCAATAGCTACTCCGCGGATTAACTCACCATCCTCATAAACTTCACGATAGTGCGGCCTTCCATCAGGGAAGAAGCCATTGGCCTGCCCATTTTGCTTTCCTTCAACAATTGGAGTCTTTGATTGCACATTACCATTCTCATGATAGCGTATATCCATACCTGCCCCTTCTTTCACTACTTCTTCCCCCTGTAGATTATACCCCCTGGTAATGATAGCACTTTGGGGCCCGAACTCATACAAATAAGCCAGTTGACCATTGGGATGAAAATCCTCCCACCAGCCTACTATATCATCATTCGCATACTGTCCGGCTTCGAGGTAGGTGCTATCTTCGGAATAGGTAAGAAAAACTCCGTGACGTTTATTATCCTTATAAGTCCCTTTCATTTGAATGGCTCCGGAGATATAATAGTCAGCCACATAGCCCTGCCAGCGCCCCAGACTGTCTTTGGTGCCTCTGCGGAAATAATAAGCAACAGCCATGTGATCGTCTGATATCGGACGCCAATCAGCATCATAATAGACTTCCACAGGCGTTAGTGATCCGGCAGAATCTGCTGGCTCTTCCGGCTGTTCATCTTTGGAGAGCGTGGCCAAAGGGTCAGGAAAGTACTCCAGGGCAGGGACCCTGCGCATACTATCTGATGTAATCCAAACACTGTCACGATAGCGATAGGTCTTTTGCTCGATCTCCATCACTGCGTAATCCAGCATCCTTTTGCGGAGAGACCAATAGCGATATAAAATAGCTGTATCGGAATGAATATAACCGGGTTTTGGTCTTGTGGCGCTCAAACTATCCAGTACCCTGGCGGGCATGGGGGCTACGTTTCTTATTGCTTCATACATCTCCTCTGCAGAGGTGTATTGGGCGTTTACCGTAGCAATAATCTTATTATCCACCTCACTCATGTACCTGAAAAAATGAAGGTAATGGACGGGGAAACGGGACAAACCGGTATATAGTAGTATAGGAATCACAATGGTGGCAAGGAAAATACTCGTGCTGAACCCAATATCACCTGTGCGATGGAAGAAACCTGCCCCTGCGGGTCTCTTTCTGGCGAGATAATAGAGGAAAACCCCGGTAATGAATCCCCCGGCATGGGCAAATATCCCTACTGGCAAAAAGATGGAAAATATTAGTGACACGACTAATACACCTATCGTAATGGCAACTTCACCTATAAGGAATCCTTGCGCAGCACTATTGATGCGACTGGTCTGGTGAAACCCAAACAGTCCAAAAATGGCTCCGCTGGCGCCGAGGCCCATGGTCATGGGGCTTGTATATAAAAATATGATAGCAGCCGTAAAACCACTAATGAAATAGACCAGAGCCAGAACTAAACCTCCCTGCCGACGCTCTATAAACTGACCTATTGTATAAAGGCTTATCATATTAAAAAACAGATGAAATACTCCATCATGTAGAAACATATGACTCAGCAGAGAAAAGGGTTGATCACCCAGGGTATAAGGAGCAAATAAGGCACCCGAGCCTAACACAGGGATCGGGTCAATATCCCCAAATTGACGCACCAGAAAAATAGAAACGATCAGATTGGTCCCAACCAGCAGAATGGTAAGCGGGGTAAACCGGGAGTTTTTCATGTATAATAGAACCTGATTGGCAATTTACGGAATCAGGGAAGTCGCAAAAGGCAGATGTAGTAAAAAAACTAGTTCTCCTGCATTTTTGGAGGGGAAGTTTCCTTTCGCTTGCCTCTTCTGTTTACGTCATACCAGGGAGCTATGGGTTCGCCTGCTCTGAAGGTTCCAGTCATATACAGCCGGCCTTTTTTATCGTAATACTGCCATTCGCCCTCGCGTTTGCCTGCTTTATACTGTCCCTTCTCGGCCAGTTGCCCATCAGGGTAGTAAAAAGTCCACTCACCGGCCTCTACCCCTCCGGCATAGTAGCCCCTCTGCACTACTTTGCCCGTTTCGTTGTAAAAAGTCCACTCACCTTCAGGCAAGCCATTCACATAGCTTCCCTCTCGTTTCAGCGTTTCGTCCTCATAATAAAACCGCCACATTCCCGAATAGGCATCCTGCTCATAGCTTCCCTCCTTTTCCTTATTCCCGCCAGGGTAGTAGTAGACCGCCTTACCTTCTAACATCTCCAGCCTGTACATTTCCTCAGCGATGAGGTCACCTGAAAAGCCATAGTACTGCTGTATACCGTGCAGAGAATCATCCCGGTAATGTAAACGGGCGCTGGGTGTGCCATCCGGATAATAATACACCCACAATCCTTCTTTAAGGCTGTCCAGAAGGCTTCCTTCTGCTCTCAGGCTGCTGTCCGGGTAGTAAAGCCGTACGTCCAGTGACTGAGCACAGAGAGGATAATAAGTCAGCCAACTAAGCAAAAAGGTCAGGCATACAAGGGCAGTAAGGTGAGAGATTTTTTGCAATGCCACACAGGTTTTCATGTATCTAATTTACCGGAGATTAAAGCCGTAAGAAATAATTCTCAGATTAATAATAAAAATTATTATCAAAATGTATTTTTACTGCCTGATTTTAACCACCTATTCAATTATTGCATTTGACCATGCACAACTATCGCTATGTCTGGCTATTGCTCACCATGCTTAGCCTGCCCTCCCTTGCCCTGGGCCAAAACCCCGCCCTGGACCGTGGCCCTGTTACTTCGGCCACGGCCCATACCACCACACTCACAGGAACGGATGCCATCATGGCTAATCCTGCGGGGCTTTCAGAGGCTGATGAGACTACCGCCCGGTTTACGGCCATTACCCGGTTTGGTGAGGCCGCATTTACTACCATGGGTGCTACGGCATTAATCGATTTCCGTCAGGCAAACCTGGAGATAGGTGCATCGCATTTCGGCGATGACGTATTTGGTATAGATCGAATTTCAATAGCAACAGGTCATAAATTAGGGATTGCTTCGCTGGGGGTACGCCTGCATGCTTTCACGTATCGTACTGAAGCTACCGGAAGTCGGACCATTCCTGTCTTTGAGGCAGGAGGTATTGCTGACCTATCCGAAAAGCTTTCGGTGGGCGCATGGATATTGAACCCCGGCCAGGCCCGGATTAGCGAGGCAGAGTATTTCCCCACGTTGATGAGCATGGGTATCACCTACAGGCTGGCAGGGTCACTGAGTCTCCTGGCTGAGGTAGAGAAAGACATTGACAGGTCTGCTGTAATTAAAGCAGGTTTGAATTATGTACTCAACGAATATGTGAGCACCATGATAGGTGTTCGGACTGAGGGGCACAGAATGAGCGCAGGACTGGCTTTTCACAAGCACAGCTTCTCTTTTCACTATGCCGGTATGTGGGCCGGGCTTCCCGGTTTCAGTCACCAGATTGCCTTGGATTACGCAATTGGTAAGCCATGAGGGTACTGTTCATGCTGCTAATAATGTTGCTTTCCTTAGCTGCGGCAGCACAGGAAAGCCCCATGGATACCTATTTCCAATCACTGGATGCCAGCCCGGTTGAGGAAGAAGCCATTTTTGAAACAGAACTGGCAGAAAACTGGTCCGGGATGCAGGTGGATATTAACCGTGCCGGATTGGATGACCTGCTGACTATACCCGGACTTAGTGAAAGCCAGGCCAGGGCCATCATTTATCACCGGGAGGTATTTGGGCCATTTTTATCACTTGAGGAGCTTCAAGTGATAGAAGAAATTGATCTGGCTGCCATTAAGCCCCTTCTACCCTTCCTGATGGTGAGAAAAACCCATCTGCTATATGACCCGAGGCCATTTAAGCAACGATTGAAAAGTGTGGAGAAGCGCTTTCTTATGAGAACAAGCTGGCGCCAGGAACGGGCAATAGGGTACACTGAAGAGGATGGGTATCTGGGTAATGGCCCCTCGGTTTATGCCAGATTACTACTACGACAGCCGCAGGACTTTAGTATTGGACTGGCGATAGAACAGGATGCCGGTGAACCGTATGGTATGAACGCTACACCTGCGCACCCTGGTGTGGATCAGGTCTCTGCTCACTTTATGATAGAAAACAGGGATAACATACAAAAACTGGTATTAGGCGACTTCCGGTATAACTCGGGGGCAGGCCTTGTTTTCGGTGGTGGGTTCCCTGGGGGAAAATGGCCGGCCGACCAGGGAAGGATACGGCCTGCCGCAGAGACGCTTATGCCCCATACCAGTGGACGTGAGGGACTGTATTTCAGAGGAGCAGGAATTAGTATAGGAAACAAAACCTGGCAAATGACCTCATTTGCTTCGGCCCGTTCTTTTGATGCAATGGTCATCCGGGACAGTACCGGAGTGTATGTTTCATCATTTACCGTACCTGGCTATCACCGGACATCAAATGAAATAGACCGTCGTGGCACGCTACCCATCTATACCGGGGGCATGTCTGTACAATACAATCCGGTAGATTACCCTTTTCGTATAGGCGTTACGCTAGCAGGTACTATACTTGGTCACGAACTTCGACCAAAGGAAAAGGTATATGACCCAACCCCATTTACCGGAGACCGCTGGGCACACTCAAGCATTTGGTACATGGGGCATCATAAAAAGCTATACTATTTCGGGGAAGTGGCAAAGGGCTATCCGGCGGGATTTGCAGCCTTATCCGGAGCGCTCTTTTCTTTTTCCAAAACAGAAGACCTTGCAGTAGTCGCCAGGCACTATACGAACGATTTTCAGAGCTTCTACGGACGCAGCTTTGGCGAAAGCAGTACGCTCAGCAATGAGTCCGGCATTTATACAGCCTTTCGTTTCTCACCGGCTCGCCGGATATCCGTACTTATCGGGGCAGACCATTTTGTGTTTCCTGATATTCGCTATAGAAGTTATACCCCTTCCCGGGGGCACGAATATGCCCTGTTGATTAGCCGGGAGAGCCGACACCTGCAGTACAGCCTAAGTTTCAGAGATAAAACCAAGCCACGCAATAACGCAGATACTGAATCGATAGAATATATCCCGGTAGACTTCCGGAAGCAGCAGGTAGCCCTGCGCCTGTCTTACGCACCTCGTAATAGTTTAATTACCTGGCAATCAAGAATATACTGGAACCGGACGTTACCTGAAAATTCATATGGATTCGGGGTATCGCAAGACCTCAGTGCTAACCGGGGTAAATGGTCTCTGTCCGGAAGGGTAGCACTATTTGATACGGATACCTTTGATAACCGTCTCTACCTGTACGAAAAAGATGTGTGGGGTGCTTTCAGCATTCCTATGTACTATGGCCGGGGTATGCGTACCTTCTTCATGATTAGGTACAAGGCTACCCGGCAGCTAAGCCTTTGGGCCAGAATGGGCCGGTTCCGGTATCGAGACAGGGAAATGATAAGTTCCGGTCTCAATAGTATTGAAGATGATAAAACGACGGACATCAGGTTACAACTTACCTACAGATGGTGGTAGGTTATAACTGTCCCTGCCAGACCGTATAGCTGTCTGAAAACTGTGCCCGGATATCTGTCTGCTCAGAAAAAAGGCCGTATACGGCAGACCCACTACCCGTCATGCTACTATATACAGCGCCATGCTCATACATTTTATCACGAATAGCCTCTATCTCAGGGTATTTGGGAAAAACACTGGTTTCGAACTGGTTAACTACTTTATCCTTCCATGAAGCAACAGGAGTCTGTAGCATGGCTTCCAGATCGCCCTCGGGTTCTCCAGGCGCAACACCGGAGTAAGCCTCCCTGGTACCAATATGGATACCGGGGTGAACGATTACCATATACCAGCTACTCAAATCCAGATCAATAGGAGAAAGTACCTCTCCCCTTCCCCTGGCCATCATCGGACGGTTGTAAAGAAAGAAAGGGCAATCGCTACCAAGATCCTGGGCATACAACTCTATGATGTCATCTGAGAGGTAAAGATCATACAACTCGTTCAGGCAGCTAAGCGCAAAGGCTGCGTCGGCAGAACCACCGCCTAAGCCGGCCCCCATGGGTAGTGCCTTGTGCAGGTATATCTGTGAAGCGGGTAGTTGAAAATCCTTGTGCAAGGCTTTAAATGCCCTCATAATCAGATTTTGGCCTTCCTGCCCCGGAACCTCGAGGCCGGTGATGGTGAGGGACGTCTTTTTACCCGGAGGGGCTGGTACTATTTCGAGAGCCTCCCGCCAGGGAACCGGAAGAAAACAGGTTTCAATCTCGTGAAATCCGTCCTTTCTGCGCTTAATAATATTCAGGCCCAGGTTTACCTTGGCATTAGGGAAAATGATCATGCGTTATATACTCCGGTACAAAAATAGAAAAGAAGGATTCAACTCAACAAAAATGCCGGAACATCTGAAAGAAGTTCCGGCATTTCTCTCCGCTGGATCGACCCACCCTTTATTTATTGCTAAGCACGTCGACAAGCTCTTCGGTGATACCACTGGCAGAAAAACCGCCGTCGTGCATCAGGTTTTGCATAGTTACGTAGCGGGTAAAATCACTGAACATCATCACGATATAATCCGCACATGCTTCTGCCGGAGCATTGCCCAGCGGTGACATCTTATCTGCATAGTCGAAAAATACATCAAAGCCACCCACGCCTGTACCGGCAGTAGTCATTGTAGGTGACTGGCTTATGGTATTTACACGAACCTTATTGGCCTTTGCCATGCGGTAGCCGTAGCTGCGCGCAATGCTTTCCAGCATCGCTTTAGCCTGGGCCATGTCGGAATAATCAGGAAAAGTACGCTGCGCAGCAATGTATGAAAGGGCCATAATACTACCCCATTCGTTCATAGCTTCCTTCTTTTCTGCCGTTTGAAGTACTCTGTGGAAGGACATAGCCGATACATCCAGCGTTTTCAAAAACCAGTCGTAGTTCAGGTTTCCGTAGGTACGGCCCTTACGTACATTAGGGCTCATGCCTATGCTATGCAGCACAAAGTCCAGCTTGCCGTACTTTTCGAGTGCTTTGTCAAAAAGGTTTTCCAGGTCTTCCATGGAAGTAGCATCAGCAGGAATGATCTCACTGCCTGTTTTTTCGGCCAGCTTATTGATCTCTCCCATTCGCATTGCTACAGGGGCGTTCGTAAGAATAAACTCCGCCCCTTCTTCATGAGCTTTCTCAGCCGTTTTCCAGGCAATACTACGCTCGTCAAGCGCACCGAAAATAATGCCCTTCTTTCCTTTTAATACATTATGAGCCATTGGACTGTCAGTTTTGGTTGGGGCGAAAATACGAAAAAGGCCTTTATATGAAAAAATATATGATCTGCTATCCGCCAGGCCAACAACCGCAAAAATCTATGGTTCTTACTACTGGCTTACTTACCTTCGGCCCGCTAATCGCCATCACGCAATGGATCGACTATGGATTACAACAAAATACTGAAAGAAATAGAAGAAGAGCTGCAGCCCTCAAAAGGCATTGGCGCCAACGCCACCTACATTCCTGAACTGGCTAAGGTAGACCCGGATGTATTCGGACTATACCTGGACCCAATTCATGGAAACGAGTATGGCGTAGGAGACTTTGATAAACGCTTCTCTATCCAAAGTATAGTTAAGGTCCCTGCGGTAGCCATGGCTTTTCGCATGATAGGTGACCGCGTGTGGGACCGGGTAGGCGTGGAACCTTCCGGTGACCCTTTTAACTCATTGGTACAAATAGAAAATGAGAACGGCATCCCACGGAACCCACTGATCAATGCAGGGGCTCTGGTGGTGGCGGATATTCTTTATAGCCTGCTGGATAATCCAAAGCAGGATTTCCTCCGGTTTATGCGCCGCCTGGCCAATAATGAAACAATTCAGTACAACCAAGACGTGGTAGCGTCTGAAAAAGCCCATGGTTACCGTAACAGGGCTACTATTAACCTGATCAAATCGTATGGCAATATCGAGAATGACGAGCAGGAAGTGCTGGATTTTTATTACCACCAATGCTCTATTGAGATGTCCTGTCAGCAACTTGCCTATACGTTTATGCCCCTGGCAAACGGAGGATTTCTTCAGCATTCTAAAGACAGAATACTCACCGGCAGCCAGGCAAAGCGTATCAATGCACTCATGCAAACCTGTGGCTTTTATGATGAGGCAGGAGAATTTACCTTTAAGGTAGGCCTCCCCGGGAAAAGCGGCGTTGGCGGGGGTATCATTGCCGTCTGTCCCGGAGAGTTTACCGTAGGTGTGTGGAGCCCCAGGCTGAACACCAAAGGTAACTCTGTAATGGGAATGAAAGCGTTAGAGCTACTCACCACCAAAACAGGCTTTTCTATTTTCTAATTCAGGCTGTACTTACCCGGAGCAATTACGCCCGCAGGGTCAAGCACCTTTTTTATATCCTTCAGCGTCTGCCAGTATGGGTCCTGTTCATTCACCACCTTATCCATCTGTCCAACGTTGACCCGGTAAGGGTAATATCCTCGCTCCATCAGTCTGTCCAGAAGCGCATCAGCACATCCCTTTGCGCGATCCGCCTCCTCCCTCCTGCTTCGGTCAAATGACAAATTGATCACACAGCCGAATGATCGGCTCGTAATGGTATTAAGCGTGATGTAGGGGGTAAAGCCAAATGCTCCAAAAACTTCTGCCGTAAGTTCAGCCACAGCCTTACCATGAGCCCCTGTGAGCGGAGCAGTAGGCAGGATAAACTTCAGGCCGGCCCGGCTATCATCCGGCTGCATGCCCACACCTGGCTGAGGCGCTCCTATGGCCCAGTACACCCCCTGTATAGCCACATTGGATGGTATACCCAAGGGCAGACCCAGCAAAGGCTCCAGGGCTTGCAGTAAATACCTTTTCTTTCTTGCCGCAGAAAGAAAGGATAGCCTGCTGAGCCATTTCTTCTGCTTTTCAATTGCACGCTCATCCAACACCGTCACCCGGCCATAGCCACGCATCTTTTCTTTTATGGACTTTACAGCAGCTTTTACATGGGCTTTGGTTCCATCCAGTGTGGCCAGAGCCGTCCAGGCAGACCTCATTTCACTTTCGAAAAGCAATTCCGCCTCATTTCTTAAATCTTCCTGTGGAATTTGCGCCTTTTTGGCCAGGACGCGCTCCAGAAGCGGCATCACCGTCACTTTGGTACGCTCACGATTACCCACATGCACCACACTGGTAAGCACTTCCTGCTTTCTAAGGGTGGCAATATTATCAAGGAAGTCTTCCAGTTTTGTCTCATCAAGAAGCGTGCACAGTACCGCAGTCTGCTTCTCCTTTTTAGGAAAAAGCCTGATGGCTGCAGAAGTCACTACCCCTAACCCGGATTGTGTAAATAGCCCCTGCATATCCGGCCCAATACCATAAGGATATAAGTAAGCTGTAGAGGCCTCTCCATAATGACCAAAGCCTGTGCGAAGTACCTCTCCATTGCCCGTCACCACTTCCAGGCCCAACACATCCTCAGTCCTCACGGAGCGGTAACCCACTCCCCTGTCGAGGGCATTACCTATGATACTGGCCTCCACACCCGAACCTGTCACATTAAATGTGAGAGACAGATCATGCTCCTGCAGGTAGTTATATAGCTGCGCCTGGGTAACTCCCGGCTCCAAAACTGCATATTGTTGCTCCGCATCTATCTCCACTATTCGGTTTAATCTGCCCATATCCAGGATAAAGCAGCCATCTGCCACCGGCAAACGACTCCCCAGCCCCCAGTTGAGTCCTTTGCTCAGGGGGTATAGCGGCACCCCATATTCTGCAGCTGTCTTAACTATTGTCTGGACCTCTGCCCTGTCACCAGGCTTTACCACTCCGGCTATAGACTTATCTATAGCTGTCACATTCTTTTGGTAATCTGCTACCTCACGCTCTTCCAGCACCACATACTCTTCACCAATCAGTTCCTTGAACCGGTCGGCGACATCAAAAACAGTATCAAGCAAATACATAAGCTTTCTTCTCCTCTGCTTGCAAGTTTATTTCTTTGGCAGGCATACCCCAAGAGCGCATTTCAGGAACAGATAGCTCTCTGAGTCGTAATGTCATAGGAATAGCCGGCAGCCCGCCGAAGTTATCATAATCCATTACACGCTCCTCCAGCACTTTCATACCCATTTTCTGATAATAAGTCAGATAGCGTGGGTTAGCACTACCATAAAAATCATAGAACCCTTCAGAGGCTGCGCAGGCCAGCAACGCTTTTATCATGAGCCGCCCAGTAATCCCGTTACGGTGCTCGCGCTTTAACACCAGGCGACTGATTTCACCGATGTTTCGATCGCGATAAGGGTCTAGTGAAAACAGGTCTTCGCAAGGTAGTTTTACAGGACTACCTAGGCTACAGGGGATCATACGGACCGTGCCGGCGGGCACTCCATCCACTACGGCTAAAATGTGGACAGAAAGAGGGTCATATGCATCGTAATCGTAATGAAAGTGATTAGCAGGTAATGTACCGAACTCCTTGTGCCATACTTCATACCGCAGTCTGAAGCAAGCCGTTAGTTCCTCCTGAGTAGTAGCGCGTATGACTTGAAGTGACTTATGGAATTTTTCCTCAAATCCTGGCAACAGCTTATGCCATCCATGATGCTCATCTACAGAAGCCTTAGTCAGCAATTCATTAACCAAAGGAACGAGGTAGCTGTCTGTTTCATGGTTAGGAGCTATTAAGAAGCCGTTTGCATTTGCACATAAAGATGGCATCAGAGGCTCGATGTCATCCCTCTCGTCAACGAATAAAAAGTGTGATTTTGGAAATATATTTTTTACCTGTCTGGTAAGCTCAGCACCATATGGCTCTTCTGCTAACGTAATCAGCAGGTCTAACCTGCTAATATGCTTCCGGCTATGCAGAAATGCAAGGGCCTTCTCCGGCCGGCAAAATGCCATTACAAAATATTTCTTACCAAATTCCTCATTAAGATGCGAAAAAAGCGTGGTTTTAATCTCATGCTCTGGCAACACCAGCAACATGTAAGGTTTTAGTCTCACGAATAGTCATTTTTCAGTTCTGACAACACCTGACATACCTTATGTCCGGAAAATAAAAGCCAAACGCAGACCACAGACGGCCTGTTGATCACAACTGGTAGGTTAGGTTGATCGCTGAAAAAAAATTGACCTTCCGTATCAGGGAAGACTGGCAACTAGTTGACATTTAGGGTATTGGATGGAGACAATAACCCCGTTAACGGATGCAAATATAAAGAGATAAAAAGTGGTTCAACAATAATTATTAAATTAAATTATTGTTATTACACAATTTTACTTACCTGTGAAATATTTAGTTGTTTATTAACTCTTTTGCACTAGTGTATGCTGCCTGGCTCGGCTTATCGCCACCGATCATTCGGGCGATCTCTTCCACGCGATCCTCATCCGATAGCCTGCGGATACGGCTAATCGTTCTGGACTGACTATTATCCTTGTACACGTGATAGTGAGCATCTCCTTTGGCGGCAATCTGAGGCAGGTGACTAATGCTGACCACCTGGTGTCCTCTGGCCATTGATTTCATCATGCGAACCATCTTGAGAGCAATCTCACCACTAATTCCCGTATCTATCTCATCAAAAATGATAGTAGGAAGAGCTGTTTTGTCTGCGATGATGTATTTGATACAGAACATAAGTCTTGAAAACTCGCCTCCAGATGCCACTTTATCCAGGTCCTCCGGATTTACTCCTTTATTAGCAGAAAAGCGGAAATGTATTTCATCTATGCCACTGGGACCAGGAGCCACCTCCTTTGATTCCACATGCAGGCGGGCATCAGGCATACCCAGGTCTTTTAGCAGTACACCTACTTCTTTACTAATCGGTGTAAATGACTTATTTCGGGCATTACTTAGTTTTAAAGCTCTTTCATTCAAAGACTTTGAGGCCGCATCGAGAACGCTCTTTGCTCTTGACAGTTCATTATCCAGGTCTGCGTGCCTGCTCGCTTCATCATCAAGCGTATTCCTTATTTCGATCAGTTCAGCGGGAGAGGCTACCCGGTGCTTTTGCTGTAGTTTGAATAGCAGGTCAAGGCGCTCCTGTACCTGTTGCGTTCGCTCCGGATCGTACACAACCTGATCCTCCTGCGAAGAGGCTTCCCCCCCTATGTCTTCAAGCTCAATAATCGCGCTATTAAGGCGGTCAGCTAACTCTTTGTACTCATCTGAATAACGGGCAATCTTGTTTAGGGATGATAGTATGTTATGTAGCGGATCAGTTACTGCTTCATCTCCTTTGCCCAAAACCCCGGCAGCTGAAAACAACACCTGCTTAATCTCTTCAGCATGCTCCAGTTTTCGCAGTTCTTCTTCCAGCATCTCTGTTTCATCTGCCTCCGTCAGGTTGGCCTCAAGAAGCTCATTCAACAGAAATTGTTTGTAATCCGCCTCTTCCCTGATCTTTTCTGCCTCTTCACGCAAGGTTTCATATGCAGTCAATGCTTTCTTATGTGTTTGCCAGGCCTCAGAATAAGCTTTTCTTTCGTCAGATGTATTCGCATAAGCATCCACTACCCTCAGCTGAAAGGTATGAGAACCCAGCCTGAGGGTGTCATGCTGGCTATGAATATCCATCAGGTAGCTACCTATCCTTCTGAGTACCGAAAGGGTCACGGGGGTATCATTCACAAAGGCCCGGGACTTTCCGGCAGGGGATATTTCCCTGCGAATAAGAGCCTCAGTTTCATAATCGAGATCTTCCTCTTCAAAAACAGGTTTGAGCTGATAGCTTCCTATAGCAAAACTGCCTTCGATGACGCATTTCTTATCCTCATCGAATAACACTTTGGTATCTGCCCGCTGACCGAGCAACAGCCCAATTGCACCAAGCATAATGGACTTTCCTGCACCGGTCTCGCCGGTTACAATATTAAGACCGGAAGCGGGTTCCATTTCCAGTTCACTGATAAGGGCGTAGTTTTTTATTAGGAGGTGCTTAAGCATGTCCGGATAATCAGGCGGAGTGTTCTACAATTATTTCCTCAATGTCGGATAGTGGGATGGTGCGTTTCTTTCCGAGCATATCCTTCACAACCAGTGAAGAGTCCTGCCGGCTCAGAGGCGTTACCTGCAAGGCCCGCCCATTACGCAATACCAAGGTAGATAACTGCCCTGCAAGGCCTTCTATAGCCCCGGGTAGTTCTTTGGATGTTATTCGCTGTTGTCTTTTCGCCATACTAACTATCCGAAAAGACGCGAAATTACAAAATGGCGATTAATTTTGCAGTATCTGTTCGTAGTCAGAAGAATTGGTAGGATCTATTCGGCTTAGAATATTAAAGGCCTGACGGCGAACTCCAATATCGCCCTGACCGAATAGGTTAACTATCTCGTCTCTTTTTGAGTCAAGAAAGCTGATAACCAGTATATTATTGGGACTCGTACGATTAGCTTTCTGTAGCTCTTCCAGCATTTTCAAAGCTGACTTCCTCGCCTCTTCAGGGTCTTGAGTTAGAAGATCCATGCCTTGGCGGTGGTACATATACATCCCCCGGCGAAAATCCTCAAACTGCTGATTCATAAGCCCTTCTGCCAACCAATAGCGATTACGGCGATCAGAACTCTGAAATGGCTTCCAGCCTGGCTCATTTGCTCCCTGGGCATTCGTCACCAGATTCTGGGCAATTTGAAAATAAGGCGTTCCCCCCAGTTCTGAAAAAGTATCATAGTCCATACCTATAATGACATAGGCATAAAATGCCAGCATGCTCGTCAGGTTACTGATAAAGCTGTTACGGTTGAAGTCCATCGGCTGGGATTCATTATAACGAAACGCCCAGTCCCGGTCTGCAAAATTGAATAGCAGGCTATTATAATCACTACCATAAACAGGACGTGCAGACTGAACCTGTACTGTCGCGATGAATGACCCTATTTCAGGCATGTCCTGCAGGTTTATAATCATATTGCAGTCTATGCGCTCCTCACTGCCAAACTCATCTTCAGTCCAGCGACGCTGATTCATAAACTGAGCTATGGCCCGTTCCATATCATCGAAGATGCGCCGATCACTTGTCTGTATCTGCGATGAATTTACCACCACATTACAATTGAGCTCCTGGGCCTTAAGCAGGCCTGAAGAAATAAGAAATATGCCGAGCAATAACAGTCTACACATGAGTTTGTCTGATAATAGCTGATACGATATCACGGGCCACTTCATCTTTTGATTTCAGTTCAAAAGCCATCCGCTCACCATTTCTGAATATAAATTTAACCCGGTTTGTGTCATGTCCAAATCCGGCACCCTTTTCATTCAGAGAATTCAGAACGATCATATCCAGGTTTTTATTTTCCAGCTTTCGGCCGGCGTTTTGTTCTTCGTCGTGTGTTTCCAGGGCAAATCCTACGGTAAACTGGCCTGCCTTCTTCAGTGCACCCAATTCGGCTGCTATGTCCGGGTTTTTAACCATTTCCACACTTATGTCCTCCACCCCGGGTTCTTTCTTTATTTTCTGGCCCTTCGGATTTTTGGGTCTGAAGTCAGAAACGGCTGCAGAAAATACGGCAATATCTGTCTCAGAAAAAACATTCAGGCTTTCCCTGTGCATCTCCATGGCTGAAGTGACCTTAATACCTCTCACTCCTGGGGGAATATCCAGCGCGGTAGGACCGCTGATAAGCGTTACATTGGCTCCAGCCGCACAGAGTGCCCGAGCTATAGCGTACCCCATCTTTCCTGTGCTGTGATTGCCTACAAATCTTACCGGATCGATTGCCTCATAAGTAGGGCCTGCTGTTACCATAACGTTTTTACCAGCCAGCCCTCCGACATTACTGTCCAGATCGTTTTCAAAAAACCTGGACAGTTCTTCCACAAGCTCTTCAGGTTCAGCCATTCGACCCTGGCCTGATAATCCGCTGGCTAGCTCGCCTTCACGTGCTTCAACTATCCTGTTACCATATTCTTCCAGTTTTCGAAGGTTGTCTCTGGTAGAGGGGTGAGCATACATATCTAGGTCCATAGCAGGAGCAAACCAGACCGGACACCGGGCAGACAGGTATATGGCTGTAAGCAGGTCACTGCATATACCATTGGCGCACTTGGATAGGGTATGGGCACTTGCCGGGGCCACCAGCATTAGATCAGCCCATAACCCAAGTTCCACATGATTGTTCCATTCCCCTTTATCACCATATGTGAAACTTGATAGGACAGGGTTTTTCGAGAGGGTGGCAAGTGTGAGGGGGGGTATAAAATCAGAAGCAGAGGCCGTGATAATTACACGCACCTCTGCTTCTGATTTTACTAGTAAACGGATAAGAAAGGCGGATTTGTAGGCAGCGATGCTACCGCTTACCCCCAATAATACTTTCTTACCCTTTAATGATGTCACAAATAATATTTTATTCTTCGATATCCTCTTCAGGCTTACGGAACATTACCTTATCTTCCATAAACTCATCTATAGCCAAAAGGGTAGGCTTAGGCATACGCTCATAGAATTTGGATATCTCAATCTGCTCACGGTTTTCGAATATCTCTTCGAGATTATCTACCGTAGAAGCAAATTCGGCAAGTTTACTGTTCAATTCTTCCTTAAGGCCTGTAGAAATCTGACGAGCTCTTTTAGAAAGTATCACCACAGTTTCGTAAATATTGCCGGTAGGCTCTACGAGTTTGTCTGTATTTCTGGTGGTGATAGAGGGATTAATGTTTGCCATATGTATTTATGATCAACTGTTTTCTGCTGTCTCCGTAGGAGTATTTACGGATTCCAGCCCCTTGAGGGTTGCTTTATAAATATTTTCCGCCTCTTTCAAATACTCGCTTTCCGGATAAGTATCCAGAAATTCCTGATAGTAATCTACCGTTTGGCGAAAACGTTCTTCTTTTTTTGACTCAATACTACGGGCCGCAAGTTCATAAGATGATTCAATCTTCAGAAACTGTGCCCTTTCGTTGAGTGGAGAATCAGGATAATCATTGCTGAAATTATCAAAAGCAATAATAGCCGACTTCCACACTCTCAGCTGGTGATACAGCCGTGCATTATCAAATGCCTTAAGCTCCAGTTTGCGTTGCAGCTTATCAATGATTGCCGTAGCCTCTTCCCTGTTTTCAGAGCCGGGATACCGGTTGATGAATAACTGGATAGCCTGAATAGCCTCATAAGTACTGGACTGATCCAGGTTGTATTCCGGTGACTGGCTATACAGCGAATAAGCATAGCGATAAAGAGCCTCCTCGGCATATTCGCTACGGCCATAGGTATCGTAAAATGTCTTAAAATAATGTGCGCTAAGGATATATTGTTTCCTGTAATAGTGAGAATATGCATACAGGAATTGGGCTTTCTCCTCATATTCAGTACCCCTTAATAAGGGTAGCACCTCTTCCAGCAGCACATTGGCCCGGTAGTAATCCTCCTCCTCGTAGTATTCAAGAGCAGCCTTATACTTCTTCTCCCAGTCGTCACTCTTCCGAATGTCGTTAAACTCGCTACAAGCAACTGAAATAATCAGAAGAATAGCCCAGGATAGACCTTTACAAAAACCTTCTAAACGCATAAGGGTGCAAAAGTAACGTATTGAACGCAGATTATCAATGTTATTCGGCTTCATAACGCCGATATTGAAGGAATATGATACGAGGCCTATTTTTTTACGACCAGCTTCTTGGTAATAACGTTTTGGTCGTTCACGTTGAGGGTGTAGAAATAGATGCCGGGGATGAATTTTTCAGTGGAGACAAGGAGGCTGGATTTTCCGGCATCAAGAGAATGTTCTGCCATTCGAACGCCCAGTACGTTATGAAAGAGAATTTTCACCCGGGTACCGGGGTCTGATATAGTGTATTTCAGTTCAATGAACCTTTCGGCTGGATTAGGATAAATATCTCCTATCTTAATTCCTTCTGCTTCAAAAAGATCATTATCTGTCAGCCCCAGATTAATATTTGGGTCACGCTCCGCTGACTCTGTCTGATATGGCGTAAAGCCTGAACAAAGCGCGATAAAGCCGACTAATATGAAAAACTTTTTAAGCAAAGAGGCAACTTTTTAATAAATATAGTAAGAAATCAGTGCTTTTTCACCCTGAATCGAGCAGCAATTATTACTTGTCTTTTCTAACTGCAAATATCTAATCATTGTTAGACACTTCTACCTCTTTTTCAGATAGTTCCGCATTAGAAGCACCTGCTTCAGGCCCCTCTTCTTCATAGAATTCCATGCCTGGCAGGGTCTGTTCCTCTTCTTCTTCCGCTATATCAGACCGTAAAAGCACATCCTGCAAAGTGGGCCTTTTCTCTATTCGCCATACAAACCCGGGAAGGGTACGCTGTGCAGCGGCGATCTCATGGGGAGGAAAGAAACTGGCATCCGGCTCCACATAAAAATTAATCTTACTTAATTGATTGTCTTCAAAGAAGAGACGCATATTACTGCAGATAATCTTATTCATACCGGTCATTATGCTATCATTCTCCAGGGCAAAATAGATGCTTTCCCCGTTGCCTTCCACGTCTACTATTTTAATGGCATTGTCTCTGAATCGCGCTACCATGTTCCTTCCTTTCACCTGGTTGTAGTTACCAAGGGTATCTTCAGACACAACAAAAGAGTTTTGCTTGACAAACATGTTCTCTATGCCCCCATCCCGCAGAGTAATCCAGATACTGTCACCTTCTATCTGGTTTTTATCACTCCAGAGAATAGGATCTTCAAAGAACCGTATAAGGCTATCTGCCACATAATAAGCCAGTGAATCCGCCCTGCCCTGCAGGTTGGTCTTCCAGATTCTGACGTCCGGATAAGCCAGTACACGTTTTTCTGCTTCTACTTTACTATCTATGGCCACTAATGTGTCTGCAGACAGGTATACCGTATCCTGTCCCAGTATCTTTTTCATTACAGCACGGCCATATATTTTGGTGAGCCCCTGATCTTTCCAATAGCGTCCTTCGTCGCCGGTAATGATCACATCCTGCTCCTTAGAAACCAGTTGCACATCGGTATTGGCCCTGTAAAAATTGCGTAGCTCATCGGAAAAAAGCCGTAAGCCGGATAGCACATAACTCTCTGATTCCACTTTGCCTTCCCGGAGTGTGCTTTGCTTACCGGAAGTCCGGTATAGCAGCCCGTTTTCAGCATTTACAGTACCGTCAGGGCCCAATATCCTGGTAGCTCCACGGAAGTCTGCTACCTTGGTTTCTGTATAGTAGACCAGTGTATCTGAATACAAGGTGTATTCATCATTTTTAAGCACCACCTCATCTTTAAACTGCATAAAGTCCTCTGCAGAAAAGAAGGTGCCTATCCGGCTGGTAAGTTCATTACGAGGATCAACAATACGACCTCCTCCTATATAGTCAGCTACTTTACTATTAAGGTTATAGTTAAGGATGTCTGTATAGAGTGTGATACTGTCCTTTTTGTAGACGACATCATCCAGCAGTGTGGACTTTTTCTCTTTGCCTCTATAAGTTAGTTTACGGCCGGTGATTGTTACCGAATCTCCATCCAGGATACGTACATCACCAAATGCTTCGACTACCTCACGACTTCGATAATAGAGAGCAGAGTCGCAATAAATACGCGTCCCCTCCTGCACAAAGACCACATTGCCTATCCACTTTTCATATCGCTCTCCATCCTTATTTTTACCTCCAACAAGGCGATCTCCCTTGATATTACCCTGCTTCTGGGCCACGGATTGCCCTGCTACCAGGCACATTAATAAGGTGATTATAAGGTATATGTATCTGTTTATAGTCATTTACTTAGCCCTTGGGAAAGTGATAATGGCAAAACTTCCTTTTTAATTCCGCCCAAAATTACGGAAAATTACCGCATGCTTGAACGTTTCAGGGATTATATCAAAAACCGGGCCCTAATTTCACCGGATTCTAAGGTATTGCTTGCCGTTAGCGGCGGAGTAGATAGTATGGTCATGGCAGACCTGTTCATAAAGGCAGGCTATAACTGTGCTATTGCACATTGTCAGTTTAATCTACGGGGAAAGGAATCCGAAGAAGACGAGGCTTTTGTCAGGTCCTATGCGCAATTACAGAATATACCGGCACACCTTATGTCCTTCGATACTAAAGGTGCCGCTGAAGAAAGAGGAATAAGTATCCAGATGGCCGCCCGTAAACTGCGGTATGAGTGGTTTACCTCACTGTTGGATAAACACGGTTTTGAGGCAGTAGCCACAGCCCATCACCTTGGTGACGTGGCCGAAACCATGCTTATAAATCTGACCAGGGGAACGGGAATTAGTGGCCTTCATGGAATAAGGTCACGGCAGAATCGCATCATCCGGCCTATGTTATTTGCCTCCCGTGAAGACATTGCAGGCTACGCTATTTCTGAAAATATAGCATGGCGGGAGGACAGCAGTAATCAAGACACCAAATACCGCCGAAATGAGATACGACAAAGTGTATTGCCGGTATTAAAAAAACAAAACCCGAATCTTGAGCAGCGTATGGCGGTGACCAGTGAAAAGCTGGCCGGGGCAGAAGCAATAGTCAAGGTTTTTGTGAACTCGTTTTATGAACAACACTGCTTTACCAGTACGGAGGGACTAATCCGGATTCCACTTGAGGCATTGCTGGCCACTCCAGCTCCTGCATTACTTCTTCATGAATTACTTAAAAAGTACGGATATGCCTACGAGCAAATGAGGGATGTGCTAGGCGATGGTGTCGGGGAATCAGGGCGCTTCGTGGCTGCAAAAGGCTACAGGCTATATCGTGATCGGGAGGACCTGATTCTGCAGAAGGAACCTGATGGCACTGCACTTACCGGTGAACTGAGTGAAGAAGAAGGGACTCAGCATGCGGCAGGATACGACTGGGAGATAAGCCTTCACCCAGCCGAATATTTTGAAATAAGCACAGATAGCCAGGTCGCCGCATTGGATAGAGATAAGCTTATTTTTCCCTTGAAAATACGTACCTGGAAGCAGGGAGACCGCTTTTTCCCACTGGGAATGAAGCGACAAAAAAAGCTCAGCGACTTTATGATCGATGAGAAAATTCCGCTATACTTGAAGGAAAAGGTAAGAGTCGTATGCAGCGGTGATGACATCGTTTGGGTCGCAGGTTACCGAATAGACCACAGATACCGCTTAACCAAAGACACTAAAGAGGTTTACCGCATCGGCATTCTTGAAGACTATGATAAATCCATTTAAGCGAACATATTCAGAAAAGGAGCACCGGATCTTCCGGTTTCTTGGCCGTATTCCTCTCTTCGAAAAGCTTACCAGTAAAGAAAAGAGCTATTTCATTCCCTACCTTCATTTAAGAGAATATAAACAAAATGAGGTGGTTTTTTTCAGAAAAGACCCCAGCCACGCCTTATATATCGTTAAAGAGGGTCAGGTCTCTTTGCAACTCGATATTGAAGATAAATTCGAAGAATTAGTAAGACTGCGAAGCGGACGCTCTTTCGGAGATAATACCCTTCTGGAAGGCACTCACAGGATTTACTCAGCTATTTGTACAGTGGATAAGACAGAGATTTATGTTTTACCCCAGGTAAATATCCTGGATATTTTCAATGAGCACCCCCGTGTACAGGCTAAAATGATGTCCAGCCTGTCAGAGCAGTATAATATTTACCAGGATACGCTTTTCAAAGCCTACCGTTCTTCATTTGGCTTTTTTGACCTTGGGCAGATTTATATTCAAAAAAAGAAATAAAGCGTTCTGCCTTACACACTAATCATTTATTGACGTGCAAGCCAAGGCTCTCCCCATCCTGTTTACATTTTCCAGAGCCCTCTTTTAAAGAGACAGCATTAACGGATAAGAGAATCTGCCTTAAAATGATTTTGTGGCGCGCATTTTGCTTTGGAAAGAGTAAATTGAGTCTTAATGTCATTCTTGAGCTACATATTCCGACTAGGGTTATCTACCATCACGCTTATAATGGTCTTTCAACCTGCACAGGCACAGGAATCCTCTGAGCTCAGGCCATGGGATGAGGGACCTCTTTCGTGGAAAGAGTTTCGCGGCAAACCGGAGGCGCATGACCACCTTCACGGAGCTGTTACCTATGCTGGTATTGCCCTGGAGATTGAAAACATCGACTTCTGGGGCAATATCACCTTCAGGGCCTTTGCTGTTTTTGATCGGTCACAGAGCTGGACCCGGGAGAAAAAAGACCTGAAGCTACTGGCCCATGAGCAATTGCATTTTGATATTGCTGAAATATATGCCCGCAGGCTGGAAAAACGTCTCAATGACCTTAAGCTAAAACGCAAAGATGCTGATACAGCTCGCCGCCTGAAAGACAAATACAATCTTCAGCAACTTGAGATTCAGGCACTCTATGACAAGGAAACGGTGCATGGTATCAGTGAGTCTGTTCAGGCGAGGTGGCATGATCTCGTAACGGAAGGTTTGCAAAAACTTGACCCTTCCTATCAACTGACAGCCAATTAAGCCACCAACTCCTTCTTCTGCCCCTAAACCGGGTTAAAAATGGCCCGGAAACGTTTGTTATCCTTTCTTTTCACACCTTCCTGTCTTAATTTAGCGGCGCGTAAAACATGACCGGACATAAACCGGTTGACCCTTTGGTATATACGCCATATTTTTTTGAATTACTTAACTCATACCCTCACATACTATGAAAGTTACCGTAGTAGGAGCTGGCAATGTTGGTGCTACCTGTGCCGACGTTCTGGCTTACCGCGAAATTGCAAACGAAATTGTTCTTGTCGACATTAAGGAAGGCGTTGCCGAGGGAAAAGCCCTTGACATCTGGCAAAAAGCCCCTATCAACCTGTATGACTCAAGAACTGTCGGATCTACTAATGATTATGCAAAAACAGCAGGTTCCGATGTAGTGGTTATCACTTCAGGGCTTCCCCGTAAGCCTGGTATGTCTCGTGACGACCTTATCGAAACTAATGCCGGTATTGTTAAGTCCGTTACTGAAAACATCATCAAGCACTCTCCAGATGCCATCATTATTGTGGTATCTAACCCGCTTGACGTTATGACTTACCAGGCTCACCTTACTAGTGGCAAGTCTCGTAACAAGGTTATGGGAATGGCTGGTATCCTGGACACAGGCCGCTACCGTGCCTTCCTTGCAGAAGAATTAAATGTATCACCAAAGGATATCCAGGCTGTGCTGATGGGCGGTCATGGCGACACCATGGTTCCTCTGCCCCGATATACTACAGTAGGAGGCATCCCAGTAACAGAAATGATCGCTAAAGACAAGCTGGACGCGATTATCCAGCGTACAAAGACCGGTGGTGGTGAGCTTGTAAAGCTTATGGGCACCAGTGCATGGTATGCTCCCGGTTCTGCCGCAGCTCAGATGGTAGAGGCTATCGTGCGCGATCAGAAAAGGGTATTCCCTGTGTGCATTAAGCTGGAAGGCGAGTATGGCATCGAGGGCACTTACCTTGGGGTACCTGTCATTCTTGGTAAGAATGGCATCGAGAAAGTAATTGAGCTCGACCTTAACGATGAGGAAAAAGCTGATCTAGAGACCAGCCGTACCCACGTAAAAGAAGTAATGGATGTACTGGACAAGCTGAATAGCAAATAAGGCCTGTCCGTTCAATTGATATAAGAGGGGGTTCCTGTGAGGGACCCCCTTATTTTTTGGTCTTCAGGCCATCTCTTCATTTTGGTTTGAGCGGTAAGAATAATCCCTTTAAAATACTTTAACTTACCTATGTCGCTCTATCGAACTACTGCTAAACTTAATCATAATGAAAAAGGTCATACTCACTACTCTGGGGGTCGTCTGCTATATGGTCATTGCCTGCCCGGATGCAGGGGCCGTTCACTTAAAAGCTGATACCACTGCTTTCAATATTTATTTTGGTGACAGACAGGCTGGTAAGCAACTAACCGTCAATTACCCTGAAAACACTTACACCACTACCTACGAGTTTAATGACAGGGGCCGTGGTCCGTATCTGGAAGAACAAATAATTTTAAACGAACAGGGAATACCACGCTCCTTCATTGCCGTCGGACACGACTACATGAAAGATACCGTATCAGAAACATTTACACTGTATGGCCAGCGTGCCCAGTGGAAAAGTGAGGCTGAAGCAGGTAGCCTGACCCTGGAAGGAGAAACAGCACTCTATAGCCCGGGGCAAAGCTCCTTTGTGCCCATGGAAATACTCGTGAAATATCTGCTGCGAGATGAGGGTAACAGCGTAAGGCTGTTACCTGGGGGCGAGGCCAGGATACTAGATGTGCAACCACATACCTTTGGCGACACCCTAACCCTGAAGCTTGTATCACTGTCCGGCTTTTCCTTTGCTCCATACCAATTATGGGTAGACCAGGATAATAATATGGTTGCTTACCTTTATACTACCTGGTTCGCTCTTATCAGGGAAGGCTACCATACCCTTCGTTCCGACATGCTGGACCTTCAAACAACCAAAGAGGACATTTACTACGAAGAGCTAGCTACCCGGCTAACCGAACTGCCTGACAACGGGTTTGCCATCACAAATGTGAAACTGTATGACCCCGTATCAATGAGCATACAGGAAAACATGACTGTAGCCGTAGAAAATAACCGTATTTCTATGGTTGCCCCTACTTCTGGAGCCACCTTGCCAAAAGACCTGAAAATCATAGACGGTAGTGGGAAAACCCTGCTCCCGGGACTCTTCGACATGCACACACATATAAGTAAGTCAGACGGTATTTTACACCTTGCAGCTGGCGTTACTTCCGTTCGTGATATGGGGAATACCCTGCAGCTTCCTGAGCTGAGCAAGCAATTCAACGAAAATGAGCTCTTGGGGCCCCGGCTGGTAGTTATGGCAGGATTTATCGATAAAGAAGGTCCTTATACGGGTCCTACCGGCAAATCAATTGCCAGCCTTGAGGAAGGACTCGAAGCTATTGAGTATTATCATAACAACGGCTATAAACAGATAAAGCTATATAGCTCCATAGAACCTGAATGGGTAAAACCCCTGGCTGAAAAGGCCCACTCACTGGACATGAGGCTTAGTGGCCATATTCCTTCTTTTATGACTGCGGAAGAGGCTGTGAGAGATGGATATGATGAGATCCAACACGCTAATATGGTCTTGCTGAATTTTATGCCGGACACCATTGATACCCGTACCCCACTTAGATTCACGCATGTGGGAGCACATGGCCATGAGGTGGAAACAGAAAGCAAAACATTTGCAGAGTTCACTGACCTGCTCAAAGAAAATAGTGTAGCACTCGATCCTACAGTCTCAGTATTTGAAGGCATGTTCAAAGGCCGGAAAGGCCGGGCCAACCCGGCATTTGCTATGATTGTAGACAGGCTCCCGGTACAAACCCGCAGAAGTTACTATCAGAGCGGTCTACCTATACCGGAAGAAGAGCGTGAATACTTCTCAGAGTCATTTCAGCGAATGCTGGATATAGTGAAAACCCTGCATGACAATGGCGTCACCATTATTCCAGGAACAGATGCCATGGCGGGGTTTGCCCTTCACAGGGAGCTGGAAAACTATGTAAAAGCCGGATTGAGCCCACGAGAAGTTCTCAGAACAGCTACCCTCACCTCTGCAGAAGTAACAGGAATGGATGACTCCCTGGGTTCATTAGAAACGGGTAAGCTTGCAGATATGATATTAGTGGACGGTAACCCTGCAGAGGATATCAGTAAGATAAGAAATGTAGTACTCACAATTAAAGACGGTAGGTTATATGACCCGAAAAAGCTCTATGAAGCTATTGGGGTAGAGTAGCTTAGATGAAGGAATACAAAATTCAGTTTTTTTCTTCCAATCATGGGTTACTTTCCCCGAGCTGAGTAATAAACCAACTGACAGATCATCATAACCGTTTAGAGAAGACTCGTGGTCAAAGTGAACGGGAGTGGTTCTGGCGCACACCCTGAACCTCTATTTTTTCCCGGGAGTTACACCCGGCCGGTAAAGCACCGGATGCCGTCTTGAAGTGTGTAATCGAATTAGTCATCGGCAACATTGATACTCGGCAGCATGTAAAGCAGCAGTTCGCATACCCGCGGACTGCTTTTTTTATGCCCTCCGCTATTTCACATGATTTCTTTATTATTACTATCTTTTCAGGCCTGAAAAAGAAAAAGCTATGTCAACCCAAAAATTTTCTTTCAAAGACAAGAAAGATCTGCTCAAGCTACGATTATATGATAAAGTACAAAGGTGGTTACTACCCACTGTAGGAAGGAAACAGTCAGAAGAGGCTATCAAATCATATGAGTTCCGTGACGATGATATTATTATCGCCACGTATATGAAGTCCGGCACCACCTTGCTACAGATGCTACTTTATCAGTTATTAACTGATGGCCGGATGGATTTCACCCATATTTATCAAAAAAGCCCCTTCATTGAGGAAACTATGGTGAGAGGAGGTCGTCTGGATAAATACCCCTCTCCAAGAATCCTGAAAACACACTTCTATTACGATTTCTTTCCTCCTGAAATGAAGGGCAGGTTCATCGTATGTGTTCGGAATGGCATGGATGTGGCTGTTTCCAAATATCATCATTATTTGAACTATAATGTTCCTGATCTCACCTGGCAAGATTTTTATAACAAATATTGGCTCGACAAAAACGAGTCTTACTTCCCTCATGTGCAGGGTTGGCTTGAAAATGAGCACAACTTCGACATTTACTACCTCTATTACGAAGACCTCATAAGTAATAAGCGCTCTGCGATAGAAGGCATTGCAAGGTTTCTGAATATCTCACCCACTGAGGAGACCATTCAGCGCGTCATAGACCGGACAGACTTTTCATTTATGAAAGAGCACCAGGACAAATTTGGCGAACCATTACCGGGACAGTACCTGGAAGAGTATTATAGTATGGGATTCGGAAGGAAGTACTTTTCCTCTGAACAACAGAGCATGTTCAGTCAACTTTATAAGCAACACCTTAGCCGGTTTGGATTAAGGCACGGATTAGTTATTTCCCCTAATAACCCCACTCCTGCTGCTTCAAGGTAGACATTACAAAAACACAGAAAGCTTCTATGGCATTAGCTTTAGGGTGATTGGCACGCTTATTGAACTATTCTGAGCGTAACCAATTACCAAAGAATTATGAAACGATTTATAGCAATTACCGCTTTTGCCCTCTTTATAATAAGTGGTCAGCAAGCGCTGGCTCAGGGTAAAGGATATGGCAGACCTGATTGGGTCAGGGAAATGCAGAAGAATAAAGTGGCCGCTAAATCAGACAGAAAAGGTCATAAGAAATATAAAACCCAGAATCGAAAGGAAGAAAGGCAGGAATGGGAAGAATACGAAGAGGAAATTCGTAAAGAACGGGAAGATCTGAAAAAAGAGCGTGAAAGACTGCAGAAAGAAAGGGAGAAGTTGAGAAAAGAGCGTGAGGAGTATGAAAAAGAACGTGAGGAGCGTGCCGAGAAAGATGAGGGGCCCTCACGCAGAGAAAGGGGCAGCAAGCGTGGTGAAACTAATGGTGTGGACAATACGGAGAAAAAACCGAGAGAACGCCGTACCCGAACTGAACGCAGCCGAGCTACAGAGGAGAACGGTGGCTACCTGACGGAGGTCTTAAAAGGCATACCTGAAGCTTTTTCAATGCCGATGCAGAAGGAAGGCTGATATAAATAACCGGACAATATTTTAGAGGCCTTTTCCAAGCCAAGATGCCTGAGTATCTTTGCCGCATGGAAAAGGCCTCACTTATTTATAAATACTTCCCAAACCTGACCGAAAAGCAAAAAGCTCAGTTTGAAGCGCTGGATGATCTTTACCGGGAGTGGAACACTAAAATTAACCTTATATCCCGAAAGGATATTGACCATCTGTATGGGAAGCATGTACTTCACTCGTTAGCCATAGCGAAAATTGTACAGTTTCAGCCAGGCACCCTTATCCTAGATGTAGGTACAGGCGGAGGCTTTCCGGGTATCCCTCTTGCCATTCTCTTTCCGGAGGTAGAGTTTCACCTGGTGGATAGTATAGGAAAAAAGATTACGGTGGTGGAAGCCGTGATAGAGGACCTGAAATTAGTAAATGCCCGTGCTGAAAAGATCCGGGCTGAACAGATAGATGGGATAGGTGCCTACGAGTTTGTGGTAAGCAGGGCTGTAACTCGTCTAAAGCCGCTTTATAGCTGGGTTAAGCCCCTTATATCGACGGTTTCACACCACGACCTTCCAAATGGAGTTATTTCGCTCAAAGGGGGTGACCTTACGGATGAATTGCACGAGGCAAACCTATCCACAAGGGTATGGGACATTCCGGATATCTTTCCGGAAGAGTACTTTGATACCAAAAAGATTGTGTATGCCCGACGAGGAAAAAAGGGCTGATAGCATAAAAAAAGCCGCTTTCGGAAATTCCGGGAGCGGCTTTTCTATCTTATTTTTTTACTTAGTAGATATCAGGGTACTTTTCCGGAGCAACTTCGCTCATTAACTCGTACACCGTATCAAAAACGGTCTCAGTGTTGGGCTTACTGAAGTAGTCACCATCAGAAGAGTAAGCAGGTCGGTGAGCCTGGGCACAGATTGTTACCGGCTGGCTATCCAGATAGAAATAACCGTCCTGCTCTTCCAGCACTTTTTGCATCATGTAGGCACTTGCGCCGCCTGGCACATCCTCATCTGCAAAAATGACCCGATTCGTTTTCTTTAAAGACTCTACAATGCTGTGATGTCTGTCAAATGGCAGCAAGGTTTGCACGTCGATAATTTCACAGCTTATGCCTATTTCATCCAGTTGCTCAGCAGCATCGGCTACTACCCTGCACATGGAGCCATAAGTAACTATCGTAACATCCGTACCTTCACGCAGTACCTCAGGCACACCAAGGGGAACAGTAAATTCACCAATATTTGTCGGAATGCTTTCTTTAAGGCGGTAGCCATTAAGACACTCAATGATCAGGGCAGGATCATCAGACCTGAGCATTGTGTTATAAAAACCAGCCGCCTGGGTCATATTGCGAGGCACCAAAACGTAGATTCCTCTCAGGCTGTGCAGGATCATGCCTATAGGAGAGCCTGAATGCCACACACCTTCCAGCCTGTGTCCGCGTGTACGGATAATCAGAGGGGCTTTTTGTCCACCAGCCGTCCGGTATTGCAAACAAGCCAGGTCATCTGACAATATTTGTATAGCATAAAGCAGATAGTCCAGGTATTGTATTTCTGCAATGGGACGAAGACCACGCAGGGCGGTACCTATCCCCTGTCCTATTATAGTACACTCACGTATCCCTGTGTCTGTAACTCTAATTTCACCGTGCTTATCCTGTAAGCCTGCGAAGGCCTGGTTCACATCTCCGATTTTACCCACATCCTCACCAAAGGCAAATACCCTCGGATCATTGGTCAGAGCCGCATCAAAGCAGGCCTGCAATACCTCACGGCCGTCCACAGGCTTCGCTTCATCGTCAAACTGTGGCTCGACTATCTCTACCTTAAGAGCAGAATCTTCTGACTCAGAATATAAATGAGAACTGAACCGTTTTTCATTAGCCTCCATGGCATCTGCCAGCCACTGCTGAAGGTCCCTGCGGCTTTGCAGGTCTTCACTTCTGACAACGCGAAGGGCCTGCTTTACTGTACGGACCACATCTACCCTTATCGGGTTCATGGTTTCTTTCAGCTCTTTTATAAGGCTATTGAGAGTATCGCTGTCGGCACTTTCTCCCGCCAGCTTTTCCATTAAACCTACGGCCTCATTCAGCTCTCCTTTAATGTCGCCGGTAAAAGCTTTCCAGGCAGCATTTTTTGCATCACGGGCAGCCTTCTGAGTTTCTTTCTCTATCTCGTCAAGCTCGGCCTCAGTAGCCAGCTCCTGCTCCAGTATCCAGTAACGCATCTGGCGGAGACAATCATACTCAGCTTCCCACTCCAGGCGTTCTTTACTTTTATATCTTTCATGTGACCCTGAGGTAGAGTGCCCCTGGGGCTGGGTCATTTCTTTTACATGAATAAGCACCGGGACATGCTCATCACGGCAGTATGCTTCTGCCTTGCTGTAGGCCTCCATAAGACCGGGATAGTCCCAGCCCCGAACGGTGATAATTTCGAATCCGGCTTCATCATCCGTACGCTGAAATCCTTTGAGTACCTCACTGATAGAGCCCTTTGTGGTATGGTATTCCTTAGGGACGGAAATTCCATATTCATCATCCCATATAGAGACGAGCATAGGTACCTGAAGCACACCAGCCGCGTTAATAGCTTCATAAAACATACCCTCAGAGGTACTGGCATTACCAATGGTGCCGAAGGCTATCTCGTTACCATTTATACTGAATTGCTCATATTCTTTCAGAGCGGGATTTTCACGGTATAGCTTGCTGGCATAAGCAAGACCTACCAGACGGGGCATTTGCGAAGCGGTAGGAGAAATATCCGAGCTACTGTTAGGCTGATTGGTTTGCGACTGCCATTCACCATTATCGTCCAGAAAGCGCGTACCAAAGTGTCCGTTCATGAGGCGACCACCGGATGCAGGCTCTGCCTCCAGGTCTGTATGGGCATAGAGCTGGGCAAAATACTGTTGTACGGTAGACTGGCCGATGGCAAACATAAACGTTTGATCACGATAGTAGCCAGATCTCCAGTCACCCGGCTTAAAGGCTCTCGCCATAGCTAATTGGGCTACCTCTTTACCATCTCCGAAAATACCGAACTTGGCTTTGCCCATGAACACCTCCTTACGGCCAAGTAAACTGGCATGCCGGCTAAGCCAACCAAGGCGGTAATCTGAAATTATCTGCTCACGGTCGAGATCGATGTCTGTAGCAATGTCCTGTACCTTCACGATAAATGCTTTAGAATAGAACCAAAATAGGATAAAAAATGGCGGTCGGAATACCCGCAGCAAACCAAATTTACATAAAATGATAAAGCGGTCAAATCCCCGCAAACGATTGCTGCTATATTAAGAAATCGAAAACTAGTGTGCTTGTTTACTGTGGGGATATTATATTTGCATTAGAACCTTTTGCAAAAAAGCTATGAAATTCGAAAGCCTTTTACATAAAATTATCTTCGCTTCAGTTTTTTTTCTGTTTTTAGCCGGAACAGCCTTTGCTCAGGCCGAACTTACGTTTGAGGAGAGTACCCATGATTTTGGCAAAATCCAGGAGGGATCTATTGCCACGCATGAGTTCCGCTTTGTAAACACCGGGGATCAACCATTGATTATCAGCAATGTACGCGCAAGTTGCGGATGTACTACTCCTTTTTACACCAAAGAACCTATACTGCCAGGTAAAGAGGGAGTCATTACCGCCAGCTACAATAGCAAAAACAGACCCGGTGTATTCCATAAGAGCATTTCGGTTAACACTAATGCAGCCACCCCCTCTTCAGTGCTGTACATAAAAGGTGAGGCCGTTAAAGAAACCGACCCTACTAAGCTGTACTCAACTGAAGAACTTGCTGCATCTCCGGTAATCTCGCTACCTGAAAAAGTCATTTCAGCAGGAAAGCTGGAAGTGAGCCAGGCGGTGCCCCTGCGTGTAACCATAGAAAACAAAGGCAAAAGCAAGCTTGTGATCTCCAGTGTATACAGTGATTGCCGTTGTGTGGCCTTTCGCCCCGGTGATGATATGATCATCGCTCCTGGTGAAAGCAAAAAGGTAGAACTGAGGCTTCAGCCGCCAGCGGTTGGTAACATTGATAATGAAGTAAGGGTATATTCTAATGACCTTCGCCAGCCGGAAGCTACTTTCAGGCTAAAGGGTGAGGTCGTGAAAAGCCTCATGAATAACAACATGCTGAAAGAGGGCAGTAACAACCCCTTCGAATTCTGAAAAGCTGACTGAAAGCCTCTTAATAATCGGCAAATTAACCGGCCGCTGCCAGGCGTTTATTTTTAACCATCTCCGCAGCGGCTGTACTATTTTGCTTCGTAAAAATAACCAGCTCCTTCGTTACCAGATACTTAAAAGGCCCCACACTAAAGTTCACCCCACTGAGTCCCGGGAGCTTGTTTAGCTTACAGTGGCTATGACGCAATTGCTCCTTAAAGCCGGCCCTTGAAGTCAAGGCAAGAAGCTTATTATAGGTAAGGTGATTGAGTTCAAGATATTCATTTTTAAGGTCATGTCTGCCCACCAGTGTCCTGTTATGCTTTTCTATTAACTTCATCAGGTATTTTTTAGGCAGGTATTGACTCCATGGTATTTTTACCCAGGGAGAAAGATGAGCAGCCCAGGGACTTTCCCACGGCGGGAAACTCACGAACAGTATACCATCATCAGCAAGACATCCCTTGAGTTTTTCCAGAATAGCCATTAGCACCGGAAAGGCAATATGTTCAGCCACATCATTCATAAAGATAACATCAAATTTACCCTCCGGAGGCTCCTCAAGAATATTCTGCAGGTGAAAGGACAGTCTTTTATCATGCGGACCATGTTTTGCCTGAAGCGCAGTAGCAATCTCTATGTGGTTCTTATCGATGTCATAGCCTTCAATATGGCAGTCAAACTGCTGGGCAATCCATATGGTCATCCCCCCCATACCACAACCAAAATCTAACACCCGCAGACCATCAAGGGATAGATACTGCTGTATCAACTTTTTATCTAGCCAAAGGTGAGAGTCATCGCTTAGGAGGTTTCGCTCAGCGTAATCGAAGCCTTCCGTGAACTGTGCTTCCTGCATATTGTAATCATTTACTAGTGGTTCTGCTTTATTAAAATAATACAATCTGACTGAAAAAGAAATATTTTCCACCTATTTGCTTACCTCTTTAAACAAACGTTAGCTTGGCCTGATTAAGGAGCAGAAGCTTATTACACAATGTTTATTTATTACCATGTCATTGCCTATATTTGCGGCCAGGCTCAAAAATTGAATTTTAAAGATGATTATTGGGGTACCTAAAGAAATTAAGAATAACGAGAACAGGGTCGCACTGACTCCTGCCGGATGCGCAGAACTCGTTAAAGCCGGCCATACGGTTTATCTTCAGCAGACTGCCGGAGAAGGCAGTGGTTTTATGGACGATGAGTACACGGCCGCTGGTGGCCAGCTCCTTCCTACGATAGAGGCAGTTTATGATACCGCCGAGATGATCATGAAAGTGAAAGAGCCTATCGAAGAGGAGTATAGTCTTGTAAAAAAAGACCAACTGGTATTCACTTACTTCCACTTTGCCTCTTCAGAACCACTTACCAATGCTATGGTAAAAAGTGGCGCTGTATGCCTGGCCTACGAAACCGTCGAAAAGGCTGACCGGAGTCTTCCCCTACTTATCCCAATGTCTGAAGTGGCTGGCCGCATGTCTATCCAGCAGGGAGCCAAATATTTAGAAAAACCTCTGCGTGGCCGTGGAATCCTACTTGGAGGAGTTCCGGGTGTACGCCCTGCTAAAGTGCTTATACTTGGCGGTGGAGTAGTAGGTACACAGGCAGCTAAGATGGCGGCAGGCCTTGGGGCAGATGTCACCATCATGGATGTGAACCTGCAGCGTCTGCGCTATCTGGCAGATATTATGCCTGCTAATGTGAATACCTATATGTCTAACGAATACAACATTCGTGACATACTACCTTCAATAGACCTTGTGGTGGGGGCCGTACTAATCCCTGGTGCAAAAGCGCCTCATCTGGTGACCCGTGACATGCTACCTCTTATGCGCCCCGGCACGGTACTAGTAGACGTTGCTGTGGATCAAGGAGGTTGTATAGAAACCTGCGAACCTACCACGCATGCTAACCCTACTTATATAATCGACGAGATAGTACACTATTGTGTAGCTAATATGCCTGGCGCGGTACCTTACACCTCTACTCTAGCGCTCACCAATGCTACCTTTCCCTATGCTTTACAATTGGCTAATAGGGGCTGGGCAGAAGCGGCACGCCGCAATGATGAGATTAAAAAAGGCCTCAATGTCATTAATGGTGATATTGTTTATGAAGGTGTTGCTGATGCATTCGGCAGAAAATTCGTCCCGGTAGAAAAATACATCGGGGATTAATGTTCCTTTAAAAAAAAGCGGGCCGGGCCCGCTTTTTTTATTATTATGTCACCGGTTCACTGTATTCCGGTATCGCGTCGATAAAATCGTACGTGCCTTTATCGTGGTCAATCTCACAGCAAAAATGAGACAGTCCATTAGTAACTATCAAATAGGGCGCCCCCAGCACCTTATTATAAGCGGCTGCCTGCTCGAAGGTCTTTCGGGACACTTTTACTTCGGGAGCCTTGCATTCTACAAGCATTAGCGGTGAAACGCTGCGATCATAGACCACTATATCGGACCGTCTCTGCATTTGATTATACTTTATGCCAGCCTCTGCTCGTATCAAACCCTGGGGATAGTTTAAATAATTGGTCAGATAGGCGATAAAATGTTGCCTGACCCACTCTTCTGGAGTGAGAACCAAATATTTTTTTCGTATAGGGTCAAAAATTACTAATTTTCCTGCCTGCCTTTCGACACGGCATGCGTAAGGAGGTAGATTAAGCTTCACCATGTCGTAAATTAGATAAACTCATTGCATGAAAACAAAAAAGGAGATCGTAGATAACTGGCTACCACGGTATACAGGCACCCCATTGGAGGAATTCGGTGAATATATTTTGCTCACAAACTTCCAGAATTATGTGCAAATGTTTGCTGAGCGATTTGGTGTTGAGGTTCGTGGCAAGGAAAAACCGATGCAAACGGCTACCGCCGAAAATATTACTATCATAAACTTCGGCATGGGTAGCGCCATGGCTGCCACCGTTATGGACTTATTATCTGCAGTAGCCCCTAAGGCGGCCCTGTTTTTAGGCAAATGCGGAGGTTTAAAAAAGAAAACCCAGCTCGGAGACCTCATTTTACCTATTGCTGCTATACGCGGTGACGGTACCAGTAATGATTACATGCCTCCTGAGATACCTGCCCTTCCTTCATTCAGGTTACAGCGTGCTGTCAGTTCCTCTATCGTTAATCATGAGTCAGACTACTGGACAGGCACAGTATATACTACCAATCGCCGGGTATGGGAGCACGATAAGGCCTTCAAAAAATATCTCAGAAAAATCCGGGCTATGGGCATCGATATGGAAACTGCCACAATATTTACGGTAGGATTTATGAACGAAATACCCCATGGGGCCTTGCTGTTGGTTTCAGATAATCCAATGATTCCTGAGGGTGTAAAAACTGAGCAGAGCGACGCTAAAGTGACGTCAAAATTCGTCGAGAATCACTTGGCCATTGGCATTGATGCCCTTCAGGACCTGAGAGACTCAGGTGAAAGCGTAAAGCATCTCCGTTTCGAATAATCTCAACCACCATATAGTTATGAAAAAAACCTTACTGCTGGCTATCGGCCTGCTGATACTGGGAAGCTGCACCCAGAATACCTCAGAAACTGCATCAGGTGAACAGGCTGATCTGATTGTACATAACGCACGTGTTTATACTGTAGATAGCAGTTTTACTGTGGCTCAGGCCTTTGCAGTAAAGGACGGCAAATTTGTAAAAATTGGCAGTGACGAGGAGATAAAAGGAGCCTACGCTGCCAAACAAACCCTGGACGCCGGAGGCAAGCCTGTTTACCCTGGTTTTCATGACGCGCACAGCCACTTTTTCGGATATGGCCTTTTTCTTCAGGATGTAAACCTGGTAGGCAGCAGGTCCTTAGAAGAAATAATGGATCGTATAGCAGCCCACCGTGAGAAATACCCCAATCAGGAATGGATTGTAGGCCGTGGCTGGGATCAAAACCTGTGGGAAGACAAAAGCTTTCCTGAAAACAGCGAGCTGAACAGGGCCTACCCCGATGTACCGGTTTTCTTAACCCGGATTGATGGGCATGCGGCTTTGGTAAATGAGAAAGCGCTGACCCTTGCTCAGGTGGAGGCCTCTACCCCGGTGGAAGGCGGTAAGATATTGCTTACCGGTGAAGGGATACCGAGTGGGGTATTGATAGATAACGGAGTAGACCTGGTACAGAATGTAATCCCTACCCCTACCCGGGAAATAGCTACTAAAGGGCTAAAGCTTGCTCAAAAAAACTGCTTTGAGGTAGGCCTTACAAGCATATGTGATGCCGGCCTGGCAAAAGGCCAGATTGACCTTGTAGACTCATTGCAGAAATCAAACGACCTCCAAATCAGGATGTACGCCATGGCTAACCCAAATGAGGAAAACCTAAGCCATTTCCTGAATAGTGGTCCTTATAAAACAGAGAGGCTAACGGTAACCGGCTTTAAGGTGTATGCTGACGGAGCACTGGGTTCCCGTGGCGCATGCTTGCTTAAAGCATATGCAGACGACCCGGAAAATTACGGCCTCATGGTTACTACCAAAGAACAAATGGAGGAGCTGGCTGCGAGAATTCATGCAGGAGGCTTCCAGATGAATACACACGCGATAGGTGATTCAGCAAACAGGGTGGTTCTTAACATATATGCGGAAAATCTGGGAGGCAAAAACGATCGCCGCTGGCGAGTGGAACACGCCCAGGTGGTGAACCCTGCCGATATTGCTTCTTTTGGCCAGTACAGTATTATACCATCAGTACAACCTACACACGCCACTTCGGATATGGATTGGGCAGATGAGCGACTTGGAGAGGAGCGTATAGCCCATGCATATGCTTACAAAGATTTACTGGCCCAGAACGGACATATTCCTCTAGGTAGCGACTTTCCGGTAGAACAGATTAACCCGCTTTACGGTTTTCATGCGGCAGTGGCCAGAAAAGCAGCAGACGGACACCCCGATGGAGGCTTTCAGATGAAAAACTCCCTGTCACGCGAGGAAGCGCTCAGGGGCATGACTATCTGGGCAGCTTACGCCAATTTTGAAGATGAGCAAAAGGGCTCAATCGAAAATGGAAAGGTTGCCGATTTTGTGATTTTAGAGGAGGACCTGATGGAAGCTCCTGAATCATCTCTGCGTGACATTAAAGTAACTGCCACCTACGTGGATGGCCGCGAGGTTTACAAAAAGTAATTTTTTAAATGCCTGAAGCATTTCAGCCTTATTTTGCATTGGTGGTCGTAGTGGCCACCTTTGTTGTAATGTACACCGATAAATTTCGCCCTGGAGTGGTGCTTTTTTCGGCTGTGATGGTTTTTATGGTGACAGGCATTTTGACGCCAGACATTGTCCTGTCTGGCTTTAGTAATGAGAGCATTGCCAGTATTTTACTACTGATACTTATCACTGCGGGTCTTCGGAAAAGCTTTAATATCGAAAGCATTTTCAACTCGATATATCATGGAGTATCATCCTACCGCGGATTTCTGTTAAGAATGATGCTCAAGGTGGCTGCCTTGTCATCTGTGGTGAATAACACACCTGTAGTGGCTCTCATGACTCCTTATGTATTCGGGTGGGGTAAAAAGAATAATATTGCACCAAGCAAACTGCTGATTCCACTAAGCTTTGCCACCATATTCGGTGGCATGATCACCCTGATAGGCACCTCCACTACCCTGGTGCTGGATGGGTTTATAGAAGAAGAGATTGGAGGTCATATAAACCTCCTTCACTTGTCTTTTATCGGTGCAGCAGTCACAATAACAGGAATACTGTTCCTGACCCTGGCGGGTAACAGGCTCTTGCCTGACCGCTCGGATGTGATCGATGAATTCAAAGAAAATGTCAGGGAGTATCTGGTGGAAACGATGCTATCCGATTCATCTGCCATGATTGGCAAGACTGTGATTGAAGCCGGACTAAGGAATCTTAAAGGGGTCTTTCTGGTAGAAATTGTCCGTGGAGAAGACATTATCTATCCGGTGGAACCCTCTGAGGTCATCGAGGCGAATGACATATTGATTTTTGCCGGTCAGACGGAGGACATTGTAGACCTGGTCAATAACAATTCCGGTCTGAGGCTTCCGCCTCAAACCTTTATCCGACAGGAAAAAATAGAAGTCGTGGAAGCGGTAACCACACCTAATTCTCCCCTAATAGGAAAGCGGGTGAAGGACAGCGACTTTCGAAACCGTTTTGATGCAGCAATCATTGCTATCCACCGGAACGGTGAAAAGCTCAGAGGTAAGATCGGTGAAATAAAAATATCCCCCGGTGACCTTTTGTTGATCTTTGCGGGTACAGACTTTTTCAATCGAACTGAATATTTCAGAGAGATTTATGTAGTCTCTAAATTACGGGAGATAGTAAAGCCACGAAGTTTAAAGCGAAACATTATGCTTGGCTTGTTAATTCTGGCCATTATACTGCTAATGGCTGGGGTCTTTAACCTGTTTACGTCTCTTATGATCATCTTCTTCCTCATGGCAAGTTTTCGCATGATCTCACTGCAGGATGTTCAAAGAGAACTAGACATGAACCTTATCGCTATTCTGGTTTTCTCCCTGGCCATGGGTAAGGCTATCCTCGTTACGGGAGCAGGTGACTTGGTGGCTGAAAACTTTCTTTCGATCTTTCAGCCTATGGGGCTTATCGGAGTCGTCACCGGCCTGGTGATCCTTACTACCATACTCACCAGCTTTATTACTAATGTAGGGGCCGTTTCTATCATTTTTCCACTAGCATATTCCCTCAGTCAGCAATTAGGTATTCCAGGTATGCCCCTATATCTGGCCCTGGCCTTCTCGGCCTCAGCAGCTTTTCTAACCCCTATTGGCTATCAGACAAACCTCATCATCTATGGACCAGGTGGGTATAATTTTAAAGACTTTCTGAAGGTGGGCTTCCCGGTAACTGTAGTTTACCTGTGTACCGTTATGGCTGTATTAATAATCCTCTACGGCGATCTCTTCTTCGGCATTTAACGTCACACGATTACGTTCCCTGGGGATTTTAACCATAAGCAGCACCCCAAAACCCACAACAAAGAACAGACCTAAGGCAAGTGAACTAAGACGCATACTCTGGGTAAGTTGCTCAACCAGAGCATAGGCAAAGGTCCCCAGTACTGTACTCATTTTCTCGGTTACATCGTAGAAACTAAAGTAGCTGGTATGATCTATAGATTTGTAGGGAATTAATTTGGCGTAAGTGGCCCGGCTCAGTGACTGAATACCTCCCATGACAAGCCCCACCACAAAAGCGAGAAGATAGAACTGCACCTCATTTGTGATATAATAGGCGCTGAGACATATTCCGATCCATATACCCACCATGGTGAGAAGGCTGAAGCGATTGCCCCTGACCTTACTAATGAAGGCAAAAAAGTAAGATCCTGCTATTGCTACGATCTGAATTATAAGAATGGTGAGAATAAGTGACGTGCTTGGTAGTTCGAGTTCCTTCTCCCCAAAAGTGGCAGCCAGGTACATGGTTGTTTGCACCCCGGCAGAGTAAAAGAAAAAGGCAATCAGGTATTTTTTTAGCCTGGGCAGGGAAGAAAGGCTTTTCCAGACCATTCTAAGCTCCTGATACCCTTTCTTTATCACATGCTTATCTGGCCGCCTCTTGTAAACATTTTCCGGTAGCCTGCTAAATGGAATCTGTGCAAAACCTATCCACCAGATACCTACCATAAGAAAGGATACCTTCGCAGGCATGCTGCCTGGTTCGAGACCAAAAGCTCCGGGCCAGGTAAGCATCACGATATTCACAATCATGAGAATAACGCTACCTACATAACCGTAGCTAAACCCTCGTGCACTTACCAGGTCATACCGGTTAGGTGATACAATTTCAGGAAGGAATGCATTATAGAAAACCAGCGCACCGCCGTAACCCACACTCGCCAGCACGGAAGCAATAATTCCAAACTCTACATTTTTGCCCTCGAAGAAAAAGAGAGAAATACAGGAAAGAGAACCAAGAATGGTAAAAAACTTCATGAAGGCCTTTTTACGGCCGCTGTAGTCAGCTATGCCTGACAGCAAGGGGGACAAACAGGCAATGAGCAGAAAGGAAAAAGAGATGCTATAGGAATAGAGAACCGTATTCTCAACTTCGATCCCAAAAAACCGTATGCGATCGCCATCGAAGGCTGCCCTGGTTACTTCGTTGTAATACACCGGGAAAATGGTGCTCGTAATTACCAGGCTATAAACGGAATTTGCCCAGTCATACATACACCAGGCATTTACCGTTCTTTTGTCATTTAACTTCATATATCCGGCCGTTTGACCTAAGCCAGGCTAAACATACTGATTAGAAGGGGCTATTTCAAATCAGGAAATACAAAAGAGGCTGTCTTAAAAGACCGCCTCTTTCTTTTTATTCAAATTATAATTTTGCATTTGGAAAACTACCGCGGGGTTGCACCCCACTGTTGCCATTTCTGCGAAGTTATACTTCGCTATGCAGAATGTTTTAAGTAATTCACGACATATTAATTGGCACCTAAAGAGACCTTGCTGCTTTTGAGACAGCCCCTTCTAGGCTTCATTTAGGTAAATTACTGCCCTCGTCCAACCCCTGCGAAGCAGCATATTGAATTTTTCTACTGTCAGCCTTTCTTAGCTTACCCTGCACATCCATAACAATACCCATTGCAGCATTTTTATCTACCTGCAGGGACATGAGGAATTTAGTCTGATCAGCCTGACTTAACTTCCTCTTTTCTTCAAGGGCAAAATTAAGGATTCCTTCAGCCTCAATGAGAACATCATTGACCTGTATCCGTGGTTCAGAGCCATAGAGCCTTATATCTTTAGGGTTACCAATGTAGATATGACTTACCAGTGATTTGCGCTCAATTTTATTCAGTTACCTGACAAGTGGTGTATCATTTTTACCAATAACTCATCTTCTTTCATAACAGTAGTAACCATAAAAAAGAAGAGAAGCATGAATATAATGTCAGGCAAAGCACTGGTGGGAATTTCTTTTCCTGACTTTTTGTCCTTTTTGGATATTTTCATAGTGAGGATTATTTAGTATGAGTAATCGGTAGGTTCCGCTAGTGAAATGCCCATAGGAATACCCATTAGCGCCTTTTCACGCAGTCTTTTTTCATTTGGGTTACTGCTATTCAGCTTACGAAACTCTCCAGCCGTCATGCCAATTCGCTCACCATATATCTCATAGTAAGCTCCCTGCACCTCATCCAGAACGGCAATGTGTAGCTGGTAATTTGATCCACGATCTGTCTTAATGCTAACAATAGCCTTTCGGGGGCTATCACTTAATGAAGCTACTTTTCCATAGTTAAGTACATGAGCTTTCACTCTATCCCTTAACACAGAAAGGTCGGTCAATGGCTCTCCTTCAACCTGCATATTATTTTCTGCGAGTTAATAAGAATATTGAATACGTTTCGCTCGTGTACTTCAGTCGTTACCTCTTTAGCAGGAGGTAGCATAAAGGTGAGTCCTTTATCTGTTTTGATCTGGATGGTAACAAGGAAAAAGATGAGAAGTAAGAAGGCAATATCGGCCATAGACCCTGCATTGACTTCATTGATTAACCGATGGGTTGCTTTTGCCATATGTATTGGATTTTGGTGACACACAACGGACATAGCGGGTGAACCAGCAAAACACAACACACAAATTAATCAGGCAATCACTGCTTAAATAGTAACGTTAAGCTGATTGAAAAATTATTTACTGAAGTAAATGGAGAGTCTAAGCAGGGCGGGTGAAACCGGAAGAAAGGAAGGAATAACTGAGAAGAGGCAGATGGGTATCATGGTATACGATTAAATAAGCAGGCGAAGGCTTACATACCTTGTAGTATCTAAAGATAGATTGGCATTAAAGGGGATACAGTCAATGAAAGGGCATAAAAAAACCCTCCGCTGTAAGGAGGGTTTTATATTCGTTTCGAGAAGTTTCTACAGTGCGTCTGGTACTTCCAGTGAAGAAGAGTACATAAGCTTACGAGCGTTTGCTTCGCGAAGCTCACCCTGAACATCAAGTACGAGGCCCATTTTGGCATCTCTATCGACGCTCATAGACATGGTAATCTGATCACGTTCAGCTTCAGCAAGCTTATCTTTTTCCCTGGCTACATAGTTGGTAATACCGCTAGGCTCGATAAGAACATCATTCACCTGAATTCTAGGCTCCGTGCCGTAGATCTCAGTTTTCTTAGGCTTTCCTATATAGATGTAGCTTACAAGTGACTTCCTTTCGATCTTATTCAACTGCTCGGCAAGAGGCACAGAATTTTCAACAAGAAGTTCATCTTCTCTCATGACAGTTGTCACCATAAAGAAGAAGAGCAACATGAAAATAATGTCCGGAAGTGCCGAGGTAGGGATTTCCTGACTGGAAGAAGTTTTCTTTTTAAACTTCGACATATCTACTAGTTATTGTAGTTCGTAGGTTCTGCAAGTGAAATACCCATTGGAATTCCTTCACGACCTTGGTCACGAAGAGCTTTTTCACGGGGATTCTTGGAACTCAATTTCCTGAACTCATCAGCAGTAAGTCCTACTCGCTCGCCATATATTTCATAATAGGCTCCCTGTATCTCATCCAGCGTAGCAATGTACTTTTCGTAGCTAGTACCACGGTCAGTTTTTAGAGATACGATAGCTTTAGTAGGGCTTTCACTCAGGTCAGGGTTGCGGCCGTTATTCATAACGTGCTCTTTCACCCTGGGCTTGAGCTTAGACATATCCAAAAGAGGCTCCCCTTCTACAAGCAACCTATCTGAAGAGTTAATCAGGACCTTGAAGATGTTTCTTTCCTTCTGCTTTACTACTTCCTGATCTTCATTCTTAGGAGGCAGCATGAAGGTAAGACCTTTATCTGTTTTGATCTGGGTGGTAACGAGGAAGAATATCAGCAGGAGGAAGGCAATGTCTGCCATTGATCCTGCATTCACCTCATTAGTCATCCTGTTTTTAGATCTTGCCATTATCTGACGAGTTTAAGCAATTCAGTAATCACGATACTGACGACGGCAATTCCAAAAAGTATATACATCAGAATGAGAGCTCCGCCAACAGTCTTTACAGTTTCAGCGTCAAATCCTCTTGCTCTAATTAGTCCTGTCACTTCATCACCAGCTAACGCGTAGCTCACGAAGAACAGAACGACCAGGGCTAGGATTCCAACGCCTGACTTTACCAGACCTGCGGGATTAGAGAAGGAGCTTACCAATGGGGCAAGAATTGCCAGGATCACTCCAACGATAATCAGTCCGTAGGTGGTATATAGTGCGATGTTAATCCAATCCATACCTATAACGTTTTGCAGGTGAGATTATTTTGAAAGATTATGACGTACGAGCAGGTCAACCAGTGCGATAGAAGCATCTTCCATGCGGTTAACAAGCGAGTCTATCTTAGATACACAGTAGTTGTAGAATACCTGCAGAATAACGGCTACGATAAGACCGGCAACCGTAGTAAGGAGGGCAGTTTTAATACCACTTGCAACAAGGCCGGGAGAGATATCACCCGCTTCCTGGATAGAGTCGAATGCTTCAATCATACCGATTACGGTACCCATGAACCCAAGCATCGGGGCAAGAGAGATAAAGAGTGAGATCCATACAAGACCTCTTTCAAGGCGGCCCATTTCAACAGAACCGTAAGCGATGATAGACTTTTCTACCATTTCGATTCCTTCAGGGTAACGCATCAGACCTTGGGTAAAGATAGAAGCAACAGGGCCTCTTGTACCACGGGTAACTTCTTTTGCAGCTTCCACACCACCGCTGTTAAGCGCGTCTTCTACTTTAATGAGAAGTTTTTTGGTGTTGGTAGTAGCAAGGTTCAGAGTAATAATTCTTTCGATGGCGATAGCCAGACCAAGGATCAAACAGATAAGTACGATACCCATGAAGCGGGGATCACCTTCAATGAATTTTTCCTTTACGATCTGGTGGAATGACTCAGGGGTTTCAGCCTCGAGTGGTTCCTCTTCAATAATTTCTTCTTCAACAGGCTCTTCCATGGCAGCATCATCGGCCATCGCAGAGCTGTCATTTTCAGCCATCTCAGTGGTGTCAGTTGCAGTAGCAGCCTCATCCTGAGCGTATGTCGCGTTACTGAAGGAAATTACCCCAATAACCATCAACAGAGCAAATAACTTCTTCATAATTTGAATGCAAGTCTTCGTTTTGATTAAACAGTCGGAGAACTAGTGATAAGTAACCTTTAATAGTGGCGGAGAGGGAGGGATTCGAACCCTCGGTACCCCGGTGGGGGCACACTCACTTTCCAGGCGAGCACCTTCGACCACTCGGTCACCTCTCCCTTTAAATTTTACTATACCAGCGGCACAAATAAATCAATAAAATCTTCTTTATGCAAGTTTTGAAATACTTTTAAAAGTATCGAAAACTATGACATTTCGCCACAAATTGGCTTTACGAGCCTTTCTTTTACTTTGCCTGGATCGGATTCTGTCCCCAGCAGTACCATCATTTTAGTAATAGCGGCTTCTGTGGTCAGGTCACTACCGCTCAACACGCCTAACCTTGGAAGCATACGGCTGGTTTCGTACCGCCCCTGAAGCACTCTGCCTCCTGTGCATTGGGAAACGTTTAGGACGATGATCCCTTTACTAATGGCTTCCTCCAGGCACTCCAAAAACCATTTTTCTGTCGTTGCATTACCAGATCCGTAAGTTTCCATGACCACTCCTTTAAGACCCGATATATTAAGGATGCTCTCTACCACGGTGCGACTCATGCCTGGAAACAGCTTAAGAATAGCCACATTACTATCCAGCTTATGGTTGAATTTTAGCTTTTGTCCGTCAGTTCTCTCAATAATGGACGCTAAGTTGTAATCTATAACCACACCTGCCTCAGCCAGAGGAGGATAATTCTCAGATTCAAAGGCATCGAAGTGTATGCTTTCAGCCTTTTTAGCACGATTTCCCCGTAGTAGATGATTATTGAAATAAATGCATACCTCTGGTACTACCGGTTTGCCTTCCAGACGAGTGGTGGCAATCTCCAGGGCGGTGATCAGATTTTCCCGTGCATCAGACCTGGTAGCACCTATAGGTAGCTGAGCACCGGTGAATATAACAGGCTTACTCAGTCCCTCTAATATGAAGCTTAGGGCGGATGCGGAGTAGGCCATTGTATCCGTACCATGAAGGACTACAAAACCATCATACTGATTGTAGTTTTCATAAATTATGTAGCCGATATCGACCCAGTGGTTGAGGTTGACGTCAGAGGAATCAATAGGCTCGGGAAATGAAATGACTGTTATCCTAGTATTCAAACTCTTGAGAACGGGTATCTTCTCAATAATATTTTTGAAGTTAAAGGATATGAGGGAGCCGGAATCATCCGTGATCATACCGATGGTGCCTCCTGTGTAAATTATCAGCACATTAGCATCGGCTGTCGGGCTGCCAGCATTGATATTTACTATACGGTAGTTCATGAAATTTCTTTGAAAAACTTCAGTGCATTTTGTGTTGTGATCTCCGCCAGTTTCTCAGGATTCATTTCCGTCAGATCTGCCACTCTGCGGACTACAAGTTCTACATAGGAGACCTCATTACGTTTTCCCCGATGTGGGACAGGAGCGAGGTATGGACAATCGGTTTCGAGTACCAGATGTTTTGGGTTGATGTGTGGAAGTACTTTGTCCAGCCCTCCGTTTTTGAAAGTAGAGACTCCGCCTATTCCTAACAGAAAGCCCATTTCGATAGCTTCTTCTGCCTCTTGCAGGCTACCGCTAAAGCAGTGAAAAATGCCGGTGAGCCCCTCCCAGTGATGTTTTTTAATTACCTGCAGGGTTTGATGAAAGGATTCGCGCGTATGGAGTACAATGGGCAGGTTATGTTTTTTTGCCTGGTCTATCTGAACCCCCAGGGCTATTTCCTGAATATTCTGGGTGCTTTTATCCCAATAGAGGTCTATCCCTATCTCTCCTACCGCGGCAAACTTACGTTTATCCAGCCACTCTTCTACCTGGTATAACTCTCTCTCGAAATCCTTTTGTACGGAGCAGGGATGTAATCCCATCATGGGTATACAATACCCGGGGTTTAGCTCTTCCACCTCGAGCATAGAAGTGACAGAGGCAGCATCGATATTAGGCATGAAGATTTTCTCGACACCAGCTTCCTTGGCCCGCTGAAGCATCTGATCTCTGTCCTGGTTAAATTTTTCTGAATAAACGTGGGCATGAGTGTCTATTAGCTTCATATCAATATGTTCGGTTTTTCCAGCGTATTTTTATGGGGAGGAAATAGAAAAAAATCAGGACCAAAGATAAGGTGGCTGAATAAAATTCGAAGGTGAGAAGGGATATAATGTTGGATTTTCTTTCCACCCTTGATAAAAAGCGCCTGATAAATTCGGCTTGAAGCACGGTTTTACTACAGGCTACAAATATGCCTTCTATGGGGTTTGCAATTAATAAAGTGACAAGAGCCGGGTAGTATGCCGCCTGAATTACCAATAGAATACGGAGAAACCAGTGAATCTTACCGGCCCCTACCATCCATCTTTTACGCTGGTGAAGTAATGTGCTTATGCGCGATACTGGAAGGGTTTCGGCCGTTACAGCGGGAAGAACTAGCTGCTCAACAGCATAGCCTTTCTTTTTCACTGCCCGGAACATTTCAAAATCTTCTACTATACTGGGTGGTAGTCGTTCAAATCCTCCTACCTCTCTGTAGACCTTTACCGGCATGGCCATATTATTGCCCATTCCTGTCACTGGTTCAAATGTATCACTTACCACCTTAAGCATCGCCTGAGCTAATGCCCAATCTGTACATTGAAGCGCCCCGCAAAGACTTGTCTCCTGTACGAGGGTAGTGCCAACGGTCATTCCGGTCTGATCCTGAAAGTATGGCAGCATTGCTTTAATCCAACCGGAAGGCACTGCGGTGTCTGCATCAGTAAAAAAGAAATAGTCTGCGCTGGCCTCTCTGCCTAAATGGGCCAATACATTTGCCTTACCATATGAATTGCCTATCCTTTCTGTCACGAATACCTTCCTAATCTGCGGATGCTTCTGGGCGTACTTCCTGAGTATGAGCGCAGTATTATCTGTAGAATTATCATCACCAACCCAAATTCGGAGTTTATCCCTGGGGTAATCAAGGTTTAATAAGGCATCAAGGCAACGCGGCAGAGTATCTTCTTCATTTCTGGCAGCTACCAGCACAGCTACCACCGGAAGCGATTCAACAGTACTTTTGCCTGAGCTTGAGGCTCTACGTCTGATCCCGGCCAGTAAGAGAAGGTTAAGTAGTAGTGTGGCGCAAACAATAAGTATACCGATGATACCAGCCAGGCTCATAGGGTCTTAAATAGATAACCCTGGGCTGCAAAATGGTCTAAAAATGCGGGAAGGACATACTTGAGGTTTCTCTCTGCCTTGTAGCTGTCATGAAACAGTACAATAGAGCCAGGCTCTGCAGCCTTCTTAGTAGCCTCCAGGCATTTGCGCGGCGATATAGTGTGGTCGTAATCGGCACTAAGTACGTCCCACATGATGATTCGATGGCTATTATTAATTTCTGATATCTGCTTACGACTAATTTTACCGTATGGAGGACGGAAAAGGGGTTGTTGACAATTTTGGTCAAGTCGCAGTACCTTATCACACTCCTTTATTTCGCGGAGATAGGTCTCTGTGGGTACGCTCCACCCATTGACATGATGAAAGGTATGATTAGCAACTCTATGCCCCTGACTTTGAATAAGTTCAAACTCTTCAGGATGTTTTCGAATATTATCTCCCACACAAAAAAATGTGGCACCTGCATTATAATTAGCCAATATGTCTGCTACCCAGGGGGTAACACTGGGTATTGGACCGTCATCAAAGGTAAGGTACAGGCAGGGCTTGTCCTGATGGCTGGCTTTTCCGGTCCAGGTGAGGGATGAATAAAAAGCTTTAAGTAACCAGGGGGTTTTATGTATAACCATGCCTTAGCCCAGGTTTACGCGACAGGAAAGCAAAGTAATGTCATCATCATAATCCCTTTCCCCTTTAAAAGAATCCAGTTCACCAAGCAATGCCAGATGTAAGCTGTTGAGATCGGAGAATATTGTATTCTGCAACAGTGTGTGAAGGCGTTCTTGTCCAAATTGCTCTTGCTCTTCATTGAACGTTTCGGTAAAACCGTCAGTATAGGAGAACAATAAAAACTCACTGATGTCTTCTACCTTGCCCACATTCAGAAAGGGTAAGGGCTCGATCATTCCCAGAATGGTACTACCGGTTCGCAATTCTTCCGGGTCATGCCCTCGTCTGATCAGGAAAGGAGGATTATGGCCGGCATTGACATAGCTCAGCTCCCTTTTTTTCTTATCATAAATACAGGCAAAGAAGGTAATAAAGTTTTCACCATTGGCACTTTGCATTACCTGGTAGTTCAGCTCACCAATAATTTCATACAGATTAATGGTTTTACGGGCAAGGGTACGCAGGCTGGCCTGAAAATTACTCATCAGTATAGCCGCAGGAACTCCTTTTCCTGAAACGTCTGCAATACAAAGCAGGAATTTATTCTTATCCAGAAGAATATAATCGTAATAATCTCCCCCTACGTTATGGTGAGGAAGATAGCTGGCTTCCACTTGTACATCATTTACCTTTGGCAGCTCTTTGGGAAATAATAGCTGTTGCACATGCTTAGCAATTTCCATTTCCTTGCGGAATGCCTCCTGGCGCAATTGCCTTCTGGCAAGTTTCTTATTTTCAATAGCCACAAGAATGATGTTACTCAAGACTTCTATAAAGTTGGTATCAACTTCTGTGGCTCCCTGCCCCTCTACCCCACTTATTAATACAAATGCAAGGGTCTGGTTTTTATGCGCTACCGGTATGATGACCTCAAACTCGCGAAAAGGAGACCTTTTAGAGAGAAAATCAATCCTGGTGATATCCTTGAGGTCGAAAAATGACTCTTCCAGAGCTATATTTTCAAACTCAAGCTTAGTACCGAAGTCAGTCTTAAGGCTCCACTCGTCATCATAGACAAATAGGGCCATCTTACTAATATTCAGATTGGCTCTGAGTATAAAGCTGTATATCTTATAGAGTGATGCCTCCGGAAGGTTGCTGTTAATGGCCTCGGTAACCTCAAGCAGGGCATTGAGCTCAAGCTCTTTGAGTTCGTATTTATCTTTAAGCGTTAACGTGTCCATTCCTACAGCTTTATTTTAGCATAGTTTTAGGATCATAGGCATCGCGCAATCCATTACCAAGCAGGTTAAAGGCCAAAACCATAAAACATATGGCAGCCCCCGGCAGCACTACCAGTGGCCAGCTATTAGGCGACCCAATAGCGTGATAGCCTTCATAGATCATGATACCCCAGGATGGTGTGGGGGGCTGTACACTGAGTCCAAGAAAGCTAAGGCCTGCCTCAAGTAGAATGGCCGCTGCAAAGTTAGCGGTAGCAATCACAATCAACGGCCCGAGAATATTAGGTAGTATATGCTTATAAATAATGCGTAAGCTCTTAATCCCATACGCTCTGGCGGCTTCTACATAAAGTTTTTCCTTTACAGAAAGGATCTGGCCTCTGACCACTCTGGCTACATCCACCCACATGGTAAGACCTACGGCTATGAAAGCGACCCAGACACCCCGGCTTTGCAAGGCAAGGCTAATGGCAATAACGAGCATGATCCCGGGAATAGACCAGATCACGCTCATAAACCAGAGAATAATATTATCAACCATACCACCAAAGAAGCCGGCCAGTGACCCCATAAGTACTCCCAGAAACATCGAGATGATAACTGAAACAAACCCGATGGCCATGGATATACGGGCTCCGAAAAGCAGGCGGCTAAACATGTCACGCCCTGCCTTGTCAGTACCCAGGATGAAGGTTCTGTTTTCGATATTCTCCTCTTCGAACGTTTCCAGTAATTCCTGTCTGGTGGTGGTTTGAACCTCTCCCTGGAGATCAAGATAGCGGATGTTATCTCCTTTTACTATAAATTTTTCACCCTCGGGGCTTAATTTGTCTGACTGGCCAACGAATACAGGCTTAACCACATTTACCAGACTATATTCTGTCTCCTTATTAGGGGAGCTTACGGTCTTAGCATAGACGGTTACCCCCTCTACCCGGTACTCATTGATAGGCACGAGGATATACGGGCTTTCTTGTCCGAAAAAGGCTTTGTGAAAAATATTCTCGTCCGGGATTTCCATATTCTTGTGCACCTTAAGCAGTAGAGCGGACTCCCCTGGAAGCAGTTTCTGTATCTGAACCGCTCCATCATTTGCATTAGGTGTACTATCGGGCATAACTAAATAACCCAGCAGGGCTACCAAAGTAGCTACTATAATTATGGTAAGGCCGAACATAGCGGGTTTGTTCCGCTTAAGGCGCTTCCTTACGTAGTAGTTAGGCGAATGGTGTTCTATTTGCAAATTACTATTGGCCATTCTGTGTTACCTTCCATTGTGAGCCAGCAGGCCTTCTTTACTGGCAAGGTATAAATATTTTGTTGCTTCGGATGATGATAGGCTCAGCTTATCCGCACTAAGTTCATCGGTGGCATTCTCGTAGACTTTTACCCACTGTTTATTGATGAGTTGCTGCAATATCTGAATCAGCTTTTCACGTGAAAGTCCCAGGGTATCCTCGAGATAAGTGAAAGACTGTAAAAAGTATAGCTCATCGAGTACATCAAACTCCTCTTCAGTCATTAGTATGTTTACTATAGGTTCTTCCTTTCCATCTGAAACCGCCTGCATTGGCAGCTATACCAAAAAATATCACATAAAACGGATATAATAGCTGGAGGACGATAAGTACAGGAAAGGAAACCTTCTTTCCACCCAAAATCCTAATCGGCTGTAAAAATAAAAACTCGATAGCGGTTTTTAGTATAAATGTGGATAAAATAAGCCAAATAAACGTAAAATGAGTGAAGGCTAAGGCTATTACGGATAACCAGCCCAGGTAAAACAGAAACACAAAAAGAGGAAGGAAAATTGAGAAAATGTCCCCGTGAAGCCTCCATTTGCCCGCCCACCGTCTTCGCTGATGAAATAAAGCGATGAGATTTTTGCAGGGAGCGGTACTCACCACCACCTCTTGACTCTTTGCAAACACCACGCTTTCAGGCGATTGACTATGTATTTTTCTGAGTAAAAATTCATCGTCCCCGGAAACTATATGCTCATTTCCGGTATATCCGTCTACTTCCTTATAAACTTCCAGTGAAAAAGAAAGGTTGGCACCGTTAGCCATACCGGCTTTACCGATGGCGAGGCTGACTGCTCCGGTACCGATTAATGCGGCCAGTTCTAATCCCTGGGCTTTTTGAAGAAAACTGTCCTCTGCGGTATAGTAAACCGGACCAGCAACCATTTTACATCTTTCCCGGGAAAGCAACTGGTTATGAATAGATAACCAACTATTACCTACCCGGCAATCTGCATCAGTTGTAACAATATGAGTACCTCTGGCCCTGGAGATACCATAAGCCAGGGCGTTCTTTTTTGGAGAGGAAATATTAAACGGGCTATCTGATACTGACAAGATTCTTACGTTCTTGTCTGATTGGGAAATGTACTGTACCACCAGATCAAATGTATCATCTTCTGAATAATCATCCACTACAATTACCTCATAGTGGCTGTCAGGATAGTCTTGTAAGGCAAGATCGTTTAGTAATGAAATAATGCCTTCAGCCTCATTTCTTGCGGGTATGATCACCGTTAAGTCCAAATGGCGTTCTGCAGGAGACGGAACTACCTCCGGCAAGGTGCGCCATCTGAATGATGCATACAAAATCAGGAACGTATACAATAAAAACAGAGGAAGCCAGATAATCAGAATTAGCGGCATGCAGGCATACGAATAAGACTGGCTGCGCCTATAATACCTGGCACAAAAAGGTTTAAAAACCAAACACTTAGGCCGGAGGCTACAATTATGGCTGGGTCAGCCCCGAATAATGGAAAAAAAGCCAGGGCGGCCACCTCTCTGATACCCAGGTCTGCCACAATATTTATGGCCGGAGCCCAGGATTTAATTAAATAGACCCAGGTGATACCAGCTATCTGAAGGTGCAATGATAATTGAAGCCCGAGCAGGTTTAGTAGCAGAAGAAACTGCAGTGAAAAGCAAATGTAGCGTGCGGCACTAAAAGCAAGCGCTACCACCCAGTCTGATTTATCGAACTGATGAGCTGTCTTTAGAAACAGTCCGGCTTTACTCCGGCCGAATATTCTGATAAATCGGGGGAGGGAGCTCATGATCAGAGCTAAACTAAGTAGGGTTATGGCTACACCTGCGACAGCAATAGATACTACAGGAAAATGCGGGAAATAGTAATTTATGAATAATGCTAAGCCATATGCCCCTGCAAAGCATGTAATTGCCATCTGGGTTACATGACCGATCCATAGCCCCCCTACCAGCCGGAATCTATGCCTATGTTTAACTGCCGAAATTCGCCCAGCATAGTCCCCCAGAAAGTGAGGTAGTACGGCATTAAGGCTCAAGCCGGAAAGGACACCTCTGAAGGCCTCAAAAAATGACAATGGCGTAACGCGCCTGGCAAGATAATGCCACTTACCGGCCTCTGCCGACCAGTTAATCACCATAAGGATTACGCATATCGCCCATACATACCACGAGGATACCAGTGACATGCCCGCCCACACCTCATGAACTTTTCCTAAACTGGATCCGTAAGAGGAAAACTGCCACCAGATCAGACCAGCTACAGCCAGAGCCATAACCACACTGCCCACCACCTTATACCAGGTGGGGAAACTGCTTTTTTTGTCTGCTGCAAGTAGCTGAGTATATTGCATAGATGTTTACTCAAAAACCATCTGCCAGGGAGTCATCGGGCTCAAAAGAGAAAATCATACTTGGCCTGGATCCGGGCACTACGGTGATGGGCTATGGCATCATAATCGTTAAGGGTAACCGCATGTCTTTGTTACAGTTTGGTGTAATCCACCTTAGCAAATATAGTCAGCATGAGCTAAAACTAAAGAAGATCTTTGACAGGGTGGCAAGCCTACTTGATGAGCACTGCCCGGATGAGGTAGCTCTGGAGGCGCCATTCTATGGCAAAAACGTACAGTCAATGCTAAAACTTGGACGAGCCCAAGGGGTGGCTATGGCTGCAGCCCTTTCCCGTGAAATACCTATTACCGAATATGCGCCAAAAAAGGTAAAGCAATCGGTAACAGGCAATGGTAATGCCAGTAAAGAGCAGGTAGCTGAAATGCTTAAAAAGCTACTGGGCTTCACTGAACAGCCAAAGCTTCTGGATGCTACGGATGCTCTGGCGGTTGCGGTTTGTCATAACTTTCAGAATGGCCGCGGAAACAGCCCCTCTAAAAGCTGGAAAGCCTTCCTGAAAGATAATCCAGGAAGGCATTTTCAGTAATCACATCTCCCTAAGTTTAATCCTTAAGCACCTCTACCTCTACTCTGATATTTTTCTTGGCGGAGGAAGAGTTTTTATCAAATATCATCTGTTTGCCACCCCAGCCTTTTACCTGGATACGGCTTTCATCCACTCCATTGTCTACTAGAAAGCGCTTGATAGTTTCTGCTCTTTCCTTGCTTAGTTGCTTGGCACTGCCCCAGCCTTCTTCCACAGAGTTGTCCATGGTAAAGTAGTCGCGGCTACCTTCGCCCAATCTGATGATCTTTCCTGCACTATTACCATTCGTATGACCATGCAGCTTGATCTCATAGTCTTCGTTTTCCTTCATCATTTCCAGAAGGGCATTTACTTCATATTTGCTTTCCGGACGAAGGATGGCTGCATCATTCTGGAAGAAGACCTTATACATAATGACCTTATCATCTTTCTTAAGCCTTTCCAGAGGGAAGTTAACATAGATTACACCTCCATCAACCTGAACAAATTCTTCATTATCATCAGACACAGGTTCATCGAGATTCAGCGTATGGATCATCCTTCTGTACCCGAATGGCTGGGCCACCAGTTGAAGGCTTCTCGCCCCATTTTCAGGGTCTTTCACCACCTTTACTTCATGAGCGGGCAATGTCCCTATGGCTTTTGCCCGTACATTATCGATCAGTTCTACTTCGGTGGATATATCGACCTGGTCATTCAAACGGTTAACGTCTGTATATATTTTATAAATACCCTCTACGTCCTCTTCTACAACAAGGTGATTTTCTGAGTCAAGGTTCGCCGCTGACATATTACCAAGAGAAGCAGGCAGGTCTTTATTAGCCGCTGAATCATCTGTCATAGCAGTCTCTTCAGGCTCTTCTCTCTTCTCTTCCGGTTCATTTTTTTCAGAACGAGCCTCTTCAGTCCACTGGTCATCGGCAGGGTCGGGCTGGTTGTCACCCATGTAACCAATCATATGGGGGTTGAACACCCAGGTTTCTTCAAAGCCATTTTTTTCTCTTAGCTGTAGTACTTCCTGTCTGGCCTTTTCAAAGTCCTGCTCTTGGGACACGTATACATAGTAGTATTGCTTGGGAGGGAAGAAAAAGTAATCAGGTTTAAACCCTTGATTTTCTACAGCACTCATAAACCTGCCGGCATTATCAGAAAACTCAAATACTCCGATAACCACATAGTTTACTTCCTTGTAGTCTGTTTTTCCAGGTACCGGGGTATAGGCTCCTTTCCCTCCTGACTGAGAAGTAGCAGTAGCCTGTGTACCCAAAAGTAATAAGACAATAGCTGGAAAAAGATAGGATACCCTCCGGAGATGTTTAGTGTATCTTTTCATTTCACCATATTTTAAGTTTGTTGATAATTCGATACAAATAATAGTCTATTGGCCAAATCTGGCCGATTTCAGAATCAAAAGAAGAAAAACTTAAATAAGAATCCTAATTTGAAAAATAAGTTAAAAGACTGAAAAGCAAATGAATATCCCAGCATAGTGAAATTAATACTCTAAAAGGAAGCAGATAAAAGAGAAAATTACACGGTAAAAAAAAGCCTGGCTCACAAGGGAACCAGGCTTTTCGGGATAATTACCCTTATTCCGGTAACTTATTTATAGGTGATTATCTACCGGACTTGAGTAGATATAGCATCCGCCACAGCCTTGAGCTCCTCTGAGGAAGGGGAAAGTTTAGGGCGGCTAAAGTTGATGTCATCCATGCTATTCAGCGGCACGAGGTGAACATGGGTATGAGGCACTTCCACTCCAATGACAGCAATACCTATGCGAAGGCAGGGAACAGCCTTTTCAAGCCCTTTTGCTACTTTTTTACAAAATACCATAAGGCCTCCCAGCGACTCATCGTCATGATCGAATATATAATCGACCTCCTTTTTGGGTACTACCAGAGTATGTCCCTTTGCGAGTGGATTGATATCGAGAAAGGCGATAAAGTTCTCATCCTCAGCCACAATATGACCAGGAATTTCTCGATTGATAATTTTAGTAAAGATAGAAGGCATATAGATTAGATGCTGATTTCAAGAATTTCAAACTCCATCTTTCCTGCCGGGGCTTCCACTACAGCCTTTTCTCCTACTTTCTTGCCCAGAATTCCCTTTCCAATGGGTGATTTAACTGATATCTTGTTCTGCTTGAGGTTAGCCTCCTCCTCAGAAACAAGCTGGTAAGTCATGGTTGCGCCATTCTTTATGTTTTTGATCTTAACTTTTGAAAGAATGGACACCTTGGAGGTGTCAACGTCTCCCTCCCGAATGACGCGGGCATTGCCGACAATAGTTTCTAATTTGGAAATCTTTAATTCGAGCAGACCCTGAGCATCCTTCGCTGCATCGTATTCGGCATTCTCACTAAGGTCACCTTTGTCACGCGCCTCAGCGATCTGGCGGGCGATATCGGTTCTACCTTTGGTTTTCAGATGATTAAGCTCATCTTTAAGTCTCTGAAGCCCCTCTTCTGTATAATATGAAACCTGTGCCATACTCTACTTTTATTCTTATCTGTAAAAGAAATTCAACAATAAAACAACGGTTCCCGATGGAAACCGTCTCATCACTAACTAATAAAACCTGGAATCAGGACCCCATCTGCTTTTAAAATAAAATAACCGGGTATTTCCGGCATAAAAAAGAATCGATGGCGATCCCAAATTTGTGGTGTAAGGTCCAAAAATACGGAATTTCAAATTGGCAAACAATGGCAGCCAGTTTATCCATACTATTCACTTCTACCCAAAATAAATACGAATGTAAGATTGGGTGGCATTGTGCACCACTCCCCGTACAATTAAATCTACAATTTTAGGTTAAAGACTCCGAAAACAGAATAGGTAACTAAACACCTGATAATTCGATCATGTTCCGCAGAATAACGTTGTTTCTTCTTTTGTTAGGATGCTTATCATCAGGCTCACAGGCCGGCAGTAAATCGCCTGCAGACAGCCTGGAGGTGCAACTTATTCTGGCAGAAGACAGTAAACGACCCGCATTACTGCTCGAAATAGCAAAGGCATACCTGGAAGAGGACCCCGCCATGGCATTGAAAAAGGCAGGTGAGGCACTTCAGAAATCCAGAAAACTTAAAGACAGAGGTATGGAAGCGGAAGCTCTCCGCCAAATGTCGGATATAAACCGCACCGTCCTCTCTGATCATGAACGGGCTTTGCAATATGCCCTGGATGCTCTTAAAATAGAAGAAGAGCTGATACGCCCTCACATGCAGGCGCGTACACTTATATGTATAGCTGAGACGTACCTGGGAGTGGGCAGTTATTATAAATCCCTGGAAAGTTTGCTTAAAGCAAACCTCCTGGCAGAAGCCAATGACCTGGGTGGAGAACAGGCCCGTATTGCTTTACTTAAAGGACAGATATTTCTGGAAATAGATAACCGGCCGAAAGCGCTAAGTGCGTATAGACTTGCGCTGGAAACTGCCCGGCAGGAAGGTGAGCTTCTCCTGGAAGGTGAGGCACTGTTTGGATTAGGCCGGGTTAATATAAAGGAGAGACAATACGGTGTAGCCCTTACATTTTTAAGGCAGGCCCAGCATGCCTTCGCTACGCGAAACCGTACAGACCGTGAAGCCGAAGTACTTCTGACTCTTGGCCGACATGCGAATGAACTAAAAACTCTGCAAAGCAGTGAGGCGCTGCTGACGGAGTCTAATAAGCTGTTTGCCAAAAATGAGAACGTCCGCGGACAGGCCAAAACTTATAACCTCATAGGCCTCCTGGCTCTGAAGCAGGACAGCCATCGCCTGGCATTGGACTACCTGCACAAGGGGCTGGATTATGCAGAAAAAAGTAATGATAAAAACGTAATCCGTGAGTCTTTCGAAGCACTCTATGAGACATACGCTTCACTGGGCAACTATAAAAAAGCCCTGCAGTATAAAGACCTTCTCATCGCTATTAGTGAGTTTATTTATAGTGAGGAAAGCGATCGCAAAATGGCGGAAATGCAAAGCCGCTATGAGATAAAGCGTAAGGAGGATGAAATAGAAATGCTCCGCAAAGACACTGAAATAGGTCACCTGGAAATAGACAGGCAGAAAACGCAAAAAAACTTCCTCGTGCTGATCTCCCTGACTATGCTGTTGGTGGTAGCTTTGTCTTTATTCCTTTACCTCAGTAAAAAACGGACTAATAAAATTCTGAAAGCGAGGAACAAGGAAATAGAAACGAAAAACGACCAGCTTGAGCAGCTTAATGCGACAAAGGATAAGTTTTTCAGCATTATAAGCCACGATCTTAAAGGGCCACTCAATAGCCTTTCTTCTTTCTCAAGCCTGCTGATAAACCATACAGACAGCCTGACCAAGGAGGAGATTCAGATGCTGGCGACAGACCTGGATAAATCCGTGGAAAACCTATACAGCCTTCTTGAAAACCTGCTGGAATGGGCCCGCACACAAACGGACAATATCGATGTAAAGCCAGAAAAAATGGATATTACTGCAATACTACACGATAATGTTCAACTACTGTGTAACCAGGCATCCAATAAGAATATCCGGGTCAAAGTGGAAGCAAAAGAGGGAATACAGGTCTTTGCAGATAGAAATACCACAAATACAATAATCCGGAATCTGCTCAGTAATGCGATCAAATTTACCCACCAGGGCGGCCAGATAAAGCTAAGCGCTGTTCACAAGAATAATGAGGTAGCCATCACTGTATCAGATAATGGTGTAGGCATGACCGAAGAGGCCGTCAAAAAGATTTTCCGTATAGATCAGAAGCATACGACAAATGGTACTGCCAATGAAAAGGGGACAGGCCTGGGGCTGATGCTGGTAAAGGAGTTTATAGAGAAAAACGGCGGCAAGTTGCACATAAAAAGCAAAGAAGGGGCGGGCTCTTCCATCCGGTTTACCCTCCCCTATGTTTCTTCGCAGGAACTGGTGGTTGTTTAAGCCTGTCTGCTTATTATACCCAATACCTTTTTTATCATTTCCTCAACCACCTTACCGGGATCAGTAGAGAAGCTGTTCTCTGACCTGTTAGCTATGATGGCATTACAGCTCAGGCACTCGTGGCCAAACATCTGGCCAAGCGCATAGTAGCCGGCCGTTTCCATTTCAAAGTTAGAAATACGTATTCCCTGATGCCTGAAGTCACGGTACTGATCAATCAGGTCATTACGGAAAGGCAATAACCTGATAGCTCGCCCTTGAGGGGCATAGAATCCGGGGGCCGTAAGGGTGATCCCCTCCTCTCCTACTTCCTGAAAACGGGCAAGAAGGTTTTCTGACGCCTGTACCACATAAGGGAGGAAGCCGAGTCCGATGGTCTCCTGTAGTGATGTTGCCAAGGCAGTCTCCATGGGTTCCTGTTCCAGCTCATAAAAGTTCATCAGCGTATCCAGTCCCACAGAATACCGGCTTAGAATGCAGGAGCCGTTTTCCACTTCCGGTTGTAAGCCTCCTGAAGTACCAAGTCTGATGATTTCGAGTTTGGTAATATCCTCTTTGATGGTTCTCTTCTCCAGGTCGATATTCACGAGCGCATCCAGCTCGGTCATCAGTATTTCGACATTATCGGTACCCATACCTGTACTTATGACCGATAGACGTTTATTACCCAATCTGCCTGTGTGGGTCTTGAATTCCCTGCGTTGGATTTTGTGATCGATCGAATCAAAATGCTGGCTGACCTTTTCCACACGGTCAGGGTCGCCCACTGTCAGAATGATATCCCCCACATGTTCTCTCTTGAGGTTCAGGTGGTAGACACTTCCGTCATCATTCAGGATGAGTTCAGATTCCGGAATAGGCTGTGTTAGGTTTTGGTTAAGCATATATCTAGGTTGTGATGTCATCGTGGCGGCGCTTCAGGCCTTTTGCGGGATTATACCCATTCATTCCTTTCTGGTAGTAGCCGGAGCCGTCATATTCGCGTTTATCAGGAATGGCCATGCACTCCGGAGAGCAGGCTCCCTCCAGTTCCCACCCGCACTCTTCGCAAATAGCAACGTGTTTATTGCATACCGGATTGGCACAGTTTACCATACGGTCACTTTTGGTACCACAAACAAAGCACTGGGATATTACAGTAGGATTTACTGAATTCACATCTACCGTAAGCCGGTTATCAAACACATAACATTTCCCTTCAAAATCCTCACCGCCCGCCTCAATGCCATATTTTATGATGCCTCCATGCAACTGATACACGTCTTTAAAGCCTTGTTCAAGCAAGTATGCACTGGCCTTTTCACACTTGATGCCCCCGGTGCAATAGGTTAGCACTTTTTTATCTTTATACTGCTCCAGCTCCTTAACCTTATCAGGAAAGTCTCTGAAGTTTTCAATATTAAGGGTCAGAGCGTTTTTAAAGCGACCTACGTTGTGCTCGTAGTTACTGCGTACGTCCAGTACCACTACATCCTGCTGGTCCTTGAGCTTTTTAAACTCCTCGGGGCTCAAATGGGTACCAGTCTTTTCATAAGGTTTCAGATGACCGAGACCGGAATGAACGATTTCCGGCTTTACCCGCACATGCAATTTTGCAAAGGCGTGCCTATCATGTGCTTCGACCTTAAAATCTGTGTGAGCAAAACGCGGGTCACTCTTTACATCCTTCATGTACTGCTCGCACGCCTCACGGGTGCCGCTTACTGTACCGTTGAGGCCCTCTGAGGCCACTATTATTCTGCCTCGAAGTTCATTCTCCAGGCAATACAGGTGGTGCTCTTCTCTGAAGGCTTCCGGGTCTTCAATAGGAGCATAGCAATAATAAAGAAGTATCAGATAATTTTTTTCCATAACGTAATCCTTGTTTCAGGCAAGGTGTCCGGGAATAAATCAGAATTATATAATGAAAGGAAACACACAGTGAAGCCTTAAATGTTCCATATGAAAGTTAGGGGCCTATTCTACGGGCTTGGCCGGATTACCAAATACAGTTTGCTTCGCCTTTACATCAGCTATTACTACAGAACCTGCACCAATCCGTGCGCCTTTACCGACTTTTACACCAGGAATGATGGTAGCTCCTGAGCCTATAAACACTTCGTCACCAATCTCTACTCCGCTACCTACCACGGCACCGGCACCCACTTGGACAAAGTCACCAACACTTGCCTCAAAGTCAATCGTAGAATGACTGTGCAATATACAGTGATTTCCCACTTTAGAGAAAGCCCCGACGGTAATACCTGCATTTATAAAATTACCATGACCTATGGAAGCACTCGGAGCAATGGCTGTAGCCTGATGTACTGCATTTACAGCTTGCTTTTTCCGCCGCTTATTTACCATCTCCGTGAGGCTTTTTCGCACCGCATTATCATCAGTAGCTACGAACGCCTCACATTTCTTTCCGATCAGCTTCAGGTAGCCGTCATCGTCTGTTCTGCCCAGTATGGCAACATCATCGATCTCTTTACCATGCAATGACTCATCATCATCAAGAAAGCAATAGATGAGCACACCATTGCTTTTAAAGATTTCCATTGCTGGCTTGGCTATACCTTTTGCGCCTATAATGATTACGGGGTTATCCATATTGTCAGAACTTGTGAAAAACAGACTGCAAATTTAGCCTTTTTCCTTCTTTGTAAAAAATCAGGGTGCGGGATCAAAAAAGAAAGAGGACATCAATAATAGCCAAATTCGCCCTATGTAGTATAGTTCCTCATTTTATACCCCCCGATTGGGCAGACAGACCTATCTTTACTTGCTCATCTACTTATACTCCCGACATGAAAAAAATCTACTTACTAATTGTAGCGCTTCTTGCCTTTAGTACTCCTTCAAATGCTTACCAGGTAGAAGAAACGGATACTACAGCATTGACAGCAGAAGATAGTGTTCTGCTCATGAGCTATATAGCTGCAGACACCAGCTTCACTTACCAGCGTGGCGAAGTGGAACTGGGCGATGGCCTGGCTGTAATAAATGTACCGGAAGGATTTAAATTTCTGGATAAGGCACAAAGCCGCCAGGTACTCGAAGAGCTTTGGGGTAACCCTGAAGATCCGAGTACAATGGGACTTCTATTCCCGGAAGAAGGGTCACCTATGCTTTCAATGACTTACGCCATAGAAATATCTTATGCAGAGGAAGGCTTTATTGATGATGAAGACGCCGAGGGTATTAATTATGATGACCTGCTGGAAGAGATGCAGGAAAGTGCAGTGGAAGAAAGCAAGCAACGCCGCGAGCTGGGTTACCAGGGATATGAATTAGTCGGGTGGGCTAGTCCTCCGTATTATGACGTAGAAAACAAGAAACTGCACTGGGCAAAAGAGCTGAGATTTGATGAAGAGGAGTCCACTACCTTGAATTATAACATCCGTATTCTGGGGCGCCAAGGCTATCTGTTGCTTAATGGAATTGGTGAAATGGAATATCTGGAAGAAATGGATAGTAACCTGGAGCCTATTCTGGCCAGTGTAAACTTTAACGAGGGTAGCCGCTACCAGGACTATGATCCGGAATATGATAAAGTAGCCGCCTATGGAGTAGGAGGACTTATCGCAGGCAAGGTTTTGTCTAAGGTGGGATTCTTTGCTGTACTGGCCAAGTTCTGGAAAGTAATCGCTATCGGTGGAGCGGCTGTTATAGCAGGAGTAAAGAAATTTTTCTTTGGGAAAGGCGGCGATACTGCCTGATTTCATTGCGAATAAATAACAAGCGGGCTGCTTGCCATTGGGCAGGTAGCCCGCTTATTTTTTACCACCCGGATAGGTCTGGTAAAATGGGGCCAGCGCCAAGAGCAGTAAAAAAGGTAAAAATGAAGCCTTGTACCGCATAAGTGAACCAAAATTTGGCATGCCATAGGCCAGAAAGACGGCCAGAGACAGGCAATACACCAATCCGGCAATTACTGCCATGGAACAGGGCCGGAATTTCTGCCGGATAAAAAATACAAACCCAAGCAGGCACACGATCAGTAACAGACCATTTTCCAAAGCTACTCCCCAGCTTAGGATTGAGCCCGTTCCATCGCCGGGCAGAGGCCTGAAGAGGCCGGTAATAAAGGCCTGAGGAGCATACCGGATAAAAGAAAGCGGAGTAGCTTTCAGCTCTTCCATGTAAGCTACATTTTCCGGGACAGATGAAGCAGCTACCTGATGATGCGTACGCGCCACCAATGACAAAAAATGCTCTGAAGATAGAGCAATGTGCATATTACGGCCTATCAACACCCCACTAATCAAAATACTTATCCAAAGTATAAACTGCAGATTTACCCTTCCCGAAAAGTATTCCCGCCTGCGGGATAGCTCACCTATCAAAGCTGTCGCGAAAAGTAGTGGGACAAATACTATGGCATAATAGTATTTGATATACCATAAAACTATGCACAACATGAGGGCTGCAGCCACTCGAATAATTGGCGCAGCCGGCTTTTTCTTTAAAAGGAAAGGAAATAATAAAGCAGTTGCAGTAAAGATAATTGGTACAGCGAGGGCCTCTTTCTGAATGCCAGAAGACCAGAATACGGCCGAAGGATAAAACAGCAGAGAAAAAGCGATGGCGGGAGTAAGGGCTGGAAAATACCTGTTAATGACAACAAACAAGTACCAGGCCGCGGCAAAGCTACATGCTGACAACCAAACGGCCGTGAGCCATGCGCTACCAGCTGTAATCACGTAAAAAAAAGATAGGATTTTAGCAAAGAGCAGGGCACGCGGCTGATTTTTCAACAAAAGCTCCGGGCTATCGCCTGACCCCTGGCTGTCAATCAGGTAGGTGAAATAGGATACTGCCTTGTTTTCCATTAGGTCAGCGATAGACTGGGCATCATGCCAGTAAGCAGCCAGGTCAGAAGCTTTAAATACTTCTGTATGGATATAAAAGGAAAGCAGCGTAAGACTGAGCTTTACAACTAAAGCTCCGCAAAATAAAGCCCCCCTCCCACTACGGACTACAGATATACGGCGGTAAGCTCCATAAAACAGTATGACTAAAATTAGTATATGAAGGGATATGGCCAATTTTAACTTTTCATGATTTCTGCTCCTATCTGGCAAGATAAGCATTTCTTTCCTGAGCAGAATTCATTATGCAACTCGATCATTGCTTGTGAGTCATAGGCATTCTGGGCAGGGGCTCCCACCTCTTTCCAGGTATTTAATATACGGTTACTTTCAGCCGGTATAACTTGTAACCATTCCACTGCCTTGTCAATCAGTGCTTGCTCATCTTTTTCAAAACCTACTGCTGCCATCAGGGGTACTGCTACATTGATAAGCAAATTTTCCATCGCAAGCTTTCCCATGGTATTCTGCCTGCTTTTCTTTTTTTTACCAAAATTATAATGGCTTAGCCAGTAATCGGAAGGGGCAATTCTCAGCTTTTCCATAAGTTCCCGGGGCCCTTTAGCATCCAACACCATAGAGAATAGGTTTCGCTCGGCAGTAATAAGCATGGCAAATTGGGCCAGCCTGAGAGTAGGAAAGTTAGCCGGCCTGGCACCGGCAAACTTCCAGATATGGCCTGGTAATATTTTTTCCTGTAATCCGAAAGTGGCCGAGAGCATGGTAAACTCCCTGGTTAGATGGGCCGAATAGGTATCTGAGGGCTCATTTTCCAGTAGTCCGGCTATGCCGAAAATCATGGCCTCAATCTGCCGTACATCATTACTTTTACGGGCCAGTATCTTTAAAGGCAGGCTCTGCGTCAATGCCAGAAAACTCTGGTTGTTAAGCTTAAAGCCAAAGTGCATGCCAAGCCACTGATAAGCTGTTTCCTCCCAGTCGCCATTGTTTGCACGCAGCATTTGACGAATAGCCAAGGACTTACGTTCAAGTCTTTGCGTGAGAGCCCTGTCCATCATAATGAATTTGGTAAGAGCCCTTACCTCCTGCCACTGTGACTGACAAAGTACCGTGCCACGTTCTTTCATAAGGCCGTCAAACCTGGAAATCAGTAACGGATCTATGCGGTCTTTCAGTTCAAGCACAGGAATCTGAGAACCATCCTGCCGGTATACCTCCCGGTCATTTTCCCAGACTACATGCAGGATAACATTATTATAGGCGGGATCATGCTGGTGCTTATGGGTATTCCAGTCGCTGGCTTTGATATGTATCTCTACATGCCCCACCCAGTGAACCTCAGCCATTACCATGCGGGCCTGACTAAAATCGGGGCCTGATGCACGATTATATATTCCGGGCCGATCTATGTGCAATGGCTCACCCTGAGTAGTAGCCAGAGCGGAATGATCAAACTGGCGGTATTGCCAGACAAAATGGAGGAAAGATTCTTGCATTTCTAACTGGTTAGAAATGCAAAAATAATAAACCCTGCTTTTTCAGGGCGCAATAAATACAAAAAATAGATAGAATTATTCTACTTTAAAGATATTTATCCAGATAATCAGCCATTTGTCGCTGTAGATGACGGGCGGCATCGCCGGCGGCCACCGCGAAGTCTGAACCGCGGGACGCGTAGATAATTCCGCGACTGCTATTGACTAATAACCCGCAGTATTTATTCATGCCGTATTTAGCGACATCTTCCAAACTACCTCCCTGTGCTCCTACTCCTGGCACTAGCAGAAAGTGATCCGGTACAATCTGCCGTATTTCCTGAAGCTTCCCTGCCTGCGTGGCACCCACTACATACATCAGGTTATTTGTGTTTCCCCACTGAGTACTGGTCCTGAGCACCTGCTTATAAAGTTCATCCGAGGATTGCTGTGAGAGGATGTGTTGGAAATCACTACTCCCTTTATTAGAGGTTAAAGCCAAAAGGATCACCCACTTTCCTTCAAAATCAAGAAAAGGCGTTACAGAATCCTCACCCATGTAGGGGGCTACTGTAACAGAGTCGAAAGCATACGTTTCAAAAAACGTACGGGCGTAAAGCCTGCTGGTGTTGCCTATATCACCCCGCTTAGCATCGGCTATGGTAAAAATACCCTCGGGAATTATCTCCAGGGTTTTGCGAAGGCTCTCCCACCCCCTGGGGCCCATAGCTTCATAAAAGGCAAGGTTGGGTTTATATGCCACGCAATATTGGGCAGTAGCCTCTATAATCGCCTTATTAAATTCAAATACAGGGTCTTCAGTGTCCATAAGGTGTGGAGGCATTTTATCCGGATCAGGATCGAGCCCCACACATAGAAATGAGCTTTTTGCCTTAATCGCCTGAAAGAGTTCCTGTTGGTTCATACGGATAAATTTTGCCAAAAATAAAAAAAGGCCGCAAAACGGCCTTTCCAAATATATCTTTAAATCTGTTTATCTCAGATCAATAACTTCTACATCGCTGTAATCATCTTCATTAAAGACAAAATATGAGTCCTGCAGGTTAGCTTTAGGGTTAAAGTTTCTAATATCGTAATGAATCACATTACCAGCTTTGTCAAATATTTTCCATCCTTTCAGCGTATTATTGCTCTTATTGATCAGTAAACGCACCTTATAGTACTGGCTATTCTTATCATTAGGGACCAGGTCTACAACATTTACATCACCGGCACTTTCCTGGTCCAGATAGATGTATTTGAATCCGTCCTTGTATGCAGTATAGATCTTGCTAGGTGACATATCTCCATCCTCAGGATCATAGTAGTCAATGTTTACTTCATTAACATCTTCCAGGTAGGTCCACATGGTCTCACCATTATTGATAATTTCCTGCCCCTCCATTTTCAGGCGGTACATATTATCTTTTACAGCTATTTTTCCTGCAAACTCCTCATTCAAACCCTCTGCTTCGTTGGTAAGTATGTAAGAGAAGTCGGCTTTGTAGCTGGGGATCTTCTGGTACTGGGCGCTCATTTTGTCCAGTATAGTCCGGGCCTTTTCGTCGTATTGCGCAAGGGCTACAACCTGAAAGCCAAAGAGTAAAATTAAAATTCCAACTAATCTTTTCATTACGTATAATTATGAGCGTTAACTATTTCTTGTTCTTAACTATTATCCAGACTGTTCAATAATTGTTCCAAACTATACTCGTCCTGCACTAAAACTTCCCTGGCCTTGCTTCCCTCAAAGGGTCCTACGATTCCTGCAGCTTCCAGTTGGTCTATTAAGCGACCCGCACGGTTATAGCCCAGCTTCAATTTTCGCTGGATAAGTGAGGTACTACCCTGCTGGTGCCTTACGATCAGGCGGGCTGCGTCTTCAAACATGTCGTCGCGTTCCGAAAGATCCACTTCCCCGGGGGCTGTTTCCTCGTCTCCCGAAAACTCAGGCAAATAGTATGCCGATTCGTAACCGCGCTGGCTTCCCACCCATTCACAAATAGATTCCACCTCCGGTGTATCTACAAAAGCACACTGCAAACGGATGGTATCTGACCCCATGCTGAGAAGCATATCTCCCATACCCACAAGCTGTTCGGCTCCTCCACTATCCAAGATGGTTCGTGAATCCACCTTACTTGTCACACGGAAGGAGAGCCTGGCAGGAAAGTTGGCCTTTATAATACCCGTAATAACGTTTACCGAAGGACGCTGAGTGGCTACCACCAGGTGAATACCGATGGCCCTGGCAAGCTGAGCCAACCTGGCAATGGGGGTCTCCACTTCTTTCCCTGCCGTCATCATTAGGTCAGCAAGTTCATCAATTACTAGTACTATATAAGGCAGGAAACGGTGGCCTTTCTCAGGATTAAGTCTGCGCCTGATAAATTTATTATTGTACTCTTTTACATTCCGGCAGCCGGCATCCTTAAGCAGATCATACCGGTTATCCATCTCAATACACAGGGAATTTAGGGTATAAATTACCTTCTTAGTATCTGTAATGATTGGCTCCTCACTGTTAGGTAGCATTGCCAGGTAGTGCCTTTCTATCTTATTAAACAGCGTCAGCTCTACTTTCTTAGGGTCTACCAGCACAAACTTGAGCTGGCTGGGGTGCTTTTTGTAGATAAGACTGGTGAGGAGTACGTTCAGTCCTACTGACTTACCCTGTCCCGTGGCACCGGCCATAAGCAGGTGGGGCATCTTAGCCAGGTCGGTAACAAAAACCTCATTTGAAATGGTCTTTCCGAGCACCACAGGCAGTTCCTTGTCACTATTCATGAACTTTTCAGTGGTGACTACGGAGTGCATACTTACCATTTCCCGGTTCTTATTAGGCACTTCTATACCAATAGTTCCTTTACCGGGTATAGGGGCGATGATACGTATACCAAGGGCCGCGAGGCTGAGGGCGATGTCATCCTCCAGGTTCTTGATCTTACTGATTTTTACTCCTGCTTCCGGTACTATTTCATATAGGGTTACGGTAGGTCCGATCGTAGCTTTAATAGAGGAGATCCCGATTTTGAAATTGACGAGGGTCTCTACAATGTTGTCCTTGTTTTGCTCCAGCTCATCTTTGGTCACTCGGACATCACCAAAGTCATATTCCTTGAGCAGATCCGGAGTAGGGTATTTATAGGCACCAAGGTCCAGCGTAGGATCATAGTTTTCCTGGGTGTTCGCTTCAGCCTCTTTCACGGGCTCATTGACCATAAAGCCGAGGCTGTCATCCTCATCTTCTTCCTTATCCCCAAGTGGTGCTTCCTCTACCTCAAGAGATAGGTCACCCACATCGGCTTTTGTCCGGGTAGGTTTAGATTTGTCCTTTATTTCCCAGGAAGCAGATTCGTCAAGAGCGTCTTCTTCTGTGGAATCATCCTCTGCACTATGGTAGCCTGCGTCTTCCTTAAAAGGGCTGTCTTTACCGAACTCTTCTTTTGCTTCTTCCAGGGCCTCTCCGGGCATATCATCTTCATCACCGGTATCAGCGGCAGAACTCACAGCGCTTACCCCATTGCTATCAGAAGATTTAGCCCTGGAGGCATTATCAACATCGTCATCATTTGCAGTTGCGGCATGACCTTCCTTACCAGATAGCATGGAGGTGATATTGAAAAAGTAGATAACAAAAGTAAGGAGCGCAAATACTAATAGCAGTACGGTGCCCCAGCCGGTGAGGCTGTCAAAAAGCAAAGCCATCTCATACCCTATTCCTCCGCAAAGAAAGCCCCACTCTGTAAGCCCGTCGGACCTGAGCACAACATACCCCAGCAATAAGCTTATCCAGAAGGTAAGGAAGAAAACAACTTTAAATGCCGGATACAAAGGCACTATATCCCTCTCAAAGACAATACGATACCCAAGGATAACCAGAAAAGGAGGTGTGAGAAATGCTGCTATGCCAAACCACTTGTAAATAAAAAAGTGGCTGACAAGGGCTCCGAAAAAGCCCAGCCAGTTTTCTGTATCCAACCCGGAGGCTCTTAGACCTGTCTCGTTGGCCGCCTCCACCACGCTTTGGTCTGCCTTGCCGGTAAAGAGGTAGCTCAGAAAGGCGGTAAATAAATACATACCGGCTATAATGAGGAACATCCCTACCGTAAGTTGCAGTCGCCTGTCGCGCAAAAAGGACATATTCAGCTTATAGGGCTTTCTTTCCTTTTTCTGCTTTTTGCGGGTATTAGGGCTCTTAGACTTAGATTTATAAGTGTTTTTTGCCATGTAGCTCAGCCTGTTCGCTATTAGCGCTTGTTTATGTTATACGGTCCGGTTTGCTGATATGCGAAGGTAGGTCACAGCCAGAAAAAGATAAAATACTATTCCAAAACCGCCTTTACCAACCAAATCCCGGCAATATACGCAGTAGAACTGTCAATTACCTGCTTTACGCATCAGGGCCTGGTTAATTTGCCTGATGAGCGAGGGACCTTCATAGATAAATCCGGTATATAGTTGCACCAGAGAAGCTCCTGCATCCAGTTTTTCTAAAGCATCGCTGGCTGACATAATCCCGCCTACACCTATTATAGGAATGGTACCACCAGACTTCTCATTCATGTAACGGATCACTTCCGTGGACCTTGCCCTTAGGGGCTTTCCGCTAAGGCCGCCTGCCCCTATAGCTTTCACTTCCTCATCAGGTGTTTTAAGGTTACTCCGGTCTATGGTGGTATTGGTGGCTATTAACCCGTCCACCCCTACAGACTTCACTATATCAATGATATCATCCAGTTGCTCATTGGTAAGATCCGGTGCAATCTTCAGTAATATGGGCTTTTGCACAGGCATCTGAGTGTTACGCTCTTTCAACGTCGAAAGTAACCTGGTCAGAGGTTCTTTTTCCTGAAGTTCTCGCAGGCCGGGAGTATTTGGCGAACTTACATTTACCACAAAATAATCGACATACTTATATAAGGTATCGAAGCCCTTCAGGTAGTCTTCAGTAGCCTCCTCATTCGGGGTCACTTTATTTTTGCCTATGTTACCCCCCACAATCACCCCTGACCTTCTTTTTTTAAGCCTTTCCACAGCCGCTTCAAGCCCTTCATTATTAAAGCCCATCCGGTTTATCAATCCCTGATCATCCTGTAGCCTGAATAGCCTTGGCTGAGGGTTGCCCTGCTGAGGCATGGGGGTTAGCGTACCTATCTCAATAAAGCCGAAACCGAGGCGGGCCATCTCATCTATAAGCTTAGCATCTTTGTCAAAGCCAGCCGCGAGACCTACAGGATTGGGGAAGTCAAGCCCGAATACCTTTCGGTGCAGGGCGGGGTGTTGCACGCTGGTGGAGTAACCAAACAATGAAGCTACACCAGGTAGCCGGAAGGTTCGCCTGATAAGATTGAATGTAAAGTGATGAGCTTTTTCCGCTGGCATCCGGAAAAGAAAGGGTCGAATTAGATTCTTATACACGATAGGACAGGAAGGCTTTTTGCGGCAAAGATAACAGATAAAAAGACACAGGCTAGGTATTTTCGGCAATCCACTCATCACAACTTGCTCCCGCTTACCGAAAAAGAGAAAGAAATTTGCAACAAGTACCTTGCAGTACCCGTAACATTGTATAAATTGGTACTATGTTATACAAGGTACTATACCCTTTAACGATGAACCTAAAATCATATGAAGCTTGAGAATACACAAGTGCAAATGCGGAAGGGAATTCTTGAATTCTGTATTTTGCACATAATCGCAAGAGGGGAGGTTTACGCATCCGACATGCTCGAAGAGCTTACAGAAGCTAAGATCATGATTGTGGAGGGTACACTTTACCCACTGCTTACAAGGCTCCGTAAAGCGGGACTTGTGGAATACAGGTGGGTGGAATCTTCCAGCGGGCCGCCCCGAAAATATTACAGGCTCACGCCTGCAGGATCTGCTTTTCTGGAAGGGCTTGACCGCACATGGATCGAGTTAAGTGCTTCTACACGTAAGATCATTTCCAAAACCTCTTGAACCTGCAAACCATGAAAAAAAATATAAGTATCAACATCAGCGGCATCATCTTCCACATAGAGGAAGATGGCTATGAACGGCTGAAAGCTTACCTCGAAAGCATAAACAGGTACTTTTCTACTTTTGAGGATAGTGAAGAAATTATAGCCGACATAGAAAGCCGGATAGCCGAGATATTCCTTTCCAGACTAAGGGAAGGAAAACAAGTAATTACATCTGAGGACGTGGAACAGCTCATGACCACCATGGGTAGTATTCGAGACTTCCAGTCTGTGGAAGATGTACTGGAAGATGAAAAAGCACGAAAGTCTGACTACCAGCAACGTGCTGAAAGTAAAAACGAAAGCTATACCAACAGTTCAGAGAGCACCACGCAAGGCACCAAAAGGCTCTATAGGGATGAAAACCGCAAAGTACTGGGTGGCGTGGCAGCAGGTATTGCTCATTACTTTGGCATAGACCCCTTATGGGTACGGCTTCTGTTTGTCATATTATTGCTGGACCTGTTTGTCACTTTCAGTATCAGTAGCCTTATGCTTATAAGCTACATTATTTGCTGGATCGTGATACCGGGCAGCCGCACGCTGGAAGAAGACAAGAAGATAAAGCGGCTGTATCGTGATCCTGATGACAGGGTACTAGGCGGCGTTTCCAGTGGACTGGCGGCCTATTTCGGTACGGACCCTATATTGATCAGAATCTTATTCATATTACTACTGGTACTGGGTGGCTCCGGATTTCTGATCTACATTGTGCTATGGGTAATCATGCCCCCGGCAAAGACGCTCACTGAAAAAATGCAGATGCAGGGGGAGCCCGTCACGCTCAGTAATATCGAACAGAATATACGCAAAAGCTTGAATGTCAAGGATGGGGAAGAAAATCTACTAATCAAGATCATACTATTCCCTTTCAGGCTTATTGCTGTCATTTTTAAAGGACTAGGATCAATAGCAGGTCCCCTCTTCCTTTTTCTCGGCGATCTGTTACGCATACTATTGGGCGTGCTACTCGTAATCCTTGGCTTGTCATTTTTCTTTTCAGGAGTAGGCCTGCTTACCGTCGTTACCGGCCTTGCGGATCCTTATAACCTCATACATGCGGACATTAATATGGCCGTTTTGATGAACAGCATCCCCATGGTGCCGAGCTTGGCGCTGCTAGCCTTTGTGTTCGTGCTCAGCATCTTAATGATGATCGGAGGCTTAACCCTTATCAGTAAGAAAAGCCTGTTGAACCCGGTACTTGGATGGACCATGCTTTCCGTCCTCATCGTAAGTCTTCTGGTAATGGCCATATCCATACCGGCCACAATACGGGACTTTCAGAGAGAGGGGACCATCAGGGAAATTAAGGAGTTTGCGCTGCCACAGGGCACTACGGTAATAGAGCTGGGAAGGCATCCTTCAAATAAACATGAAGAGGCTAAGTTGAGCATAAAGTCGTACGAAGGAGACATCATTCAACTAGAGCAGGAGTTTGAAGCCAGGGGACGAACTATAGATATGGCAGAGCAGAATGCTGGCATGATCGAGTATCGCGCAGTTATAGAAGATTCTGTGTTAACCCTGGATCAAAGCTTTGATTATAAAGAGAATGCTGTCTTCAGAAATCAGCGACTCAGACTCACATTGTACATTCCTGAGGGTGCACCGTTCCGCCTGGACAGAGACATCGTTCGCATTCTGGACTGGAATTCATCTGAATTCAGGAATTATACAGGTGAAAAGCTGATGTATGATGAAAATGGTGAGCTGACATGCATGAGCTGTCCTGAAATAAGGAAATCCGAACCGGATGCTATCGATTGGGAGGCAATAGATAGCAACGGACAAACAATCGGTTTGCAGCCTTTCTCAGATATCCAGGCCAGTGCCGGTTTCACCATCAGGGTGATAAAAGGAGATAAGTATAGCGCTACGGTAAGTAATGATCCGGGTAATGACGTTGCTTTCGATATGACAGATGACCAGCTTTCGATCAGGTTTGATGGCAATATGCGGCTGAACGATAATGACATTACCGAACAGATCAGCATACTGCTCACTATGCCAGAGGCCCCTGAGGAGTTAATCCTGAGAGATCAGGTGACCTTAAAGCTTGAAGGCTTTGAACAGGACGCCCTTGAAGCAAACCTTGAAAACGAGGCTGCCCTGGTTATCGATGGGAACATTCAAGACCTGCGTCTGGACCTTTCCGGAAACAGTCTGGCCTCTCTCTCCGGAAGAGGAGAAAAGATGAATGCCGACTTATTCGGCAGCGCAAGATTAAATGCGCTGGCCTACGAGTGTGGAGCGGGTGAAATAGAAACGTCAGGCACTTCACAGGCTCATGTCTATATCTCCCAAAAACTGGAGGCTGAAGCCAGCGGTAGCAGTGAGATCACATATAAAGGTGACTGCTCCCTGGATTCACGAACTTTCGGGTCTGCTACTGTCCGTAAATACCAGTAAAACCATACTATTCCTGCATGCCAATTGAGTGGCATGCAGGAATTTTAATGTTACATTCTCGCGTTATTTTCCTTCAAAAAACAGAAAAAACATACCCGATCGCTTTTTAAGTGACTATTGCATCTCGCAAGCCCCTATTTCTGGCATGCTGACCAAGCCTTACAATAAGCAGATAAGTTTCCGTGCACCACATAAAAGTTTTAGCCATATTAGAATTCCTGTGGAAATGGACGACGGTATCCGGCAGCTTTTCCATTTAACTTATAAGATCTGTGCTTCGGCAGGATCCATTTTTATTGTTGCCAAAACCCATACCAGTACGGGGGTACTATACCAGTAGAGCCTCTAATAACCGGAATCGTCTGCCATTTCTACTTTTTTCACTTCTTTTTCGTTATTTCGATGTGACATTACATTGAAATCTATGACTTCCATACTCACCATACTTACTTTTTGCCTGCTGGCTATAGGCTGTGGCGCCTCATCTCAAAACCAATCACAGGACGCAGACGCAAGCAGAGACGCTATAAGCCAGGGTATCAGCGGTACCCTAATCGAACGAAGCGGAAATTTCATGCCCACTCCGGAAAATGACACCCCGCACCGTGGCACAGAAGAACCCCACCAAGGCACTATCGAAGTATATAATCCGATAAATGTATCAGGCCTTGGCCAGGGACCTTACTACAAGATTACAGAGGAGCCACTTCACTCCCTGAAGACGAATGAAGAGGGGCACTTCAGCGTGCAGCTTTCGCCAGGCATCTATAGCCTTTTTATTAAAACTGACAGGGGGCTTTATGCCAAAACTTTCAACGGGCAGGGAATCATAGGACCTGTGGAAGTTACAGAAGGCAAGGTCACTGAAGTAGAAATGATCCTGGATAACGAAGCCACTTACTAAAAAACAACCCCATCAACACACTGGATATCAGTATTTTAAATAAAATCCATTTTTTTTCTCCTTCCCCATGCAACCTTTAGGGGGGCTATCTGCATCTACCGTATGAACCCTGACACAGATGAAACTACGATTACGAAAGGTGATATCAGAAAAACAGCTAGCTGAAGGATGCCGGCAAAAAGACCGGAAGATCCAGCGGCAGGTGTATGAGCACTTTTCGCCCCTAATGTTCACTGTCTGCAAGCGATATATCAGCGATGCCTCTCAGGCGGAAGAAGTGATGTTAGGAGGCTTTATGAAGGTCTATGAAAAAATAGATATGTTCGAAGGCAACGGTAGTTTTGAAGGGTGGATCAGGAGGATAATGGTAAATGAGTCGCTTTCCTGGCTCAGAAAACACAAAATCCTGAGCCTGCAGGTTTCCCTGGAAGAAGCCAGGGATGAAAGTGAACAGGAAGTAGCGGACCATCTGGTCACTAACCAGGATCTGATGAATCTTATCGCTCAATTACCAGACGGTTACCGTACCGTATTTAACCTCTACGCTATAGAGGGCTACGGCCATAAGGAAATTGCTCAGAAAACAGGCATTACTGAAAGTACCAGCAAATCGCAGTTGAGCCGGGCAAGGCAAATGCTGCAGCGCAACCTTAAGGCCATTCAACATGAAGCAAAAAAAAAGATCTGTAGCCATGAAGCATGAACCCATAGATGAGTTGTTTCGCACCAGGCTAGAGCATCAGGAAACCCCACCTGGTGCCGGCAACTGGGACAAACTGAACAGCATGCTGGATGCTAGCGAAGGAAAAGAAAAGAAAAACCGTAAGGGTATTTTCTGGTGGTCTGCTGCTGCCATAGCCGCTGCAGTAACCCTCCTGGTAGTCTTCGCAGGTAATGAGCAGACAGGTACAGATCAGGACAGGTATGTGGCCGATAACACAGAAAAACCCACCGCGGCCGGAGATGAAATAGCCTCTGAAAGCGCAAATAGCAATGGGGTAACTGAACCACCTGTCAATTCCACAGGAGACATACTGGTGGCACACACAGATACCAAGGCAATAGAAGCACAGGATGAGGGCATTTCTCCACCAGAGGAATCACTCACAAGTCCGGGCCGGGGCAATCTGGCTCAGAGCAAAAGCCAGACACTGCAAACGAATGGCCACCAGCCCACAAAGCCGGATAATACATCACAAGCATTAGCCGCAGTAGAAAATACAGCCCTAAATGCTAAAGCAGAAGACCTGGCAGCAATAGACGTGAAAAATATAGCGCCGGATGTGACTGCCAGGGAAAAAGACGCAATTGACCTGCCGGCTGTTCCTGACATCGAGATGGAAACCCTTGTGGCTTCCTTAGACGAACAGTCCAAATCTACTATAACCATATCCTACGTAGACTCACCCGATGATGAGACCAGCGGCAAAAAACGATTCAGCATGAAAAAGCTGATTGGCCTTGCCAAAGAAATCAAAGAGGGCGAAGTAGGCATAGGAGACTTGCGCCAGGCTAAGGACAATATCATCGCCGGCCAGTTTTCTCGAACATCAGATTAAACTCACCTAAATAATTTGTACTATGAAACGCTTTATCTACCAATTTTTACTGGTAGCGGGGACCCTTTTTGCCCTGCCTAACCTCACTTTTGCCACAGGCAATGAAGTGGAACGGGACACAGTGACCATTGACTTTGGTAACGACACCCGCATTATGATCCTGGTACAGGACAAAGAAGCCCTGCAGGACCTGGAAGACTATGACCTGAACGCCATGATCGTGGACCTGAATGACTCAGTACAGGTTGTGGATGAGAAAAATGTACTCATCATCACGGACGAAACCGGCGAAAAGTACCTTAAAGATAAGGTTCGCTTCCATGCAGATATAAGCATATTTGAAGGGGATAAGGATAAGAACGCCCAAAGGGATGCCCAAGGCGAGAAAAAATACCCTTTTGTTGGCGGCACTACCTTTGACATCGATATCGGAACCAACAACTGGCTGCAGGATGGGGACTTCCCGGATGATAGTAACGAACAATACAGTGTAAAGCCTTGGGGCAGTTGGTATGTAGGTATAAACTCCAATACCACGGCCCACTTTGGCAAACACTTCAGCCTGGACATGCTGCTGGGGGTAAGCTGGTATAACTTCAAGTTCCAGGACGAACTGACCCGAATAGAAAAGGTGGGTGACGAGATAGTTTTCGGTGTTGATCCGCGGGACATAAACCCCGTAAAGAGCAAACTCACTGCCTTCTATGTTAATGCCGGAGCAGTACCTATGGTCAAACTGGGCAAAAATGGCGATGGATTCAGATTCGGGGCTGGTCCTTATATAGGTTACCGCCTGGATAGCTACACCAAATCAGTGTACAAAGAGCCTGGAGATAACGATAAGATCAAAGACAAGAACCACGATAACTTTTACATCAATAACTGGCGCTACGGCATACGCGGTCAGGTAGGGTTCAGAAACATAGACCTGTTCGTAAACTACGATATGAACAGCTTTTTCAGTGGCGACCGCCAGCCTGACCTGAACGCTTTCTCCATCGGATTTATTCTCTAACACCTGATATAACACACGCAACAACACCAAATTAAGGCATCTGCAAAGCGGGTGCCTTATTTTTTTACCTCAGGCAATAGGTTCGTTAGCTTTAAGTATTTCCCGCTCTTCTTTGCCGAGTTTCAGCTTACGTATAAGCCGGTGAATAGTGGGGCGATTAACTGTATAGGCGATCAGCGTTACCATATAAGTTGCCACCAATATCTGGTGACCGGTAAGATAGTAGCCCACCCCTACGACCAGGCACCCCAGGCTCATCAGTACATATTTGGTGATAGCAGCCTTATAGAAGGCATCCATCTTTTGGCGCAAAGAGCCAGCTTCGCGTGCTGATGCCACCTTCTTTTCGTAGATCACCATTCCCGCCACTAACAGCAGTAAGGCCAGCCCCGCTATGCCAAGAGAAGGCCCGATCTCTTCCGAATACATCGGCGCCTTAAGGCTACCATCATAATACCGCAGGTAAAAGAACACAAATACCAATAATGGCAGGCCAGCTAAAGCCTGGAAGATAAGGTCTGCCTTCTGCAGGTAATCACTCAGTTTCTCGTATTTCATATTCTTTCCGTTGGGCTGCAAATATCAGGTTGTGAGATGGGAATGGCAATTTAAAAAGCCTATTTAGTCAAGGCGGCGGAATGCGTGTACCTGAGAAAAGTAAAACACCTGTCAGAAGCTGTAGCAATTTTTCTGATCAAAAATAAAATGCTACAATTTTGTAGCAATAAATTTGTGGCAAAAAAAATTGCCACATAAAATTTACCACAAATTACCGGTTGTATAAATGCCTTTATGGCTCCCAAAGGCATCACCAATAAATCTTCCTGCACGGTTCCTCTCACTCACCTGAACAGCAGGTAAATGAATTCAATATAACGTCTCCTTACATTAAGGCAGCCATGATTTATATCTCCGATGCCGTTCTAACCAGATAATTAAAAAATCCTTATATTCTGCATTCCGGTCCATTAGAAGGCCTTACAAAATCATTTGCTAACGAACGTTAGCTTGCTTATATTTGTTATAATGTTGAAAACGCGAAAACTTTCCCGCAAGGAGCAAATCACCAAAGTAGCCACCCTGCTATTCAGGAAGAAGGGCTACACAGCAGCGTCCATGCGGGATTTGGCTACTGAGCTCGGTATTGAAGCGGCTAGCCTGTACTCGCACATTCGCTCTAAAGAGCAGATCCTTGATAAGATATGTTTCCGGATGGTTGATGCCTTCGTGGAAGGATTAAACCAGGTAGAGCAGGAGGTCATAGGGGCCGATGCAAAGCTAAGGCGGGCAATAGTTACGCATATTGTGGTTATTACCCGTGATACAGATGCCTCAGCCGTTTTTTTTAATGAGTGGCGGCATCTCAGCAACGAGCGCCTGCAGGAGTTCCTTCTACAGCGTGAGGCCTACGAGGAGCGTTTTCGTGAGATAATGCGTGAGGGCATTCGGGATGGTGTTTTTAAGGAGGTAGACGCCCGCTTTGCTACACTTACCCTGCTTTCTTCACTAAACTGGACTTACAACTGGTATCGTAAAGATGGAAAGATGAGTCCGGAAGAGATCGGCAACCAATTAGCTGATCTGTTAATAAATGGATTGAAACAATAAACGATAAAAACCTATGTACGGTGGTGGACAAATATTTGAAGCTCCTGACTATAAGGAGTTACTGAAAAATGAAGATCCCGAGCAGCTCGCGGAATTCGAGGCACGAATTGATCGTGGTGAGAAGATAGAGCCGCACGACTGGATGCCTGCCCTGTATCGTAAGCAGCTTATCCGTATGATTGAGCAGCATGCGCACTCGGAGATCATCGGAGCCCTGCCGGAGGGTACGTGGATTACCCGCGCGCCAGGCTTTAAGCGTAAGCTTGCGCTTATGGCAAAGGTGCAGGATGAGGTAGGTCACGCCCAACTGCTCTACGCAGCAGCCGAAACACTCGGCAAGTCGCGCGAGCAGATGCTGGATGACCTGATCACAGGTAAGTCTAAATACAGTAATATCTTCAACTATCCTGCCTTTACCTGGGCAGACTCCACCGTAATTAGCTGGCTGGTAGATGCCGGTGCTATCGTGAATCAGTTAGCTAACAGCAAAGGTTCTTATGGCCCTTACTGCCGTGCCCTGGAGCGTATCTGTGCCGAGGAGAGCTTCCACCTGAAGTACGGTCACCATGCCGTAATTCACCTGGCCACAGGGTCACCCATCCAACGCAAAATGGTACAGGAAGCCCTGCACCGCTGGTGGCCACCACTCATGCACTTTTTCGGGCCTCCTGACAAAGCATCTGTACACTCAGAAATTCTGATGCGCTGGAAGGTAAAGATGGCGTCTAATGACGAATGCCGCCAGCAATTCCTGGATATGTACGTGCCTAAGATCTGGGAACTGGGTCTAACACTGCCTGATCCTAACCTCAAAAAGAACCAGGAAACAGGGCAGTGGGAATACACTGAACCTGACTGGGAAGAATTTAAGCGCGTGATTAACGGCGATGGCCCCCTAAACAAGGAGCGCCTGGCCGTAAGATCTACTGCTGAAAGCCGTGGTCGCTGGGTGCGTGAAGCCCTGCTGAGACCTAAAGCGGAATATGTAACACCCCTGGCTTAAGCTGACCATGACTGATAACAAAACGATAGAATCACTCGATCCCCGTGTGACCCGGCTGGGTATTTCCGAAAGCTGGGATGGCAGCCTGGAGCCTAAGGCGCCCATGGATCAGTTCGAGACGTACGAAGTATTTGTAAAGCCTAAGGAAAGCAAGCCATTTGAACATGCGGGTATTGTGCATGCTCCCAATGAAGAAATGGGCTTTCTTTTTGCTAAAGAGCAATATACCCGCCGTGGTTTCACCTGCTTTGGCCTATTCGTTGTGCCCACTTCATCCATACAGGTAGCGCCTATGATAGATGGTGATACCAACCTGTATGACCTTATTGACGAGGATGCCGAGGTTGACCGTAGTGGTGAGAAAACCTCCTATGAGCTTTTTCATCTTAAGAAAAGAGGCAAGCAGCACGTATATGCAGGTACGGTAGAAGCTCATGGGTTTGAAGATGCGATCATGGAGGGAAAGAAGAACTTCCACGATGGCAAACCGCTTGTAAACTTATGGGTGATCCGTACAGAAGATCTCTTTGTGCCGGAAGACGCGGAACTGGACCTTTGGTCTACTCTTCATGAAAAGAAGTACCGCGAGCCAATTGATTACAAAGCGGCTGATAAGATTAAAAAATTTAAGGAAGAGCAGGCAGCCGGATAGGCGCCTGCTTTAAAAATAGCATGCAGATGGATCCCATCATCATCAAAGATTTTTTATATAAGGTAGCCGACGACCAGTTGATCCTGGGGCACCGTAACTCAGAATGGACAGGTGTAGGCCCTGTACTGGAAGAAGATATTGCATTCTCCAGCATGGCACAGGACAAGGTTGGGCAAAGCCAGGCTCTGTACGAACTCCTGCACAAACTGGGTGAAGGCGAGCCGGACACGGTAGCTTTCATGCGTAATGCAGAGCAGTTTCATAATTGCCAGTTCGTAGAACTACCTACAAAAGACTACGCCTTTAGCCTTATCAGGCATTTCCTTTTTGATTATGCGGAGCTCATACGCTTTAAAATGTTGATGGAAAGCAGCTACGAGCCATTGGCCCAGGTGGCTGCGAAAATCCAGGGTGAGATCAAATATCATGTGATGCATGCCCGTACCTTCATCAGGCAGCTGGGCTCGGCCACCGAAGAGAGTGTGAGCCGCCTGCAAGAAGCAATGAACGAATCGGTTCCCTATGCCCTTGGCATATTTGAAAAAAGTAAGTATGAGGAAGATATTATATCATCAGGCCTGTTTAAAGGGGAAGAAGCGCTGAAAGCAGAATGGATGAATGCCATTACTGAGGTAGTTAGCCAAAGCAGCCTTACCCTGCCAGACCTGAAGGCAGCTGAGCCTAAAATGGGCGGGCGATACGGCCAGCATACAGAGCATTTGCAGCCACTCCTTGATGAAATGAGCGAAGTATTCCGCCAGGACCCTATGGCGGAGTGGTAATAAGAATTTATTTCACCCAATGACCGAACAAGACATATATACCCTACTAAAAGACGTAATGGATCCGGAGATACCCGTGCTATCACTGGTAGACCTGGGAGTTATTACCGGTGTGGAAATATATGACGAGGATAAGGTAAGGGTGGAAATGACGCCTACATTTGTAGGATGCCCGGCTATGGACTATATGAAGCAGGAAGTCGAAGACAAACTGAAGTCAAATGGCATCCCTGAACCGGAGGTAAACATCACTTTTCGCGAGCACTGGTCTTCGGACAAAATAACGCCCGAAGGCCGCAAAAAACTGAAAGAGTTCGGACTCGCACCACCACCTGCTTCCGGTGGCGCTAATTTAATCGAAGACCTGGACATACTGGAAAAAGTGGAATGTCCTAACTGCGGCAGCATCAACACCATAATGAAGACTCCCTTCGGCCCTACACTGTGCCGGAGCATACACCACTGTGAAGATTGTAAGGAAACTTTCGAGCAATTTAAGCCACTCTGATCTTATTTTTTGCCCCAGAACTTATTATTGCTTAGAATTGACAGACCATAAAAATGTCTGCTATGAACCGTTTTGTCCTACTTATTTTTGCCCTGGCCATGATGGCCGTTATTGCTTGTGAGTCTGACAGGAAACTTTCTGAAGAAGAGCTCAATAGCTTATCCGGACAATATGTTAGCCTTCGGGATTCTGCCGAAATGGCGTGGAATACCCTGCAGTCACACCATGATAAGCGTATCAACCTGCTGAAAAGACTTCAGGACGAGGTTACCTATATGGGGGAATACGACACAACACGGTATGCAAATCTTCAAAACGAACTGATCGTTTTGGCTAATATGAAACTTGACCCGCTGAATATAAGCGAGCCAAACCGCATTGATAGTTACGATGAAAAGATTACCGAACTGACAGACGAAACGATCTCGTGGGCACAGGAAAATCCCTACTATGAGGACAGCAAGTTGATGAAAGAAGTGGTGGAGGACCTTAACCTTATGGATGTAAGCCTGTTAAATATGCGGGTGGCATACGATGAAGCAGCCAGAAAGTACAATAACTTTCTAAGGGAGCATAAACAAGCGATGCCGAACATAGACAGTTCGGCATCGGATGAAGAGCTTCCGCTCTTTTCTTTATAAGGTACCAGCGGGGAAGCGTTACATTAGCTTCCCGCCTTTTCAAGCTCAGTACGTACGAACTGCATAAGCTCCCGGATGTACTCTCTGCGGAAATCAAACTTGATGCCTGCCGCTTCATACACCTCCGGGATAGACTGGGTATACCCGAGTTTCAGCGCGTTAAGATACCCCTGAAGGCCTTTCTCAGGATTCTCACGGTAGTTTTTCCATACCGCAATAGCCCCCAGTTGAGCAAACCCGTACTCTATGTAGTAAAATGGCACCTCAAAAAGGTGTAACTGCTTCTGCCAGGCAAAGCGACGGTTTAGCTCAAGATCTGACCAGTCTGTCACATCATCTGAGAAATCTTCATATATCTGTAGCCACATATCGGCACGCTCCTTATCTGTATGGCCTGGATTCTCATATATCCAGTGCTGGAACTTATCAATACAGGCCACCCACGGAAGCACATCAATAATCTGTTCCAGATGTTCTTTCTTGGCGCGCTTAAGGTCTTCCTCATTATCAAAGAATACATCCCAGTGATCCATGCTTAGCAGCTCCATAGACATCGAAGCCAGCTCAGCAATCTCGGAAGGTGCATCTTTAAAATCTTTGATTTCAAGATTCTTAGTCAGGAAGCTATGTACGGCGTGGCCTCCTTCGTGCAGCATAGTAACCAGGTCACGCAGGGTGCTCGTGGCATTCATAAATATAAAGGGCACGCCTGTTTCCAGCAGAGGATAGTTATACCCGCCGGGAGCTTTTCCTTTACGACTCTCAAGGTCAAGGTGGCCCATCTCTTTCATAGTCTCCAGGCAACTCCCCAGATAGGGATCCAGGCGGCTAAAGCAAGTGATAGTACGATCGAGTAAGTCAGCACCTCCTTTAAAAGGCTTGAGTGATTCTTTCCCTTCAGCGTTTACCTGCTTATCCCACGGGCGTAGTTCATCTACTCCCAGCTGCTCCTTACGCTGTTGCTCCATCTGATCCTTTACAGGTACAGCCTCGGCAAGGACACTTTCATGAAACTGGAAGCAATCCTGGGGGGTATAGTCGAAGCGACCCAGTGACTCGAACATGTAGTCACGATAATTTGCCTTATCGGCATTTTTAGCTACCTGATCGCGAAGTTTTACTAAGGTGTCAAAAAGGGCATCCAGCTTTTCCCGATCCTGCAGACGGCGGTCCTGCACTTTCCGGTAAGCATTTTCACGTACCTCACGGTCCAGGCTATAGAGAAAATCATTAGCCTGTTGCAGCGTATACTCCTGTCCGTTGATCGTCACGCTCATTGCCCCGGTTATGGCAGCAAACTTCTGGCTATTCGTCTGTATTTCGGTATTCAGAGGAATATTCTCTTCCCGGAACAGCGTAAACTCCTTTTCTATCCCTCTCACCATTACATCATAGCCTTCCTCTTTCTTTAGCTCTTCCAGGTGGGGGTTTTCAAGAACCTTACGATTCATTTCATGAGCCAGAGGCGCAATATTAGGGTCAATTTCAGTCACAAAGTACTGATAGGCTTTAGTGGCCTCCTCGTCAGTGGTATCGCAGGTCATGCGAATGTACCGCCATCCGAGGTCTTCACTAACTACAGCCTCCAGTTCAGACCTGTCGCGAAACCACTCCCGGAGCGCCTCTTTGCTGTCAGGGTTTCTTTCCAGCAGTTTGTCGTAATAGGGTTTGAGTGCTTGCCAGGTGGTTATTTCAAAGTCATTCGGTAAAAACCTTCTGTCTTTCCTGGTAAGTTCTTCTACTTGGTCTTCAACAGCCATAAAATTGGTCTATAGGAGTCTTGAAAAAATTCTTTTAATTATCCGATTTCGATGACCACATCATCGGTAAGGGGGTGACCTACACAGGTCAGCACAAATCCTTCATCCAGTTCGGATTGGCTCAGGCCTTCGTCTTCGTCCAGCTTGACCTTACCGCTAATGCATTTGCCACGGCAGGCCGTGCAAAGGCCGCTCTGACAGGAGAAGGGCAAGTCAATGTCAAGCTCGAGGGCCGTTTCCAGTATAGAGGTACCAGGCGCCACGGTAAATTTGTGCTCCTCTCCCTCATATATAACGGTCACTTCGTGTCCTTCGTCTTCACCGGCTACTTTAGGTGCATCAGATTTATCTTTGGAAGCCACAAAGCTCTCTTTGTGTATCTTATCGGCAGGTACCTTAAGTAAGGCAAGCCCCTCCTCCACGTTTTTCATCATGCCCTCGGGGCCGCAGATAAAGTGTTCCGTATTTGCCTCTCCCATATCAGGCAACTGCCCTACCAGATCAGCCAGAAGGGGTGGTTCAAGCAGTCCGCTGGGGCCGGTCCAGTTTAATGGCGCTTCGTCCAGTACATGTACTACCTGCAGCCTGTCACCGTATTCATCCACCAGCTCATTGAAGGCATCCTGGAAAATGATGCTATTCTCATTACGGTTAGCATAGATCAGTGAAACCTTTGAGGCTGGCTCTTTGGTAAGGACACTTTTCGCAATAGACATGAGTGGCGTAATACCGCTACCCCCTCCATACAGTATGATATGTCTTTCGCCCGAAGCTTCGTAGGTTGTAGTAAATTTACCCAGAGGCTTCATGACTTCGATATTATCACCTGCTTTAAGGTTATCAGGGATAAAATTGGACATCAACCCGTCCTTTACCCGTTTTACAGTAACGGCAGGGTAATCATCCACATAGGGGGAAGTACAAAGAGAGTAAGCCCGGCGTATTTTCTCGCCATTAACCGTCAGGATAAGTGTCAGAAACTGACCTGATTCGTATTCAAGGCCGCCGTCAGGCTTTTCAAACACAACAGATACAGCATCTTCTGTTTCCTGAACTATCTCCCTGATGGTAAGCGTCACATACTTATCGTCAGACGCTTTTTTGTCATTATTACCTGAAGACTTTTTCTTAAAAAGATTAAGCACCATAATATTTTCGGTATCACTGCCGGTATAAGCAAGCCGGCATCTGCAGTCATTGATTGGCAGCTATAACTGCCACTAGCTATTAACCCGTACAGGCGCATGAGGTTTTGAACCGGGACTAAGGGTTTACGGTACCCATGCGACAGGGGGTAAAATTCACTCCACAAAATTAGCATATTTAACGGTTTGAGAAACAATTGGAAGGGCAAACCGCGAATGGGAAGGAATTCCATTCATAATTTCACTATTTTTGCGGCCATGAAACTGACTGAGCTCACTGCCGTATCGCCGGTAGATGGTCGTTATCGCAGACATACGGCTTCACTGGCACCATTTTTTTCTGAATTTGGCCTTATTAAATATCGTGTCCGGGTAGAGATAGAATATTTCATCGCCCTCTGCGAGTCCGGCCTTCCTCAGCTCGCAGGCACCGAAAAGTCCCTGTTTCCCAAGCTCCGTGAGATCTACGAAAACTTCACCGAAGAAGAAGCGCTGCGGATAAAGGAAATTGAGCAAACAACTAATCACGATGTGAAGGCGGTGGAATATTTCCTTAAGGAGAAATTCGACAGTCTGAATCTTAGTAGCCAGAAAGAATTTATTCACTTTGGCCTTACCTCTCAGGATGTAAACAATACGGCTATACCGCTATCTATGAAAGAGGCGACACAGGAGGCTTTGCTACCCGTACTGGAGGAAGTGGTGAAAATGATAGATGACCGTGCGGCCGAGTGGGCGGAAATTCCGATGCTTGCGCGTACTCATGGCCAGCCCGCCTCCCCTACCCGCATGGGAAAAGAGTGGCTTGTATTCAGCGAGCGATTACGGAGCCAGCTGGGTCTACTCAGGCAGGTACCCTATGCAGCCAAATTTGGCGGAGCCACCGGCAATTTCAATGCGCACCATGTAGCCTATCCGGACCAGGACTGGAAGGCCTTCGGGGACAAGTTTGTAGGTGATTACCTGGGCCTCACTCGCAGCCACCCTACTACCCAGATTGAGCATTATGACCATCTGGCCGCCTACTGTGACGGACTGAAGCGACTGAACACGATCCTGATCGACTTTAGCCGTGATGTATGGCAATATGTAGCCATGAACTACTTCCGCCAGAAGATCAAAAAAGGTGAGGTCGGGTCATCTGCCATGCCTCACAAAGTAAATCCTATAGACTTTGAAAACGCTGAAGGCAACCTGGGTATAGCCAATGCATTACTCGAGCACCTGGCAGCAAAACTCCCTGTATCACGCCTGCAGCGCGACCTTACAGACAGCACAGTACTACGTAATATAGGTGTGCCGGCTGGTCACATGATCATAGCATACAGAAGCCTGATAAAAGGGATAGGCAAGCTTGAGCTGGGAGAAAAGGCCATCCGCGCTGACCTTGAGGCAAACTGGGCAGTGGTAGCCGAGGGAATACAAACTGTGCTCAGAAGGGAAAACTACCCTTCTCCCTATGAAAAATTAAAGGAACTGACCCGTACTAACGAAGCGATTACAGAAGAAAGCATAAGCCGGTTTATCGATACACTGGATGTGAATGAGGAGGTAAAACAGGAGTTGCGTAAGATTACCCCATACTCCTATACGGGGATTTAAACAGCTCATACGGTAAAAAGAAGATTTATTCCTGATTTATCAGAACAAATAATAATTTCATTATTTTAATCTCAGGAACCATTTAGCAGCAAGTATGCGGCATTTTTTTTACCTTTTTTTAGGTTTATTTTTAATTATTCCTTTTTCATCCTGTAAAGAAGATGATCCACCCTCGCCGGAAGATCAGGCCCTGAGAGACAGACGGGCCTTACTTGAATCCACTGTATGGGAAGCGGTGAGGGTCACGAATAACGAGGAGCCGGTGTACAGTTATTACAATTTCACCCTCGAGGTATCCGGTGATCTTATGACGACCAATGACCGGTACCGGGTATTTCCTACCACCCGGTACACCTTTGTGGATAATAACCCTGACCTGGTATTGCGGCAAGTGGATGACATCACCATGACACTATCTAATGTCAGTGACACCACCCTCACGATCTCCTTTACCCTTGATCAGTCATTTGATGATTTCAATGATGGAGGTACCCCGGGCGGAAGGGAGGAGCAGCTATCAGGCGATTATATATTCATCATGACTCCCCGGGAATAAACGCGAAGGCATAAAAAAACTGCCCGCATGCTGTTTAGCATACGGGCAGCTTAAATCTCTTTTAGCTAAGGATCAAATTATCCTTCTTCCTGCTTGGGCAGTACGTTTGTTACGATCTTTACTGTCTCTACGTTATTAACAGCATTAGAGCGTACACGAATGTTCTTATTCTGAAGACCCATTTTACCCGTACTGTTAAAGGTCACAGTCATCTCACCTGTTTCGCCGGGAGCGATGGGGTCGCGGGGCCAGTTAGACGCGGTACAGCCGCAGGTCGTTTCCACATTAGTTAATACCAAAGGTTCTGTGCCGGTGTTCTCAAAAGAGAAAACATACTGCACTTTGTCACCCTGATGAATGTCACCAAAGTCATGCAGGCTTTCAGAAAATTTAATACGCGGGCCGTTTGCCTCTTCCTGTGACTCGGCTTCCTGAGCAAATACAGGCATGGCCAGTACAAAAAGAAATGCTAATGTCAGAAGTTTCTTCATTGCTTTCTAGTCTGATTTTTCAGTTATAAATCTAAGGCAAGGGGAGCAAAAATAATTCCAAAAGAAAGATTTTTTTAATTATTTCTGAACCCTGCGCCAAATTGTCCATCTTTTTTAAACTCTCCTTTGGTAGCCTTTTACTTTACCCTGAGGCTCAATGCCACTACTAATGTCAGAAAAACTTAGGGTGAAAATTAACAAGGTACAGCTCTGATTTGGCCCGGGTGACGGCCGTATACAGCCAGCGTATATACTCCTTATCCACCTGATCATCGGGTAGATACCCCTGGTCTACAAACACAGCCTGCCATTGCCCACCCTGACTTTTATGGCAGGTAAGGGCGTATGCAAACTTCACCTGCAGCGCATTCAGGTAAGGGTCCTTGCGCACTGCTTTCATTCGCTCGGTTTTGCTGGCCAGGTCGCTGTAGTCCATCAATACCTCCTGATACAATCGCCGGTTATCTTCCTGTGGTAATGAGGGGGAATGACTGTGCAGGGTATCCAGAATGACCTTTGCCTCAAATGGCTCCTGATCCGGATAGTCGAGCAACCTAAGCTCCAGGGTGGCAAACCGCAGTCCGTACAATTCCTCAAAAGTGACAATCTTCATTACTTCCACAAAGTCACCATTGGCCAGGAAACCCGCCGCGGCGGTCTCAGGCAGGAAAGTATAGTTATTACGTACGATCATGAGCAGGTCGCCGGCCTCTATTTCACTTTCCTGCCAGAAAATGGAGCGGCGTATGTACTCATTATACTGCACAGCAGCACGGTTACTCCGGCAAATCACAATGGTGTCTTCCGTGCCAAATTTATCATACGCATACCGGAGGCCATCCTCCAGGCGCTCACCCGTCATACGGTAGATGTCTTTATATTTACCCGTGCGAAAGTGGATGCTGAAGTCTTTCTTAACCAGCTCCTGCCGTAGCTCTGTGGCATTATTCAGGATACCACTCTCCTGCTCCTGCCTCATTACCTCGGTGAGCTCGGTCTCATAGACATTGAGCTTATATTTTTCCTTAAGCCATGCCTTATCAAGTGCTTTACTTTCCAGTTGATGCACAGGAGGTAGCTGGGCATTGTCTCCTACCAGCATCAGACGGTTATTTTCGTCCTCATACACAAAGCGTATCAGGTCTGATAGCAGGCTGGCACCTCCAAATTCAGCACTTTCGGAGAGCATGGAGGCCTCATCGACAATGAAGAGCGTCTTTTTATAGTAGTTTTTTTGCCGGCTGAAGGCCAGGCTGCTACCTCCTCCTTCCTCTCCTTTGGGCTTATATATCTTTTTGTGGATGGTAAAAGCGGCCCGTTTGGCATAACCGGACATCACCTTGGCCGCCCGGCCTGTAGGTGCCAGGAGCACGTAACGATAGCCCAGCCGGGGCATAGCCCGCACAATGGCACTGATAAGCGATGTTTTACCCGTACCTGCATAGCCTCTTAGAAGCAGGCACGGCCGGTCGCCGCTATCATCCTGCCAAAAACGGGCAAAGTTCTGAAAAAGCCCCTGCTGGCCTGCAGTAGGCTTATGTGGAAATTGCTGTTGGAGTATGGTCGCTATGGCCTCACTCACCGGCCGTAGCGTTATTACCCTTTTTCACATCTTCTGCACTGATCACCGCCATGCTCGTCGTGGCTTTGGCTATAATCTTGCGCTGGTCGCCTTTAATCGCGTAAACCTCCGACTCACAAAAGACGATCTTACGCCCGGGCTTAAGCACCCAGCCAACCGCATGAAGCTTATCTCCTATACCGGGGTTTAAGTAAGAAACCTTTATTTCGGCCGTCATTACATGCTGATCTTCCGGTACCACGGTATAGGCCGCAAACCCGGCAGTAATATCAGCCAGGGTAGCAATGAGCCCTCCATGTGCAAAGCCTTTCTGCTGCTGATGGATCTCCTGCAGATCAAGAAAGCCCTCTGTGCGCCCCTCTTCTATCACATCCAGCGTAAAACCGATGTGATGCATAAACATTTGCCTTTCGAGAAACTTTTCTACACGCTGACGATAATGGGCGGAATTGCGCCCGGTAAGTTGTGCCGTATCCAATTCTATGCTTGTTTTATCCGCAAAGGTAAGGCTTAGCATGGTTGTAAAAAACGGATTGGGTAATGACCCCTGTTAAAATTAGACCCTATGAGTAAAAAAAGAGTCGGAGAAGTTTTTGGCGACAGACTACGTGTCCGTGTATGTGGTATCTGCCTCATGGACGGCGGGCTGTTACTTACCGAGCACAAAGGCCTTGGTCCGCAGGGCCGGCTTTGGATTCCCCCCGGCGGCGGTATGCAGTACGGAGAATCTGCAGAAGAGTGTCTGGTCAGAGAGTTGAAAGAAGAGACAGGATTGGAAATAGCTGCTGGCAAGCTTCTTTTTGTCCATGAATACATAAATGCCCCCCTTCATGCCCTCGAATTATTTTATGAAGCAAAAATAACGGGTGGTTCTCTCACGAAAGGAATAGACCCTGAACTTGCTGAAAACGAACAGATCATTCAGCAATCAAAATTTATGGGCCAGGAGGAAATAGAGGGTCTGAATAAGGAATTAAGGCATGAAATATTGAAAAGGTACACGGACCCAAAAGACATTACGGGGCTTCGGGGATACTTCAGATTTCGTTAATATTGCATAATTCGGAACAATCAGGATTGATTTGCCTGATAAAATAATTATTATTGCAGGAAAAAATTAGCCGAGATGACTACAAAGATATTAACTGTTGTCTTTTTTGTAATTGCCATTGGGCTGGGTGGGTACCTGGTTTGGAGTATCAATGACTCTGTTCAGCAGGAAGCGAGAATCGAAACTGTTGAGGAGGCCGTGAAAAACAAACTGATGCTTATCCGTGATGCACAGATAGCATACCAGGCAGTTAATGGACAGTATACCAGCGAGTTTCCCAAGCTTATTAATTTCGTTGATACCGGAAAGTTCTATCTGGTACAGCGTAAGGAGAATATTATCACGCTGGATTACGGTGCTGATAGCATCTATATAGAAGTCGACACCCTCGGTACCAAGGCAGTTAAAGATTCGCTTTTCAGCAATCCTGACTACCAGCGTTTCAACCTTAAAAACCTTGCCGAGATTCCGGGTAGCGAGAAGGAATTTGAAATGCGTGCCGACAAGGTTATGAGCGGAAACATAGAAGTGGATGTGTTTATGGTAAGAGACACTGACCCTGTAAACCCTCGTCGTAGAGAAAATAACAACGAGAGAGCCCTTCAGGTTGGATCACTTACGGAAGCTACCACCTCGGGTAACTGGCAGTGATATTGGCATTTGAAAAAAAGAGATATAAACTGGTCAAGCGGATCAAAGACGATCACCTGAGCGTAGATCGTCTTCATGAATACCGCTTGTGCCTGCAATTCGGAGAGCGGGACATTCAGGTATGTATTATTGACATGCCGAATTCCCGCTGTCTGCTTTTAGAGGACTACATAAGCCCCACTTCAGATAAGGGTAAACTACAGACCATTCCCGAGATATTTGAAGGCCATAGCTTCCTCCAGGCCGGATTTTGGCATAGCGTACGGGTAAGTATAAAGACGCCCCGCTTCGTGCTGGTACCTGTCAGCCTGTTTGACAAAGAGCAGAAGGCCACATACCTCCATCTTAATGCAGAGTTGGATCCGGAAAAGGACTCACTGCTTCACTACATTCATCAGAATAACGAAACGGTTACGGTTTTTGCGGCCAACAAGTGGCTGACCAACTTCCTTAAGGAAATGTACGCCACTACTGACCTCGGGTTTATACACCAGGGGGCAGCGCTTACCGAAGGCACTCTGGAAGATGAGACCATGGCACACAGCCGTACCATGTACCTCTATTCTGACCGTTTTTACCTCAATATACTTGTCTCTGAAGGTAAGTCCCTGGTTTACTATAATCAGTTTCTAATCAAGCGCTTTGAAGACTACGTGAAATACATCATGATGGTGCTCCAAAGCATGGGGCTTGATCAGCATGATGACCATGTGTACCTGCGTGGCTTTATCAGGCAGGATTCACCTCACTACAGGGAGCTATTCAAGTATATTCAAAACCTCGAGTTTGCACATAAGCCGGGATTCCTCACCTTTGGCTATCAGTTTGACGAACTTGAAGATCACCAGTATTACGACCTGTACAGCATGAGCCTGTGCAGATAGTAAGCCCACAACCCTTATGAAAAGAACCGCTATCTTTCCCGGCAGCTTTGACCCCTTTACCAGAGGGCACGAAGACATTGTATTGCGGGGAATAAAGATGTTCGATGAGATCATCATATGCATAGGCCATAATGCAGCCAAAAGTAATCGCTACTTTGATGTAGACATGATGGTAAAGAAGATCGAGCAGACCTTCTCCACCCACAATAACATCAGCGTTATGGTATACAATGAGCTAACGGCAGACCTGGCCAAACGCTTAAATGCTAATTTCCTGCTGAGAGGCTTACGCAATACGACAGATTTCGAATATGAGAACAGCATAAGCCAGGTAAACCGCCACCTGTACAATGACCTGGAGACGGTCTTCCTGATTACAAGCCCTCACCTGGCACCTATCAGCAGCTCTATTATTCGCGATGTGCACCGGTTCGGCGGGGATGTTTCTGACCTCATTCCCTATAAGCTACCTTAGGGCTACTCCCCTTTACGTATTACCGGATCCGTTCTAAGCAGTAAGTACCGGGAGAATACGTAGCGAATACTCCTGTAGCTGTTATACATGTGCTGGCGTGCCTCACGATCGGTCACCCACTCCACCTTTTCAATATCCTCTTCAGTCTGTGGGGTCATATTCGAGTCGTCAAGGCAATGCATCCTGAACCAGGCCGTTTTCTTCAGCATCCTTTTCCCGTTACGGTTATACGTGTGCCAGGTATTACAGATCTTATAGTCAATTCCTACTTTAATACCACACTCTTCTTCCACTTCGCGGATAGCACCCTCCCGGTTTTTCTCCTTCTTTTCAAGTTTACCCTTTGGCAGGTCCCACTTACCTAGGCGGTGTATAAGCAACACCTTCCCATCTTTCTCCACCAGTCCGCCAGCCGCTTTAATAATATTGAATTGCTTTTTGACAAACTTAATGGCCTTTTTCTGCTTTTTGACAGCCAGGGTAACTGAGTCAAGTTTACGCGGCTTTTTAGCTACCAGAAAATCGATCACATGACCAATGTCCTCGTAATTGGCATTGAGCAGCAGTATGTCGTCCAGCAAATCTACTTCTTCTATTTTATGCCGGTTACAATCTACTATGGCATCGTAGTGCTCCTCATCACGCAAGTCAAAGGGGTGTAGGATCTCGAGGGGTACGTCGTTAATAAAAATCTTCATCTGCTCTCGATATCAACCTTAAAAATGGCTGTTTATAAGAACTGCTTTTAAAACAGCCCTGCTAAAATATTTGATTGGAGATAATGGCGTGTCATCAGAAATATACTATTCTCCCAACCTGCGGACACGCCAAAAATTCACCCCCAAGGTAAAGCCTTCATTTTAATCTCCAAACAAAAATATAATCGGTAAATTGCGCGCATGGATCAAGCGGAAAATACAAACACAGTAGCAGCAGAGGTAGCCGCCGGCCTGCTGAATGCAGGAGCAATACGGCTGCAGCCAAAGAACCCATTTACCTGGAGCTCCGGATGGAAGTCTCCTATCTATTGTGACAACCGGATCAGCCTGAGTTTTCCGGAGCTGAGAACGTTTATCAAAGTCAAGTTATCGGAGCTTATCCGCGCGCACTTCCCTGATGCGGAAGCTATAGCAGGGGTGGCTACGGCCGGCATTCCACAGGGAGCGCTCATTGCAGATTATCTTGACCTTCCGTTTCTGTATGTGCGCAGTAAGCCTAAGGGCCACGGCATGACTAACCAAATAGAGGGTAAGGCCACTCCCGGACAACGTGTGGTGGTGGTAGAGGATTTGATCTCCACAGGCGGCAGTTCACTCAAAGCCGTAGAGGCCCTGCGTAGTGCGGATGTATCGATTGAAGGACTGGTGGCTATTTTTACCTATGGATTTGACCTGTCCATAGAGAATTTCGAGCAGGCAAAGGTACCTTTCTATTGCTTAAGCGATTACCCCCATCTGCTGGAGGAGGCGCTCAAACGTGGTATTATTAAAGAAGATGAGGTGGATGTACTGGCGGCGTGGCGTAAGGACCCCGCTAACTGGCAAGGCTAAAACTTTTCTACTACACCCAGCCCGAAAAGGGCAAAATCATATTTAACAGGATCCTGGGGATCAAGTAAGCGAAGCCTGGCCGTAAGCTCCAGGGCTGTCTGCCAATCGGTTTGTTTACGGGTAATGAGCCCCAGTCGGCGGGCCACGCGGTCTACATGCAGGTCACAGGGGCACACTAACTGGGAGGGTGAGATCTGCTGCCAGATCCCGAAGTCCACCCCGCGATCATCCTGTCTTACCATCCAGCGCAAAAACATATTTATGCGCTTACAGGCACTTTTGCGGGCTGGGGTAGCCACATGTTTGCGCGTACGCTCCGGATAATCCTCCTGCCCGAAAAATTGCTCATGAAACCTGACCAGCCCTTGCTCGACGGTTTCGTCCTGTGGTTTCAAACCTGCAGTGAATGCCTCCTCCAGACTGTCATGCTGCCTGTAAAACTGCTGAAAGTAGTGCAGGAAATATAAGGTGTCTGTGGCGTTAAACGTACGGTGTTTGAAGGCTAGAAATGGCTTCAGGTCATCGGTGGTATGATGCAGGATAAAATCATGAGGCGCCCAATCCATCATTTCCATTAGTTGCCTGCACTTGGAAATGATAGTCTTTCGCTGCCCCCAGGCTAATACTGCCGCTAAAAAGCCGCTGATCTCCCGGTCTTGTTTCTTGGTAAACAGGTGAGGGATGCTGACAGGATCATCCTCTACGAATCCCGGCTCATTATAGGTCTCATATTTTTCGTCAAGAAATTCCTTAAGGTCAAAATGAGATAAGGTGCCTGTTTGAGACATAGAAATTTTATGCTTACCTGCCGGACGGGTGAGATCAGAATTAGATTATGTGAAAAGAGAAATAAGAAAAGGCCCTTACCCTAACTCCTCTTTATTATTAGCAGGTCGCTCTTCAGGAGAGATATCTACGGCTGAGCGGTCCGGACCAAACTGTTTTATTTTATCAAGAGATACGCCCTTACGGCCGAAAATCAGGTTAGCTAACCGGCTCGGGGCTGCTAACAGCCATACAAGCCCCATCAATAGGGCCGAAAAGGCGGTAATGATAGGATAAAAAATAGTGAATACGATGTTCCAGGTCCAACGTAGTACCGGGTTGCGAAATGTCCTGCTTGCTGTTTTCACTTGCATAAAGGGGTTAGTCAAAAGCCTCAGGGAGTGTAGGTAACTTCTACGGGAAACCGGCTATTAATTGCCCCCAGACGCTCGTAAGCTGTCTGACTGATCTTAATAAGCGTATTCCGATTCTGTCCCGTATCGGGTAGTCTGCCTACTACTCTCACAAAAACACTCATACTATTCATCTCGTTCCTGATCTGCATAATTGTTCCGATAGGTGCGGTGCGGTGCAGGGCCAGGTACTTTTTAGAATCACCACTGCCTTCTATCACTTCGGCAAATCCGTTTTCGGATCTTTTAGAGAAATCTCTTTTCCTTTCCGGGTCGTCCACTTCCGGTTGTTTCGGTTGTGGTCTTTCCCCATAGGCATTCTCATCAGGCAATCGCCGGTCGGCATTAGGTCTTGCGGGTGTCTCGGTAGGGTCCCGTTCATCATAATCCGGACTAGCCACCACTACTACTTCCTCCGTGGCATCTGTGGGGGGAGGCAGGTCTTCGGGCTCTGTAAAGGTACCCGGTGAGTCTTCGGCACTTGAACCAACCACCAGACGCTGGCCTATCTGCACATCATTGTTTACCAGGCTGTTCCACCTTCTCAGATCACCGACAGGAACATTGTACATGCGTGACAGTCCATAGAGCGTTTCTTTTTCCTTTACCACATGATACTTACGATACTGCCTGGAAATCACACTTTCAGGCTGATCTTGATTTTTTACCACATAAGAGGGCCCCGATTCCCTGGCAGCAGGATTTTCGGGCGTTACATATCCTGGCTTACCATTTACATAAAGCCGTCCTCCTACCTGTATACTGTTATCAATAATATTGTTCCAGTCCCGCAAATCGGTAATGGACACATTATACTTCTGGCTTATGCTGAAAAGGGTTTCCCCTGGCTGTACGATGTGGGTGGCTCTGGTGGGGTCTTGTGGTTTGCTGAGTACGAATGGCACTCTCAGCAACTGCCCTACCTGCAGGCCGGATTCGGCCGAGGGATTAGCCCGGATGACATCGCTCATGGGAGCATCGTAGCGTCTGGCAATAGAAAAAAGGGTTTCACCGGCATCCACTTTATGCAAAATGAAGGACCGTACGCCATCCTTTTCAAGCCGGATAGAGTCACGCTCGATGATCTCGCCGGCAAAAACAGAGATGACATTGCCTAAAAGTAATGCAATGAAAATGGAAATCTTCAGCAGATTATTGGCCATATACACTGATGGTACGTTTATTTTTTATGAATAATAGCTTATCCTGTAAGATGAAAAAGGAATCAGATGCTTTTCCGCGCATGTCCTCACCGAGTAGCTCATGGCTTAACATGATTCCCGCTTTATCTGTTATCAGCAAAAAGTTGTCCAAAATGGCTTCCTTGTAAAGATAATAAGAAATTACCACGCAGTCGCCCCATTCTGCATATTCGATCTCATTTCCCGGCGTATGACCGGTAATATGTTGCACGAGCTCCGCCAGGGTGGCAAAATGCTGGTTTTCTTCCGGATAGTGTAACGGCATCACAAGTCCTTTAGTATATTTTTGTGTGATACCTGCAGGCCGAGGGCTTTCCACTTCCACATAGTCCATTTCGCCGGTTTCAAGATTAGCCAGTAGCGCCGGATGCCCTTCTTCCACTGTACTGAACAGCAAAACCTCTGCCTCCCCGGCAGTACGCAGAAACCTCACATGCTCGATCTCCCATTTTACCTGGCCTGTACCTGTATCAATTATCACCACCTTATCTTCCTCACCCGGGTCGGGACGTTCGCCATAGCCATGGACGAGCAGGTAAGTCCCATGCAAGGCAAGCATGCCTCCGTACCATCCGGTACCGGCATCCAGGTCCTGCCACAGCAGGCGGCCGGAGTCGGTGTCAAGTAGCGCAAAATGAACAGTGTGTTTTTCAGGGGAGCGAATCTCCAGTGCCATTTTCCCCGACTGAGGGTCGACCTCTGTTCGCCAGATCTGACCATCAAAGGTGTGGGAAAATTGATGGAGTAGTTTTTTTGCCAAGCGGATTATTTGTAATTTCTTGCAAAGGTAATAAAGGACAGGAGGACCGAAAAACCAATGAAAGGATCTGTTTTGAAGGGGTGGCTCACGAGTATTTTTCTACTGATAGCCATCGCTTCCGGCTGTCTGGCACAGAGTAGCCCAACCAAGGTATTTGTATTCGGTATACAGAGTGAGATAGACCCGCGTACCAACCGCAAGTCCGAACTGGCGCTGGAAGAGGCCCGGGAAGTGGGTGCTGATATGGTGATCATTGAAATGAACACCTACGGCGGAGCACTTAACGATGCGGATGAGATACGCACACGGATTCTGAATTACGAGATTCCCATCTACGTATTTATTAATAAAAATGCTGCCTCTGCAGGTGCCCTTATCAGCATTGCCTGTGACAGCATCTATATGGCTTCCGGGGCCAGTATAGGAGCTGCCACCGTGGTGAACCAGACGGGCGATGCGGCTCCTGACAAATACCAGAGTTACATGCGCTCTATTATGCGCTCCACGGCTGAGGCCACGGGACGTAATCCTGAAATAGCGGAAGCTATGGTGGATGAGAACCTGGTTGTGGATAGCATTAGTGAGGCGGGGAGTGTCATTACATTCAGTACCACTGAGGCCATGCGCTACGGTTTTTGCGAAGGCCGTGTAAGCAGTGTGGAGGACATACTGGTGCAGCAGGGGGTATATGACTATGAGATCACCGAATATACGCTCAGTACGACTGATAAAATCATCGCTTTCTTTCTAAACCCTTTTGTAAGCGGTTTTCTGATCATGATTATCCTGGGGGGAATCTACTTTGAGCTCCAGACACCAGGCGTGGGCTTTCCTATACTGGCCGCTTTGATAGCGCTGGTGCTCTACCTGGTGCCCTACTACCTACATGGTCTGGCAGAAAACTGGGAGCTTATTACTTTTGCCCTGGGGCTGGTACTGCTGGCGCTGGAGGTTTTTGTCATACCGGGCTTTGGTATTGCCGGGATAGGTGGTCTTATTCTTACACTGGGCAGCCTGGTCCTTATGATGGTAGGTAATGATGGCCTTGATTTTTCATTTGTGCCTATGAGTTTCCTGATCGAAGCACTCTCGTCAGTAATGGTGGCGCTGCTGGCAGCCGTGGTGCTTATTATCTTTCTGGCCAGCCGCATGTCTTCGGGAAATTCAGCCTTTATCAATCGCTTTGCCCTGGCAGATACACAGGACCGCGAACAAGGGTATGTTTCGGCACATCGCGAAATAAGCATGCTGGGTATGACAGGCAAGGCCTATACAGTGTTGCGGCCTAGTGGCAAAGTACTGATAGACGGGCAGGTATATGATGCCTTTACGCGGGGTGATTACATACAGGAAGGTGACGCAGTGGTGGTCACAGAAGAAACGGGTAGCTCACTGAAGGTAAAATTATTAGAAGAAACCACACCGGACTCAGTCGCTCAGGTTTGAATAAGATAATGAAGAAGATACTGGGAATAATACCGGCCCGCTATGCCAGTACGCGGTTTCCGGGCAAACCTCTTGCTGATATTAATGGCCGGAGCATGATCATGCGGGTGTATGATCAGGCCAGAAAGGCCAACTGCCTGGAGGATGTGGTGGTAGCAACGGACGATGAGCGTATAGCTAACCATGTAGCAATGGCCGGTGGCAAGGTGGCTATGACGGATCCCGAACACCCAAGCGGAACGGACCGCTGTCGTGAGGCGATGGATAAGCATGGGGGTGATTATGACTATGTGATAAACATCCAGGGGGACGAACCTTTCATAGAGCCCGCCCAAATAGACACACTGGGAGGATTACTTGACGGACAGACGGAACTAGCCACACTAATCAGGCAAATACAGGACGAGGAGAAACTGTTCTCTCCTAATGTGGTAAAGGTAGTAACTGATATAGAGGGTCATGCTTTATACTTTAGCAGAAGCCCCATCCCCTACTGCCGGGGGCTGGAAAACCAGGAATGGATGACCGTACATGACTATTACTTTCATGTAGGGATTTATGCCTACCGCACAGATGTGTTGAGAGAAATTACCAGACTAAAACCTGCCTCACTGGAAAAAACCGAAAGCCTGGAACAGCTTCGGTGGCTGCAAAACGGATACCGTATCCGCACCGCAGTGACCAACCTGGATACGCACGGCATAGATACACCGGAAGATCTTGAGAAGATGAAGAAAATATTTGGCTAAGAGCATGGGCTCTGGTAAACCATTCGCTCCCTGATCTATTTATTTTCCGGGATTGAACTGTTTACATATGAGGTTTTCAAAAGGGCTAAAATGGATAGCTGGTCTGGCCGGATTGGCTACAGGTTATATACTGGTAGATTCTCTGCTACTGGAGAGGTTTTTCTTTAAGATTCGCACATTTCATATCGGCAATAAGCAGGGCAGGAAGCCTCCTATTCGGATTATTCACCTGACAGACCTCCACCTCAGACGTGAAATCAGTGTCTTTCATCAGCACCTGGCTGACAAACTGAATGAACTACGGCCGGATTTATTTCTACTGACCGGTGATAGCATAGATCAGAATGGCAAGCCCTCACCTTTTGAGGTATTTATGCGGCTGCTGGACGGGAATATCCCTAAGTATGGTATTATGGGCAATCATGAGTACAAAGCGAAGATCCCGGAAGAGACCATGCAGGAAATATTCCGGATGACCGGGGGCCGGCTGCTTGTAGATGAAACGGAAACCATCGAGGTTAAAGGAAGCCGCCTGACGCTTACAGGGCTGGATGACATTGTGAAAAGTAATTCGAATTTTACCAAAGCCATTGAGGGTGTGCAAAAAGAAGATAATCATCTGCTGATGGTGCATAGTCCTTTGCATTATGAGCGTATGGTAAAGGAATTGCAAAAAGTGAACCAAGTACGACCCGAGGAGGAAAAACTGAATATCTACTGTGCTCTGGCCGGACATACTCACGGCGGGCAGGTAACACTGACGGGAGAACCGCTGGTGCTGCCGGAAAAATCCGGCGACTATAACCGTGGCTGGTATAGTGAACAGAAACCTTACCTATATGTAAGTAAGGGATTTGGCGTATCGGGATTACCTTTAAGATTCGGTGCCAGGGCGGAAATTACGGTACTGTACTATCACCCGTTTTAAATGAAATAGCTCCCTGGCAGGAGCTTTATTATTATCCGAAAACCAAGCTCCGGGGCTTATCTTACTATCACATTTCCTTTGTCCACACCCGTATTGCCGCTGCGGCTATCGTAGGCATACACGATAATTTCATAGCTACCACTTTCGGCAGGTGACCAGGAAGCCTGAAAGGTGTTGGGCTTTTCGGTTATGTTCATCGGGATTTCCTCTACTTGCTCCCCGTCTTTCATGATAAGGGCGCGAATTTCATATTCCGATGCGTTCCACATACCTCCTTCCGTCACTGGACACCCACACATCATCACTACATTGGCACTAAGCGTGATGTTTTCGTCGCCGGAAAGCACCTCGTGGGTTTGTGGCGTCAGCAGATCTACTATAAAGCCGGGTATTTCAAGTATGATGCCATCCCTGTCTATATGTTTACCCGGAACAAGCCAGACTTGTGTCTGAGCAAGCACAGCCGCCTGCGCGTGATTGGCAGGAGCCAGAGCTGAGATAGTGAGCCTGCGGGGCTCCTCCAGCTCCAGCGTAGTCGTAAATGCAGCTGTATTTTCATCGCTGAGCTGCTGGTAGCGATCATGGCACTCTTCCATGATGAGCGATGTGTTACCAGTGCTTCCTGATGTTTTGCCACTCGCAAGAAGCTCACCCGTCTGCGTATCGCGTATTGTGATAAAGGCACCCCCTATACTGGTTCCTATAAACTTCGCATCTTTGGCTTTGGCCCTTACCACAAGCGTGGTGGAGACCTGCGACATAGCAGTAAGGGAAACGAATAAGCTGATAAAGGTCAAAAAATACTTCATGAAAACAGGACTTTAGTCTGAGGTAAATATACAAACAAAAGCCTACCGGACGTCATATACCGGCTTAGTCGCCCAGCCGTTGTTCGATATTCTCCAGCCTGCGCTGTATATTTCCCAGGTAATCCGTATAGCTACCGCTTACCTGAGGAGTCAGGCGCCACCTCACCAGCCACAGCTCTTTTACTTCCTCCGGCCTTAATTTGAGTGGTGGATACTGGGGGTGGGTAAATACGAAGGAAACAACACCTTTTGCCTCAGAAAGTCTGCCCACAATTACATCCTTACTTATTACGATAAACAGCCCGCCCTCATGATGTGCCAGGTCTTCTATAGATATGAGTCGTCCAATGAGGTAATCTCCGGCGGTAATATGGGGAGCCATGCGGTCACTCTCTGCCTGAAAGCAGCGAAACGTCTCACGATAAGCCTCTGCCATGGGCAACTGGATACGGTCCTGCCGTTCCAGGTATGAGGCCCTATTCAGATTTGAGGCGTATTCACGGCTGATTTCTGCCCGTATTACGTAAATTTCGCTAAGTGGTACTATGGCCTGAGCCACCTGCCGGGTATCACCTTCATCAGATTTACGTTTATAAAGCGCTACCAGGTCCTGCCCACTCATGTTTCGCAGAGACAGTTTTTTCACAAACTCACGGAGATAAGCCGTGTCCTCCTCATAGGGTCTGCCATTAAATATCCAGCGCACATCTATACCTATCTGAGTATAGAAAACCAGATAGCTGGTAGGGATAAACTCCTTATGTCCATTTTCAAGCAAACTAATATCCCGCTGGCTCATGCTGGTACACGCGGCCACATCTGACTGCTTTAGCCCCAGTGATTCTCTAAGTTTTTTTAGTTTATGAAAGATGTCCGCCATGTTCAAAAAGGTGTGTCAGTAGGTTTTTTCCGGTCGGACACCTGTAGTCACCCGACCTTATTCATAGTTCGGGTGTCAATATATCATTTTTGAATATTATTGAATAACTAAATTCATCAATTGTGATTTAAACCACCTATTACGGGTTTAATATATCCATTTTCATGATATAATTAAGAGACAATAATACCTGATATTGCGCCAAAGGCAATAAAAGTAAGGTGCTTAACAGATGGCTTCATGCCTGCAAGCCTGGCATACTACAGCACTAGTCTGATGACCTTCCAGACGTAAGCGACTCAATTTTGCGGTGAAGTTTTATCTGTCGTCTGAAAGAGATAAGCAGCTCGTCCTTAAGCCTGCGGTTCTCCTCATGCAGAAGGCGGAGCTCTTCCTCTACATCCTTACCTTTTTCACCTGAAGAGTCCTCGGGGCTTACCGGCAGCTTATCAGAAAAATCAACCGGTTCAGGTTCACCACCTGACCGAAGCCCGAGAATTTCATCCAGGGTCTGCCCGTAAAACGCCGCCAGCGCAATGAGCTTATCCAAAGGCATCATTCTAACACCTACTTCATACATCGCATAAGTAGAGCGATTTACATCTATTGCCTCAGCTACTTCACGCTGTTTCAGCTTATTACTTTCCCTTATATGTCTCAATCTTTCTCCTAGTTTCGATGAATCCATAGGCTTATTATCCGGGTAATTTAATTGAAAACAGAACCTGATTCAGGCTATGACGGCCTCCATTAGCGCCCTGTTGTTTCATAAAAGGACAAAAAACGTAAATTTTAGTCACAAAACGAGACATTTGTTTTTCAAATCTAATTATTATTCATTTTTATTGTATCAACAATCAAATAATACGTCAATAAAGAAACATCACATTCATTTTTAATATAATCTATGAAGATGAACCTATCCATTTATTCCTGTGGATTATCAGCCAGCAGTCCTATACAGACATTACCCCGGGCATGCGAACGAAGGCGGCGTTTGAGCTAAAGCCAACGCTGTTAAATGCAGGTACCAGCTCATAGTAAAATAGCCTGCACATCATTTTCACTTTTCAATCACATGCTTTATGACAGAAGACTCCCGCTTATTTGACCGCCTGTGTGGCCATGGTGACATCAGGGAGATAGCTAACATTACCGGATTTAATGTAAGCTATGTACGCAAGGTCCTCGATCATCAGCGAACGAATAACATGATCTACGACATAGCGAATGACCTGATCACTATGAGGGACAGGATCAGACGGAAATACAAGGTTCTTATTAATGAATCCGGTAAAGAAAAGTCATTCTCAAAAGTCCGGGACGTAGAAAATCTGTTGATCGACTTACAATTCAGACCGACCAGAAGCCTGGCTGAAGACGCCCTGAGATTACTTCACATAGAACAAAAACAGCCGTCGAGAGAAATAATGGTCAAGGCGCGGGAGAAACTATCGCTGTACGACCGCCACATACTGGAGTCACTGGACTGGCTGAGTACGCAACGCCTGCAGGTAGAGCCTGCCATGGAGATACTAGGGCTTTGGCCTATGGTAAAGTATGCCTCATCTTTTCTGACAGACAGCTATCCGGATATGAATGTCACTATAGCAGAAGGCGATAAAGGTCTGTCGGTGTGGGCAGACAGGCACTTGGCTGGGAGCCTGATCAGGGCCCTGGTATACCATATGCATCGTATAACAGCCCCCGATGGGGTCGTGCATCTGGAAGCCCAAGAACAGCACGATGAGGTGAGGCTACAATTAAAAAGCAAGCCTTGTCTGCTGAATAAGCACACATTCGAAATGCTCGAGAATAACCATAATCTGAAAATAACCCGCCCTCAGGCAGATAATCTTGAAGCGGTAGCAGTGGCCGGAACATTTGTCATGGAACTGCACAATGGAAGCCTGGTGTGGCAAAGGCTCCCGGACAGAGAAGGCACTGTTACGCTGGTATTTCCTAAAAATAGGGGCTTTCCCGAAGAATAATTTTGATCGCCGGGCCTCACAGGCCCATTATCTTTCTCGTTCATTTAAAAAGCCGGCCCTAATTAGGGTCGGCTTTTATATTATTGTGAATTGGCAAAATCCCGGAGGTGGATCAACCTCCCTGGGGTTTAGCTTTGTAGCCCATATCATGAAGCAGGGTAAGCACCCTGTCTCTTACATTGCCCTGGATAAGGATCTCACCTTCTTTATCACTTCCACCTACCCCACACTTCTGTCGCAGAGTCTTTCCAAGAGCCTTAAGATCCTCAGTTGCCCCTATGAAGTCACCAACCACAGTTACTTCCTTATTTCCTTTTTTGCGATCTATGCGCACTTTCAGGTTCTGCTGCTGTGGGGGCAGTGTCTCTTCCTCTTCATCACTATACTCATCGTATTCATGATCAGGGTCAGTAGAGAACACGATTCCGTCAAACTTCTTATTCTTTTTTCTTCCCATACTATCAGTGCATTTTGCATGTCCAGACCGGCCGTTTGGAATGGTTCACCACATCCTCAGCCACACTGCCGCTTAGCAGGTGCATGAGCCCCGTACGCCCGTGCGTACCCAGGGCAATCAGGTCAGCATTAATATCATCTGCAAAATAAATAATGCCATCCTCTTCTACCGCATCATTGTAGATATTAAGCGTATAATCAGTAAGCTTGCCCTCATCAACAAACTCCTTCATCATCTTTTTAATATCACGATCAGATTGGAAATTGGTAGGCGTATTTACTTTTACGATATGCAGGGTAGCCCCCAGCATTTTCTGAAGCTTCACTATCTCTTCCGTTACGTGAGGGTGCTTACCGGTGAGGTCGGTAGCAAAAACGATATTTTTGATCGTATCGAATTTTGCCGGGCTTTTTACCGTGATCACCGGTGCCTTTGAGTGACGCACCACTTTCTCTGTGTTAGATCCTATCAGAACCTCTTCTATACCGGAAGCTCCCTTGCTTCCCATTATGATAAGGTCAGCCCCGCGTTCGGCAATTTCAGCAGAAATAGTATGAAAGGTATGCCCTACATGCACAACCGTCTTCAGATTAAGGTCGGCATAGGCCTCATCAGAGGCTGTTTCCTCCATCTTTTGCTTCATTGCTTTAAGCATCTCCAGCACATACACATTATCAGAATCTGTGGTACTCACCTGCCCCATGGTGTTAAAAGAAGATCCTGGCTGCTCGATCACATTAAGCAACGTGATTTCAGCATCGCTCTGACGGGCGATCTGTGCGGCCAGATCAAGGGCAAATGATGCCTGGTCTGAAAAATCGGTGGGTACTATTATTTTTTTCATTGATGCTGTCGTATTTGGTTTACTATTTAAAAGCAGGCAAAGCGCCTTTCTGTTTGGTATTACCAATATAACGAAGCGCCGATAAGGCAACTATGACCTAGATCATATTTGCAAAATTATCCTAAGCCCACTAAAAACCTGGCTATGCCAGCAGCAGGCCAACGCCAAATGTAATAACGAAAAGCAGGGTAGTAAGCGCCATCTGCTTCAAATAGGGATCCAGTTCTGCTGCGCGACTGCGGGTGGCTACGGCTCTCCCATTGATAAAGATCATAGGAAGTGACAGTAGAAAAAGCCACTGCCATGGACTTTCATAAAATAATAGAGTAAAAGCAATTGCGGCACAAGCGGCGGTAACCAGAAGAAAGATATGGTAGTAGACTGCCGCCTGCCTTCCGATACGTACCGGAACGCTCTTTTTGCCACTGGCACGGTCACTTTCAATATCCCGGACGTTGTTTACATTAAGTACAGCAGTGGAAAGAAGGCCGACGCTTAAAGCCGGCAGCCAGATTCCGCCGGAAAGATCCTGAGCATGGAGGTAATAAGTACCCCCCACCCCTACCAGGCCAAAGAAAACCAGTACACTAAGGTCCCCCAGCCCGGCATATCCGTAGGGTTTTTTGGTGGCAGTGTAAGCAATGGCCGCCCCGATAGAGGCCAGACCAAGCACAAAAAAGAAAAGAAAAGCCTCCCAGCCTGTCCCCAGAGACATATATAATAAGAGCAGGCCACTGGCAAGAGACAAAAAGGCAAACACGTACATGGCACGTTTCATTTCGGCCGGAGTAATCACCCCCGCCTGTACCGCACGCGCAGGCCCCTCACGGCTTTCACTATCCACACCGTGTTTACTATCCCCATAATCGTTTGCCAGATTGCTGAGTACCTGCAGAAATAAGGTAGTAAGTGCTGCCAGCCAGAATACTACCGGCTGGTATGTATCATAAAATGCTGCCAGAAAACTCCCCATCCCAATACATGAGAGGGTAAGTGGCAGGGTCCTCAAACGGGCAGCATATAGCCAGGCTTGAAGTTTACCCTGAGGTACATGGGTGTCGGACTTAGTGTTCACACTTCAAAAATAGCCAATAGTGTCTAAACAGACACGGCAGGCTGCACAATTAGATGGACATTGTTACGGCTGCGCTGTTCCAATAATAGTTCATCCTCCGGGTTCAGATCGGCTATTACGCCTGCAAGTACCTCCTCGGTAAAGTTCTTGATAGTAACCAGGTTCACATCCAGGTTGTATTTGACCTGAAAGTCATTTCCCAGATGTTGCAAAAGTTCTTTGAGCTTGCCAGGCCGGTAATCCGCGCATATACTAATGGAGACAGCCGAGTTCTGCATCACATTTAGCCGTATATCAAAAGTATCCAGCGCATGAAAGATCAGGGTAAGATGCTTCTCATTGATAAAGGTAAAGTTAGGCATGCTGAAAGTAAGCAGTACCTGCCTGAATTTGAATATCACCGCCGGTGCCAGATTTTCCACCTGGCAGTCATGAATGACCGTACCAGGCTCTTCATAATTGATAAACGAACGAACGTAGAGAGGAATATTCTTTTCCCCCAGTGGCCTGATCGTCTTCGGATGGATGACCGAAGCCCCGTAATAGGTCATCTCGGCCGCTTCACGGTAAGGCAGCTCTTTATATAAAAGGGTGTTTCTCACCAGTTTCGGGTCGCCATTGAGTATACCCGGCACGTCTTTCCAAATCGTAACCGACTCGGCATCCAGGCAGTTGGCCATAATAGCAGCAGTATAGTCCGAGCCTTCCCGGCCGAGCGTAACCGTACGCCCGCGATGGTCGCTGCCGATAAACCCCTGAGTTATAAATAAACGCGTATCCGGCCGCCGCTCAACCTCCATACGGACATGCCTGCGCGTTATCTCCCAGTCCACACGTGCATTTCTGAAGCGGCTGTCCGTGCGCACAAGGCGGCGGGCATCCAGCCAGCACGTGGAATACTCTTTTTCGTCTAAATATGATTCTACAATAGTGGTGGACACCAGCTCTCCTACTGAGATAACCTTATCATATATCTCATCAGGCACAAAGTTACCAGCTTTAGACAGGTAGCGCACCACCTCTTCAAAAATACCGGCCAGGCGTTCCCGTAATTGCTGAGGGTTTTTCTCCCCGAATAAATCATCCACTATCCGGTCATGAAACTCCCGTATTTCCCGGAGAGCAAGGCTCCAGTCATTTTTTTCATAGAATAATGCTAGTACCTTTTCAAGTGCATTTGTCGTTTTTCCCATGGCAGATATTACCACTACAACTCGATCATTGCGGTATCTATCAAGGATTTGAGCCACATTCTGCACTGCGGAAGCGTCTTTTACGCTGGCACCTCCAAACTTAAAAATCTTCATAATACTTGCATGCAAACGATTTAAATGCCAAATTTCGCATATTATTGCTTGGGCAATTTTTTAATATAGATGAAGGTATCAAAATAACACATCAGATGGACAGTAATAATCTGGGTTTACCGGTAGGAACCACGTTAGATCGGTTCATAAAACGCAAGCAAGACGATTTCCCCTACGCGACCGGTGAGCTTAGTCAGCTACTCAGGGATATAGCCTTGGCGGGCAAGATCATTAACCGTGAGATAAGCCGCTCAGGACTATTGGGAATAGGTGGTGCATTCGGCGCTACTAATGTGCAGGGAGAGGAACAGCAGAAGCTGGATGTGATCGCTGATATCCGCTTTACCCGCGCCCTCCGAAATGGCGGTGAGGTATGTGCCATCATCTCTGAAGAAGAAGAAAAAATAATCGATCTTGGAAACCATAGCGGGCGCTACGTAGTAGCCATGGACCCGCTGGATGGTTCATCCAACATTGACGTAAACGTATCAATCGGCACCATCTTTAGTGTATTCAGAAGAATATCACCTGTGGGCGGACCGATTACAGAAGAGGATGTCCTGCAGAAAGGTACCGAACAGGTTGCCGCAGGCTACATATTGTACGGCTCCAGCACCATGCTGGTCTATACTACCGGCCACGGTGTCAATGGCTTCACCTATGAACCCAGCCTTGGGGAGTTTTTCCTATCTCATCAGAACATTACCACGCCCAAAGACGGAAAGATTTTTTCTATAAACGAGGGCAGCTGGGATCTATTTGATCAGCCTATACGTGATTACGTACAGGAATGTAAAGAATGTCAATTTAGCGGCCGCTATATAGGCTCACTGGTGGCAGACTTTCACCGTAACCTGCTCAAAGGCGGAATTTACATCTATCCACGCAGCACCAAAAGCCCCAAGGGCAAACTCAGACTTATGTATGAGTGCAATGCCCTGGCCTTTATCGTTGAACAAGCCGGCGGCATGGCCACAGATGGCCACAGACGTATACTGGAAGTAGAACCTACAGAACTTCACCAAAGAGTACCCCTCTTTATCGGATCGCCTAAAATGGTCGAAAAGGCTATGGAATTCGTCCGCAATGATGCCATCAGTAAGGGCAAAAAAACACAGATGAAAACCGCATAAGAACTTAAAGTGTAAATGTATCGATCGTAAGCAATTGAGAAAGAGGGCAGGTTTGTACCAGCCCTTTTTTTATTCCTCTCCTTCTATGCCTTTACTGAAGGACTGGCGGTGGAAAACTCCCTGATCGCATCAAAGTCAAGCCTGTCTTTCAGCTCCCCGCTGTAATGAAAATCTTTAACTACCAGCCCCGGCCCCAGCAAAAACTCCGCAGGCATGGTTTTAATACTTTCCCCGTCTTTCATAGGGTGTACCGGCAGCCCTTTAGCCTTGGCATTGATGGCCGACTGGACAAAATACTTAAGGTGACCAACTGCGCTACCTTTGCCAGACTCTTCCAGGCCATAAGCCCCGTACCACTTCTTATCCGGGTCAGAGATAATAGGGATTGGGTTTACTTCCCGGTGAAATGAACTGCGCAATAAAATATCTTTGCCTGATTCGAAAAAATAGATCATTTCCATCCCGTTTTCTATCAGCTCATCACGCATTTTTGCAAGAGCATGCACACGCAGGTTACAAAACGGGCAGCCTGCATGTCTGAAAAATCCAATAAACACTTTCTTATCAGCGTATTCTTCCAGGTTTATTTGCCTGCCAAAAATATCTGTAAGATTAAAAACCGGAGCAGTCACTTCTTTTGTCAGAGGCATAGTTTCTTGATTTGCTTAATTATACTACGAAGCCGGCAGGCCAAACGGATTTAATAGGAAAACCCGATTAATCTGTGGTTATCGTTTTTCACCTTACGCCTGGCTTATCTATACTTAAGCCTGGTTTCAGCCTTTTGCCACTCTCTCTCCAAAACCACATCAGCTAACTCTGCCGCAATTTTACCAGGTGGCGAGGAAGTCAATATACCGCTGAATACCCTCTCTTCCACATCTACCCTGTACATTATATGCATTAGCTTTTCCAGATCATTATCCAGGTACCAGCCAATGATCGCGCTCAGCCGGCTTCGCAGCTCTCCCATATCCACTTGAATGGGCAGGGCACGGTCGTTTTCAAGGTCAAAGTGCTTGTTCAGCAACAAAATGCTTTCATTTAGCTTCTCCGGGTGGTGAGAGTGTGAGCTCATAATCAAATAAATAAACAGAAGAGGCGGGTTTTTTGTACATTTAATACACGTTATCCTCTCAAGTATGTGTGGCAGATACAGTATTTCAAAAATACAAAAAACAGTAGAAAAAGCCCTCAAGGAATCCTTAGGAGCTACCTTCACCTTTGAGTTCGAGCCGGTTTACAATGCTGCACCAAGCATGAACCTGCCGGTTATTGCTAATGAAACCCCGAAAGACATAGTTTCTTATCGCTGGGGACTGATCCCCTTCTGGGCCAAAGACGAAAAGATAGGCTATAAGATGATCAACGCCAGGCGGGAGACCATCCTCGAGAAGCCTGCCTTTAAAACCGCAGCCAAAAAAAAGCGCTGCCTGGTACTGGCAGACGGATACTACGAATGGCAAAAGCTGGGGGATAAAAAGACTAAGCAGCCTTACCGGATATTCCCGACTGATCAGGAGTTATTTGCATTTGCAGGTATCTGGGACGAATGGCACGATAAGCACACCGGCGAAGTCGTAAGATCTTTCAGTATTATCACCACCCAGCCCCCAAAAAACATAGCCCATATACACGACCGCATGCCAGTAATACTAGAGGCCGGTCACCGAGAGGCCTGGCTCAGTGACGGCCTGAATGACGACGATATCCAGGCGCTGCTGGACGGCTACGATGGCAAGAGAATGGACTACTACCCGGTGAGCACAGAAGTAAACAGCCCCCGTAAAAACAACGAATCAGTCATAGAGCCTGTAAATACACAGCAGGGAAGCCAGGGATCCTTATTTTAGTTGTAAGAAATGACGAAAAATAGCACCACTATTATGGTAGCTAAGGGCTTACCTTTAGGGCATGAAGCCGATTACCTTTTTTATAGCTGTTTTGGCCCTGGCAGGACTTACCGCCAGCGGGTTCATATCCAATAATCCTACACGCACCTTTACTTACCGTGATGAGCCTGTGCTTACCACTATCAAAGTACCTTCCCGCTTTCTGGGAAAATATCAAGGTAGAAACGGTGGCTACCTGGAGCTAAAGGCAGATGGAACCGGCACCTACGTGTATGATTACTTTGTCTATCCCTTAGAAGAGTGCGTACCGGGCCCTATCAGTATAGAGTGGGGCTTCATGGCCAATGAGGACGGGAGTGTATTTCGCTATGACAGGCAGTACGGCCTCTCCTACCCTGTTATCTTAAAAGCGGTGAGCCAAAAAACCAGCTTCCAGGGCTGCCGCGAAGAGGTAATAATGGACTATATCCTTGTCCGGGGCAATGAATTAAGCGTTTCTTCGTCCGATGACTGGGTCAAGCACTTCTAACACATCATTTCAGCATCCACTAACGCTGAAAATAGCCGCTTTTCTGCAGCAGATAGGTATAAGTGTGCGCCAAGCCTCACTGCCAGACAGTACATTCCTACCGGGTATTCATATCGAAAAAGGCAGTATTCTTATCGATGAGTCCAGGCTAACCTATCCGGGAGATCTGCTGCATGAAGCCGGTCACCTGGCCATGATGGAGCCAGACCGCCGTGCGGAGGCCACGGGCGATCTGGAGCCAGGGCCAGGCATGGCACCAGATAGTCTCGAGATGGCCGCTATTGCATGGTCATACGCCGCCGCCCTGCACATTGGTATAGATCCTGCAGAAGTATTCCACCAAGAAGGATATCGCGGTTCTTCTGACAACTTCCTCCAAAACTTCAGGGAAGGCCGGTATGTAGGCGTCCCCGTACTGGCGTGGCGTGACATGACCACAAATGAGGCCTACCCCGCAATGAGCAAATGGTTGGTTTAAATAAACTAAACTTTTCAGTATATTTTTTGGCTTTTCACATCATACTCGTATTTTCATAGAACCAAACTATGAAAACCACGAAAGATGAAAAAACTAGAAAACATAAACACCTTCTTACTGAATAACTCCCCCGCAAAACTTACTGGTGGCGCCACCAGTATTGGTATCACCCTTCCCACATACATGTTTGTCACTACAAATGAGGTGCTACCTGACGGCACACTACAGTCTGATGTTCAATGCATTGAAGACTAACCCCCTGGTTTGATATATTATACCGGTAGTGTCTGAGATAAAGCCTCCAAGCTTTATCCATAACCCCTATGTGTCTATGGCAAAAAGCCCCATTCTGATCATGTCCATAGATCAGGACCCCAACACCACGGAAGTGATGCGATGGTTGCTAAACTACAATGAAGAACCAATTAGAATCAATGAAGCTGAACAGGCAGTAAGCCTGAGTCATGTAGAAGATGGCGAGGTCTTTCTGCAAATGGACGGCCGGCAGTTACCACTTAAATCCATAAAGTCCTATTGGTATAGAAGAGGCAACTGGCAGATAGATAAGCCTGCCTTATCCGCAGAGGATAAGGCACTGGAAGAGGAATCAGCCAAATTCCTTAAAAGAGAAAATGACGCTGTAATTGAATACCTGCATCATAAACTCAAGGCTGTGCCCTGGCTAAGCGATCATGCCTCAGCCACCGGCATTAATAAGGATATAGTACTCGATACCGCCAGGGAACATGGCCTCTCCGTCCCGCCCTCCCTTATTACAGGCTCGCGTCAGGTGCTTTTGGAGTTTCTGGACAAACACAAGGAGATAGTCACAAAGGCGATACGTACGGCCATCCGGTATTATACACCCACCCACTGGCTGCCAATGTATACAGAAGAGCTAACGGAAGAAATGGCACAATCCCTTCCTGAAACTTTTGGCCTTAGCTTATTCCAGAAAAAAATCCCTAAGCGGTACGAAATACGGAGTTTTTTTCTTGAGAATGAATATTACTCAATGGCCATTTTTTCACAAAAAGATGCACAGACAGCCACCGATTTCAGGCGGTATAAGCACGAAAAACCTAACCGCACGGTCCCGTTCACCTTACCTGAACGCATCCGGAGTAAGCTGCAAAAAGTAATGAAGTCACTGGGCCTGAAAACCGGGTCCATAGACCTCATGGTAACCCCCGCTGGCGAATATTTCTTCCTGGAAGTAAACCCGATCGGGCAGTTTGGCATGACCAGCTACCCCTGCAACTACTTTCTGGAGCGCCGAATAGCTCAATACCTGAAAGATGGAAAATAAAGAAAAAGAGAACCAAAAGATATTACATACCCTTGACCAGTGGAAGAAGCATGCCGGCCACCAGATTCCCGCCATACTCCATATCACACGCCCTGCTGAAGTCAGTACCACTGCCAGGCGCCTTGTAGTAAACAAGATTGCCATAGACAGGTACAGAGTACGCTACCACAATGCCGACAATTTTTATAAACCAGTAAGCAGAATGGCATGACAGCGCAAACCGATCAGCCATATTTCATCCTATTTGCCAATTGCATCCCCGTAAAGGGTGCCACAAGGTCCGTTATTTGCGATATACAGCGGTATAACTATGACTTTATACCCAATGCCCTCTACGACATGCTCACAGAAGAGCTCCATAAGCCCGTCCGGGAAATAGCAGCTTCATACGGTGAGGACAATATAGATACCGTACTGGAATACTTTGAATACCTCGAAGAAAAGGAATACGGTTTTTTTGGTTCAGATGAGGAAAGAGCCCTTTTTCCGAATCTAAACCTCGAGTGGGATCATCCTTCTCTTGTGACTAATGCCATTATGGACATTGATGCAGGGACCCGGGTGGAATGGGTAGAGGCATTTGCCCGCCAACTGGACGAAGCCCGGTGCGAAGCCATGGATATTCGCATCTACCAGGCCATACCTCCAGACACACTTGCACAGATAGTAAACTGCTTCAAACGGCATACCATAGAGTCTATCATGCTTTATCTGCCATGGGCTCCGGACTATGAGGCCTTATATGATGGGCTGTGTCAGAACCTGCGCTTAAAACAGATAGTAGTGCATGGCTGCCCCACCCCTGAGGACCACTCCTCACGCATCCGGAAAAACAACCTCGTATTTATCAAAAAGGCCATCGATAGCCACACCCACTGCGGCGCGGTATCCCCGAACTATTTCAGCCCCAATAAAATGCTCTTCACCGAATCACAGAAGCACAATTCCTGCCTTAACAGAAAAGTAAGTATGGATACCGCCGGGTACCTGTGTCAGTGCCCCTCTATGCCGGCCCGGTTCGGGCATATAGATCAGACGCTTATTAAAAACATTATTTCAGAACAGGACTTCAGCCAGGTATGGCATGTCCATAAAGACCAGATTGATACCTGCAAAGACTGTGAATTCAGACACATCTGCACCGATTGCCGTGCATGGCGAAAAAATGAAGATATGCTAAGCAAGCCTGATAAGTGTCATTACGATCCCTATTCAGCAGAGTGGCTTAGCCCGGAAAAGGAAATTGTCACTGAAAACACACCTTAGATTGTATTTATTAACCATTAAATTATAAAAATTATGAAAAAGCTGGAAAGTATGAAAGCTGACAAGTTCAGCAAAAAATCATTGGGCAAACTGACTGGTGGCCTGCCTCCGGGAGGTTACTATGAGCCGGTAGAGCCACTACCTACTCGTAGTATCGGTACCTATGTGGATGGCTTCAGACATGGTATCGATGGATACATGGACTAAGGCTCCTTTGAATCAATAATGAAAGAAGGCCACGACACTTATGCCGTGGCCTTCTTACTTTTATAGGGTGGGTATCCGACTACTGGTATGGTTGACAGTCCCTGTCGTAGTACGTACATATCCCATCGTTTGACTGCCCGCATACATCCTGTAGGCAAGTCATACAGGTAGGGGCAATCGTTTTGAGGTTACATGCTTCTTCGTTTTCTGATTCGGCTACCTGGTCCGCCCGGCCTCCCCAGCGGTGCTGCCGGTCCAGTACAAAACTCATAATCTCAAATTCCTGCAGACGAAGCTTTTTGTTGTTCTTAGACATAGGGTGGTTAATACTGTTTCTTATGCGAAAAAATAAATTCTGAAAATACCATACTGGCACAATGCCTCATATAGACCTGGCCATGAGGACATAAAAAGAACGGCAATACGTTTATTGATTATTAAAGCTATCGGACTACTTAAAAGTTACGAAAAATGCAGGGAAATAGGAAAGCGGCACTGGTCCTAATATCAGGTGAATGGAAAATAAAAAGACCAGCTACCACCTGGCAGCCGGTCTTAAAAAATGGACAACTAAAGATTTTTACTGCTTACAGAACTCCAGTGCAACTCCAAGAGCATTCGGGTTACCAACATAAGCCTCAAAGCGGTTACTGAATGAGATACCATTCAGACCTGAAGAGCTACCTCCGGCGGGGATAAGTACTTCGCGGCCTGACACCCTAACGAGTATATCAGACCCACCCAGGTTTTTTACTGTCGAAATTCGATCCCCTGTAATCAAATTAGAAAGGTCCATGATCCAATAGGACTGAATAGCATCCTTAGCCACGTAAGCCCACCAGGCCGACATATTACTACAGGATTCAACCGGCATTTGAGGAGCGGGCTCCGTGATGGTAAGCGACCGGCTGTATTCACTGGTACCCCCGGCCCCTGTTGCTTCAAGCTTTATCGTGTAATTTCCGCTATTGTTAATACTGAAGCTATGAGAGTCAGTCATATCACTATTCGTGTGAATACGTGACCCATTTCTGTAAAGCCTGACCTGCGTGGCATTAGACACATTCCAGCTTGCTCTTACGCTTTCACCCTCATCTGCTGTACTTTTATTCAGAGTAAAGGTATTGATCTGTGGTAGCGCAGGCGGCATCGTTACCCTGATTTCAATAGTGTCGGCGTCTCTGCCCACCTCATTTATGGCTTCAAGGATTACGGGCACAGAGGAGCCGGGGTTAAATGTCCGAGTTCCGTTTCTTGTATTTTGTACATTCCCGTTTATTTTTACCGTGTCAGCATGCTCGGTTTCATAGGTCAGTGTGACCGCCTCACCCTGCTCCACCACCGTACGATCGGCAGAAAGCCTGGCCACTGGCTTAGGGAGAGGCACAATAGTCAGTGTAGGCGTTACGGCAGCATTACCAGCCCAGTCAGTTGAGCGTGCCCGGAGTACTACCTCCTGATCCGGACGGTCAAACTCGACCTCTCCCGCCAGCAGGGCATTTTTAGAACTAACGGTCACACCTGTGGAGTCTACTGTGGTGTCGTTTTCATGAACTGTAACACGTATCAGGTTATTATTATTGACCCTGAGCATACCTCCGCTCACTGCTGCTACTCTGGCATCTCTTAGGCCGAGACTATCGTATCCGGTACCTATGAAGTACACTTTTTCCCCTACGGCCACCTTCATTTCAGCCGCACTACCATTGGCCTCTACTGTCGTCTTATTACGAATGCCTTGGGTGTAAGTATTAAGGGTGACATCGGGCGGAATGCTATCTGAAGTACTCACAGCCACTGGTTTACAGGCTATGGCACAGCAAAAAACACCCACTACATAAAGTAAAATCTTTTTCATCGTTCTGGTTAAAATTTTATTCGCCCCTTTATCAAAGAAACAGGACATAGTAACCCAAAAATAGCCCTCATCTACCCAAAACGAATCATTCAAATCCTATAACACTCTAAGAGACAGAGGCCTACCGCATGAAAAAAATCCAATAAAACTAGTATTACCGAAAGTGAATTTCTTCCGGAAAGTGAAGGGAGCCCATAGGCTTAATAAAGGAAATGATCAGAAAACTCTACTTGTGCTCCGCAGCTCGCTTAAGTTCTTTCGCATTCTTCCGCACACTCTTGCGCAGCATGCCCTGCATAAGGCTGGCTCCGAAGCCTGACATGGATTCTACCACAGTCAGATAGGTACCCCCGTCACCGTCAGGCACCATATGCCAGTTATGAATGGCTTTGTACCACCACACCTCACCCGTCCACCCAAGGGCAGCCGGATAGTTCGCTGTATGTAACCGGGATTTGATCGTCATCCCATTCACCTTCCAGCTAAATTCAGTGCCTGCCTCAGGCTGTACATTATTGATTTTAGTGCGGGAGACATCTTCCTGCCATGAGGGCCACTTTCTTATATGAGATAGGATATCATAGACAATTTCCGGAGTAGCATCTATCCGGACTTCAGCTTTTGCAAATGCCTTCGCACCTGCGTCCACCTCAATATTCATAGCAGATAAGTACATAGTCGTATCAGGCTGTAACCAGTTCTATTATTGTTATCTCCGGAGGCATACCTACGCGCCCCGGGAAGCCAAGAAATCCGAACCCCCTGTTCACATACAGGTACTGATTACCCTCCTTATACAGATCCGCCCACTGTTTGTAGACGTACTGTGAGGGGCTCCAGCGGAAGTCGCCTATTTCCACACCGAACTGAAACCCGTGAGTATGCCCTGCAAACATGACATCAATGTCAGGATATTCAGGCCTTACCTGGCCGTCCCAGTGGCTTGGGTCGTGGCTTAGCAGCAGCTTCACAGCAGCCCCACCTGTACCCTTATGGGCCTGATCCAGCCGGCCATATTTAGGGAAGCGGCCCTTACCCCAGTTTTCCACACCCAGGATAGCCAGCTTGTCCCCGCCCTGCTCCAGCATACGATGCTCATTCATAAGCAGATCATAGCCCATGATCCGGTGTGCCTCCATCAGGTTTTTCACATCCTGCACACGAGCCTGCTCACTCGGCCATTCCGTATAGTTGGCGTAATCGTGATTACCCAGCGTACTGTAAACGCCCAATGGAGCCTTCAGTTTATTAAATACAGGGATATAATCCCGCACTTCTTTCGATTCGTTGTTCACCAGGTCACCCGTGAAGAATATGAGGTCAGGCTTTTCATTCAGCACCATCTCCACCCCGCCCTTCACAGCCGTTTTGTTAAAAAAGCTACCGCTGTGTATGTCAGATACCTGGGCGATACGGATACCGTGAAAGCTTTTGGGCAGATTAGGGAGGGCGATCCTCCGGGTAATGACGCGGTAGTCATGTGCACCGGATATGATGCCATAGCTCATCGTTACGAGCGGGATAGTTCCCGCAATGATACTGCCCTTTACCAGGAAGTCGTGCCGGCTATTATCCCGGGGTGCCGCTGGGGGCGAAAATTGCTGCCACACCCATTGCACACCACGCATAATGTCATCAACCCCCAGAAAAAGAGAGGCAAAGACCTTACCCAGAATATTGGCAAATATGCCTGAAAAAATAAAGTAGCGCAGTAGCCTGTACTTCTCAAAGTCCACCACTATAGCCGCAAAAATACCCAGCACAGCAAGTATGCTCAGGCCCCAGTAAACACTGTAGGCAATGCGACGGCCCATCAGGCTCCATGACTCAGCCATTACCCGTACCGCCTGAAACACATATATGTCAATAAGAATAAGAAATGCCACCACCAGGGCAATCCATAAGCCTCTGCTCATCCGGTCTGTTTATAGCTTATCCGTAAATCTTTATTAGCAAAAAAGGAGAAGATATACTCTCCTCCCTTTGTATAACTCATCAGGCCGTAGCCATCTTTTCCTTCAGCTTCTCTCTTTTTTTAGCCGCCTTGTACTTAAGCTTATCCGTAATCAGGTACATGACCGGCACAATGACCAAGGTAAGGAAGGTACTCACCGTAAGGCCGTAAATGATGGTCCAGGACATAGGCCCCCAGAACTTCACATTGTCCCCACCCAGGTAGAAGTCAGCATTGTATTCAGTGAATAACCTGATAAAGTCAATGTTGATACCCACAGCCAGGGGAATAAGTCCGAGAATCGTGGTAATAGCAGTAAGCAGTACCGGACGCAGACGGGTCTCACCCGCTTCAATGATTGACTCCTTGATAAGATTATACGGGAGCAACTCCACACCCAGCTCCTCACGGTGGCGTCTGCGTTGTAGCTCGATAAAGTCAATCAGTACAATGGCATTGTTTACCACAATACCCGCCAGGGAAATAATACCGATCATGGTCATGATCACAATAAAATCCATACGGAACACCACCAGACCAAGGAATACACCAATGGTACTGAACAGTACGGAAGTCATGATAATGAACGGCGCCGTGATCTTATTAAACTGGCTCACGATGATGAGGAAAATAAAGAATATGGCAAGGAAGAGCGCTTTGCTCAGGAAGGCCATCTCCTCGGCCTGTTTCTCCTGCTCTCCGCCAAACTTGTACTCATATCCCGCCGGCATGTTAAAGTCCTGCAGCAAGGTTTTGATTTCCTCGTTCACCTCAGTCGGGTTAAAATCACCCAGCACGTTCGAGCTCAGCGTGATGATCCGCTTCAGGTCTTTACGTTTTACACTGCCGTACGTAGAGCTCAGCTGCACATCCGCTACAGATGATATAGGTACCTGGCGCATATTACCCGAGCTCTGGTCGCGGAATGTAATGCTTTTGTTCAGCAGCGCATCCAGGTCATAGCGATAAGTAGTATCCAGGCGAAGCTGGATCTCATAATCATCCTCCCCCTCTTTATACTTACTTATTTCCTTACCAAAGAGTGAGGTACGCACCTCATTAGCAATAGTGTAAGTACTCAGCCCGAAGCGGCGCGCTTTTTCGCGGTCTATGTCTATGATAAGCTCAGGCTTACCAGTCTCCAGATCCATTTTCAGCTTTTCGATACCCTCTATGCCAGAGTTAGTAATGTAAGTACGCATAGACTCCGCCGTATTGATCAGCGTGGCATAGTCCTCACCCGTAATCTCGATACTGATAGGCTTACCCGCAGGCGGACCGTTAGCATCCTTATCCACCGTGATCGTCACCCCCGGATACCCTTGCAGGCCTTCCCGGATCTCCTCCATAATCTCCTTCGTGCTCTGGCCTTCCCGCTCCTTATATTCCACAAAGTTAACCGTAAGGCGGGCCTTATTTGGTGTATCAGAAGAGCCGAAGGCAGAAGGATCGTTAGGATCGGAAGTGTCCTGTCCTACCTTAGCCACCACAGACTCCACCATATAGCGATAAGGCTCTATGATATCTATTACCTTATCTTCTATCTCTTGTGTAAATTCGTTGGTTTCTTCAATATCTGTGCCTACCGGAAACTCCACAAATACGTTCACGTACAGAGGCTCCAGTTCCGGAAAATACAGCACCTTAGGCGGCACCACCCCCATAAGTCCTATGGCAAAGATCAGGGCAACCACCGTACCTCCGAAGAACCAAAGCGGGTTTCTGCCCCTGAGCGCAAATACGATAGTATTGCGGTACAGACGCTCTATCCATGGCAGAAACGTCTGCTGAAACTTCCGGGCACCCGGAGTAAGCAGGTACACATCCAAAGGCTTGAGCAAGGCAAAGAATACGAAGAGGTTACCAGCGGCAATTAAACCACCAATATCCTGTGAGAAGCCTGTAATGATCAGTAGGCCGCCAATAACTACCAGTATACCCACTATCTTCCACATCTTACCCGTATCGCGCTTTTCACCCGTATCCAGTTTCATAAAGGCACTGATAAAAACAGGGTTGATGACCAGCGCCACAAAAAGCGAAGAGCCCAGCGTAATAATGAGGGTAATAGGCAGGTACTTCATGAACTCACCCATCAGGCCCGGCCAGAAGGCAAGCGGAAGGAAGGCCGCCAGCGTCGTAGCCGTACTCGCAATGATAGGCATAGCCACCTCACCTACACCCAGTTTAGTAGCCGCCACAGCATTATACCCCTTCTCCATCAGGCGGTATACGTTCTCCACCACCACAATACCGTTATCCACCAGCATACCCAGTGCCATGATGAGCGAGAAAAGCACCATCATATTAATGCTGATATCAAAAGCACCAAGTATAAGAAAAGTGAGAAACATTGACAGCGGTATCGCGATACCCACAAAGAGCGCATTACGCGTACCCAGGAAGAACAGCAGTACCAGTACCACCAGGATTACCCCCGAGATAATATTGTTCTCCAGGCTGCTCACCATGTCCCTTGTATTTTCCGACTGGTCATTGGTAATCGTTACCGTAAGCCCTTCCGGAAAATAGTTTTCTTCAGCATCCTCGAGGATGTCAAATATCTTCTCCGTAGCTATCAGCAGGTTTTCCCCGCTTCTCTTTACCACATCTAACATCACCACAGGATCCGTCTCCAGGCGCGCATAACTTTCCTTATCCTCGTAACCGAATTTTACCCGCGCTATGTCCTTCAGGTAAACGATGTTATTGTTCTCATTTTTGATCACAATATCTTCGAGCTGACTGGGATCGCTAAACTCCCCGATCACCCTAAGGGTACGCCTCACGCCGTCAGCCAGGATATTACCCCCGCTTAGCGTCACGTTCTCGGCAGAAATGGCATTCTCAATATCACTGAAGCTGACCATACGTGCCTCCATAGCATAGGGATCCACCAGCACCTGCACCTCCTTCTCATCCACGCCCCTAATCTCCGCTTTGGATATCTCCGTCAGCTTTTCGATCTCTTCTTCCAGGTACTCCGCGTACTCATTAAGCGTCTCGATACTGAAATCACCCGAAAGGTTGATGTTCAGGATAGGCATCTCCGAGAAGTTCATCTCAAAGACATTAGGGTCCTCCTGCAGATCTGAGGGCAACTCCGGCTTGGCGCGGTCCACCGCATCCTTTACCTTCGTGAGCGCATCATCTATGTCCGTCTCCGGGTTAAACTCTACTATGATGGTGCTGTAGTCCTGCACCGAGGTAGACTTGATCTCATCCACCTCAGCAATCGTGTTCAGCTCCTTTTCTATAGGGCGGGTAATGAGGTTTTCCATATCCACCGGCGAGTTACCCGGGTGAGGTGTCCCCACATATACTATGGGTTGCTCTATTTCCGGGAAGTTCTCCTTCGGTAAGCTCACGTAGGTTCCAATCCCCATGAGCACCACAAGAAGAGTGAGGAAGAATACGGTCGTCCGGTTTTTCACGGAAAGAGTGGTAAGGCCAAATTCCTTGTCCACTTTCATCTCCTGGTTATTGCCGCCAGCAGGTGTTTCCTTGTTATTGTCGGCTTTCATATTTTTCGGTATCGGTTATGCAAATTACATTCCGGCAGTTACGCCAGCGGATTGAACCAGTTTTACCTGTATGCCGTCTGTTACTTCACGGGCCCCTTTATCAATGATAGAGTCCCCGCTGTTCAGGCCTGACACTACCTCGGTCATCCCGTCGTAAGACGTTCCTGTTTCTATGTGCACTTTTTCGGCCACCTTATCGCCCTCCTTATTATTCAGGCGGTACACATACACGCCTTCCGAATCTCTCTGGATAAGTTTCGTAGGGATAGTCAGCACATCGTCTGCAGTGTAGTCAGTTATATTCAGTACCGCCACCTGGTTAGGCTTCACAGTAAAATCAACCTTAGGTAATTTCACCTCTACAGAGAAGGTCCTGTTGGCCCTGTTGATCACACCACTTACACTACTGATAGTAGTGGTGATCTCTTTATTTAGAGCAGGAAAGCGTACTATCACCGTATCCCCCTCATCAAACCGGCCAATATAGCGCTCAGACACATCGGCCTGTATATACATATCACCGGGGCTTATGATACGTACCAGAGGCATACCCGGTGCTACCATTTCACCCAGACGTGCAGGCACTTCGTCAATTCTCCCGTTGAAGGGCGCCTTCACGTTAGCCATATCAAGCTGACTGTACAGGGTATTCAGGCGGCTTTTCAGAGATTCGAACCGGTTTTTAGCTTCAAGGTACTGTATCTCCGTACCTATCTTCTGGTCCCACAGGTTCTTCTGGCGCTTATACACTGTTTCAGCCAGTTCCATATTAGTCTTTACCTCTCCTATGTTATTCCGGATCACACTCGCATCCAATTCCACCAGTACCTGGCCTTTTTTTACCCTGGCACCCTCCTGCACATTAATATCCTGAATACGCCCGGAGGTCTCTGCGCTGAGCATCACATTTCGGCGTGATTCAACCGCTCCGCGCACTTCAATCCGGTGGGCAAAATCATCAGGTTGCATATCCAGTACAGTCACCTGCACGATGTTGGCATCATTTCGCCCAAAAGTAGAGTCCATGGCAGATATCTCCAGTGTCAGAGAATCTATTTGAGTGTCCAGCTCTTTGGCCTCAGCTTTCAGCTCCTTCAGTTTCGCCTTTTTCTTTTCCAGGCTGTCATCATTACAGGAAACGGCGCCGGTAAGGAACACACCGGCTGCGATAAGCATTGTCAGGTTTCTCATCACTATTTTCATAACGCTTGCGTGCATCAGGATAATTATTCTTGGTAAAGGGTTCCGCTGGCTAGCTGCCTGTCTACTTTAGCGATCAGGGCATCATACATCGCGGTATAGTAATTTACTTCAGCGGTACGGAGGTCAGTCTCGGCTTCCACCACCTCCAGGTTAGAGCCTATCCCCTCCTGGTATTTGATTTTTGCCACACGATATACCTCACCCGCCAGCTCCAGGTTTTCCTCCTGGTTTTCCAGTACATCCAGGGCATTTTGCAGCTCAGTCGCAGAGCGCTCCAGCTCCAGGTCTATGCTGTTTCTGGTTAGCTCCTGCTGATTTTCTATCTGCTCTATCTGGATACGGTTTTTCTGAATACGGTAGCTTTTACGCAAGCCGTCGAATACCGGCACATTGAGCCGCAGGCCCATTACCCCGTAGTTCAGCCAACGATCCCACGTAAACATCTGATCGAAGGAACCCGCTCCCGTGTTATACCCGTAGGAGAATACCGCAGAAAGATTCGGCAGGTACTGCACCTTATTATTCTTAAGGTCCAGTTGGGCCAGATCCTTATTAGTCTGCAACTGGCTATATTCTATACGCTGCTGGTAGTTAAATTCATCATACCTGTCCAGCGATTCTTCAAAGGATACATCTTCCAGCGAGCTGGTAAGTTCTATAGGTTGCCTTACAGGGTAGCCCATCTGAAACTTAAGGAGGTCCTTATTTACTTCATACAAGCGTTGGGTACGCGTACGCTCAGTACGTATATTATTATACTGCACCCGTATCCTGTCCACATCGATCTTCTCCGCGAAGCCATTTTCAAATAATGCCGTAGTCTCTCTCAAAAGGGTATCCAGCCGCTGGTAGTTTTGCTCCACCAGCTTCAGCCTTTCACGAAACACCAGCACCCCGTAGTAAGCCTTCGTCACCTGTTCAGCCGTGCGGATCTTCGTCCTCACCCTCTCCTTGGCCGATAGCTCCCGATAAGTCCTTGCCGCCTTCAGCCCTACAAAGTATGATCCGTCAAAGATCAACTGGTTTACAGTAAGATTAGCCGTACCGTCATATTTGGTACCAAAGGCCAGGATCAGATCCTCCTGAGGCTCCTGGCCCCCACCTGTATCCCCTGTAGGGAAATTACTGGGATCTACGAAGGTCTTTCGCAGTTCATAATTATAGTTCATGTCCACCCCTACAGTAACCTGGGGCAGGCCGGCAGCACGGATCTCACCCACCTCCGTTTTCGCAATATCCTCTTCCAGCAAGGCATTTTGTACCTGCTGATTATTATTCAGGGCATAGTCCACCGCTTCCTGCAGTGAGTAAGCCGTCCGGGTAGTGTTCGCTTCCTGTGCAGAAGCGCCGATAGCAATGAGGAGCGATAAGCTGAACAATGCCGTAATTCTGGCGAGCTTCATCATTTCTCTAAAAACAATTTTTCATATTTAGATAAAACTGCACGGCCTTTATCCGAGAGAATACCGTGCATAAATAAGTTGAACAGTTGATACTGTACATCCACCAGGTCAAACTCCCCGCGGGGAAATACCTGGGGGTCCATGCCCATCTGAGTTTGCTCAATTCTGGCAATGGCTAAGACCGAAGGGTTTATGTCTTCGCGAAAAAGGCCCTCTTCCATACCTCGCTTCAGTGTCTTTTCTATGAGTTGCACCAGGTCATTCTGCTTCCACTCCTCATAGATCTTATAGGCCTTATGGTGGTATTTTTTTAGGTCAAATAGCAGAGAAGGGTTCATGTTTTGCACATTCCGGCGCATACAGCGGGATATCCCCTGTATCACCTCGATCGCATTTTCTGAACCGTAAACCACTGATTCAATTTCAGCCTTCTCCAGGCTCAGGTGGTCCCGCGTCACTACACATACCACCTCCTCCTTATCATTAAAATACTGGTAGATCGTTTTCTTACTAATCCCCAGCTCCTTCGCTATATCATCCATAGTCACACTACGGATACCATACTGCAGAAACAGCCCCTCGGCCGTGTGAATGATCTTGTCTTTTACTTCCAAATCTATCTCTCCTAAACGAGGTCACAAACCTACGGAAACTTTCGATCCATTAAAAGTTTCTAAAGTGAAGTAACGGAAGAATTACGTGCGAGTTGAGTTTCAGGGATGAATTTTTGATTAAATGTGACGAGCGGCAACAGGCCATACCATAGTTTATTCAGCATGACGATAAATAATCTGTATTTTTACATCGCCTCATATGCAGGCGCAACCATACCCATCGCCAATGACCCACAGACCAAATCATAATTTTTTTGACTATGGCCCCGCCCGCCTTCATTATGATGTCATGGGATCGGGCCCTCACGTGCTGCTTGCATTTCATGGATTTGGCCAGGGGTACCACTATTTTCAGCCATTTGCCCAGGCAGTAAGTGAGCAATACACCATCTACAGCTTTGACCTCTTTTACCATGGAGGCAGCTTCTGGCATGATGGAGACACGCCACTTACCCCCGCTTTCTGGAAGGAACTGCTCACACACTTTCTCCGCCAGAATAACATAGACCGCTTTGGCGTTACCGGCTTCAGCCTCGGAGGCAAGTTTGTCCTGGCCACCCTCTCCTCATTCCCTCACCGCATAAACGAGGTGCTTTTCATAGCCCCTGATGGCATAAAGACCAGCTTCTGGTACAGCCTCGCCACCTACCCCGGGTGGTTCAGAGATATGTTCCGATCGCTAATAGTAAACCCCGGCCCCTACTATAAGCTAGTCAAAGCCATGCGAAAGCTTAATCTTATCGATAAGGGAGTATTACGCTTTGCCAGCCACCAGATGGATACCCGCAGGAAAAGGCGGCAGGTGTACTACGCCTGGATGGTCTTCCGCGAGCTGCAGTTTGATACCCGCCGTATCGCCGCACTTATCAATAAGCACAATATCCGGGTGCGCATGTTTCTGGGCCGCTATGATAAGATCATTACAGAAAAAAATATGCAGCGGCTACTGAAGCACCTTAAGCAATATGACCTGCATATACTGGAAGCAGGACACAATACACTCATTGCCGACGTGGCGGAATTTCTGAAAAAAGAAAACTAAAAACAGCAGAATCGCCAAATCCTCTGCAACCTTCGCTTTTTCTGTTAATTTTGCAGACCTAAAACCCTACTTACCGTGGAGCAACAAACGACTACCCTGGAGCAGGCCCGCCAACTTGGCCTGCTGGACGAAGAGTTCGAGAAAATAAAAGAGATACTTGGCCGCACCCCCAACTTTAACGAGTTGAGCGCCTATGCTGTCATGTGGTCCGAGCACTGTAGTTATAAGAACAGCATCGTATGGCTGAAAAAACTTCCCAAGGACGGTCCCCGCATGCTGGCCAAGGCCGGTGAGGAAAATGCCGGCCTCGTGGACATCGGTGACGGCCTGGCCTGTAGCTTCAAGATCGAAAGCCATAACCACCCCTCTGCATTAGAGCCCTACCAGGGTGCCGCCACCGGCGTAGGCGGTATCAACAGAGATATATTTACCATGGGCGCCCGACCCGTTGCCCAGCTTAACTCCCTCCGTTTTGGCAACCCCAAACTGGATAAGACCAAGTGGCTCGTACGCGGTGTCGTAAAGGGTATCGGCGATTATGGCAATGCATTCGGTATCCCTACCGTTGGCGGCGAGCTGTTCTTTGACGAATGCTACAATGTAAACCCCCTGGTCAACGCCTTCTCTGCCGGTATAGTAAAGGTAGGCGAAACGGTAAGTGCCACTTCCTACGGCGAAGGCAACCCCGTCTTCATCATCGGATCTGCCACAGGTAAAGACGGTATCCACGGAGCCGCTTTTGCCTCTAAGGACATTACCGAGGATAGTGTAAAGGATCTCCCCAGCGTGCAGGTAGGAGACCCCTTTCAGGAAAAGCTCCTGCTGGAAGCTACCCTCGAGGTGATACAAAGCGGAGCCGTGGTAGGCATGCAGGACATGGGAGCCGCCGGCATCATCTGCTCCACTTCAGAAATGAGCGAGAAAGGCGGCCACGGCATGGATATCTGGCTGGACAAGGTGCCTACCCGCCAGGACCACATGCTACCCTGGGAGCTACTGCTGAGCGAATCACAGGAGCGCATGCTACTCGTCGCTGAAAAAGGCTCCGAAGATAAGGTCAAGGCAATATTTGAAAAATGGGACCTGCGCTGCGAAAAGATCGGTGTCGTCACCAAAGGCCCTGAGCTACGCTTTTACGAAGGAGATGAGCTCGTAGCGGAAATGCCCGCCGAATCCCTCGTACTCGGTGGCGGTGCCCCCGTTTACCATCGTGAATATAAAGAACCTGCTTACTACGCCGAGTACAGGAAATTTAACATCGGCTCGGTATCGGATGTGAAGGACGAGAAAGAAACAGAAGCAGTAATGAAGCACCTGCTCACTCATCCTAACATCGCCAGCCGTGCCTGGGTAGCCGAGCAGTACGACTCTATGGTAGGTACCGACAATACCACCACCAACAGCCCCTCAGACGCACCTGTAGTACGCATAAAGGACACCAAAAAGGCGCTGAGCATTACCGTAGACTGTAACAGCCGCTACGTCAATGCTGACCCTGAGCAAGGTGCAGCCATCGCAGTGGCCGAAGCAGCCCGTAACATCGTCTGCTCAGGTGGTGAGGCCGTAGCCGTTACCAACTGCCTCAACTTTGGAAACCCCTACGTGCCCGAAGTATACTGGCAGTTCGTAGGAGCTATCAAAGGCATGATAAAGAGCTGTGAGAAGTTCGAGACCCCCGTTACCGGTGGAAACGTGAGCTTCTACAATCAATCTTCAGACGAAGGCCCCGTATTCCCCACCCCTACCATTGGCATGCTCGGACTGCTGGATGACATAAGCAACCGCATGACCCTCAACTTCCGCAAGGCAGGCGACCTCATCTACCTGGCAGGGCCTGTACAGGAAGATATCGCCAGTTCCGAATACCTCTACTCCTTCCGCGGAGAGAAAAAGAGCCCCGCCCCCGCCTTTGATCTGGATGTAGAATACAATGTACAGCAGGGCCTGAAGAAAGTGATTGCTCAAAAGCTCGTACAGTCCGCCCATGACGTATCCGATGGCGGACTGTTTATCGCACTGGCTGAATCCGCTATGCCTTCAGCCCTTGGTTTTAGCGTACGTACGGATGGCAACATCCGAAAAGACGCCTACCTCTTTGGCGAATCCCAGAGCCGTGCCGTTCTTTCCCTAAGCCCCGGCAAGCAGGATGCATTCGAAAGCGCTATGAAAGCCAGTGGCGTCGCATATCGCCTTATAGGGAAAGTGACAGAGGGCAGCTTCATCGTAGATGATCATACCTATATGGACAGCCAGCAGGCACGCGACCTCTACACCAAAACCTTGCCTGAGCTTTTTAACTGATACACAACCATCACATCATAAAAAGAGGCTGTCTCAAAAGGCAGACTCTTTCTTTTTGTTCAAAATATAATTTTGCATTCCTCGTAACTACCGCGGGGTTGTACCCCGTGGTTGCCACTTCCGCGAAGTTGTACTTCGCTATGCAGAGTGTTTCAGGTGATTTTCAAAATATTGTTTGGCAGAAAAAGAGGCCTTGCTACTTTTGAGACAGCCACTTTTTTTTGGACTCGTTTATTACCTATTTTTAAGTAAAACCATTTTATAAAAATTATGAAAAAGCAAAAATTATCCCTCAACGCACTCACCCTTAGCAGTTTTGTCACCCAATCCCAGCAAAAGCATTTGGCAGGCGGAGCCAAGACCGACTACAAACAATGTGGCACCGGATACGAAACCATCAATAGCTGTAATACAGACTACGCCGTGTGCGGCACCGGCCCCGTATAATCTGTACACCTGTTATCATTAAAAAAGGGAAGTCCGTGCCGGAGCTTCCCTTTTATTTTATGTAGCTATTCAAAGCCCCTTACCGCACCGCCACAATGGCCCGGCGTATATAGTAGTAAATGACAAAACACCAGCCCCATTACTATTCGGCGCCAGAGAATTTATAAAGACCCTTTCCAGTACCTCCCCGCAACACGGCTTCCTTATCGATTAAATACGTTACCACACGCAATTTTCTGACTTTTATACCATTATATACATGAAGGCTTACATACCTTCTTCATCTTTTTTTGTCAAAATTTTTACCAACCATGAAAAAAGAAAAGTTAAACATCAGCAAACTGAAAGTGAAAAGCTTTACCACCAACAAGGCAGACATAAAAGGTGGGTACGCCTCAGCACCCAACCAGTGCCCCACCGGACTCGGCGCCTATGTGTGCAGCAATATTGAGCCTTGCTAGTCAGCAGATACCATTAACTACAGAATGGCTACCCATATGGGTAGCCATTTCTTTTGAGTAACCACCTCCGGCGCCCGCTAGTAATGAAATAAGTTGAGAGTAAAGAAAGGAGCCCCTGGCTGACGATTGACAGCCATTTTAGTTATTCAGCCAGCATAAGTAAGCCAAAAAAAATAGTGCCGGGCACGAGGCCGGGCACTATCGGGTCATCTGTGTATTCAACGTTTCTACCTTCCTAACGATTTGGCTGGGGAGTTGTCCTTAAATAAGGCTTAATTTTTTTATGGCCTTTAGGAAATTTCTCCGGAATGTCCTCGTCAGCAATGGCCGGAGCAATCACCACGTCCTCACCATCTTTCCAGTCCGCCGGAGTCGCCACGCTGTAGTTAGCCGTAAGCTGTAGCGAGTCTATCACACGGAGCAGCTCATTAAAGTTACGTCCGGTAGAGGCAGGGTACGTCAGCATCAGCTTTATTTTCTTATCCGGCCCTATAATAAATACAGACCGCACCGTCAGGTTATTATCTGCATTTGGATGGATCATGTCATACAGTCCCGCCACCTTTTTATCCTCGTCGGCAATAATGGGGAAGTTCACCGTACAGCCCTGCGTTTCATTAATATCATTTATCCAGCCCTTGTGCGACTCCAGATCGTCCACGCTCACCGCCAGCACCTTAACGTTCTTTTTCGCAAAGTCATCCTTCATCTTAGCCGTGCGTCCCAGTTCAGTCGTACACACCGGCGTGTAGTCTGCCGGGTGGCTGAAAAGCATACCCCAGCTATCTCCCAGCCATTCGTGAAAGTTGATCGTACCTTCAGTCGTCTCGGCCGTAAAGTCAGGGGCCGTATCTCCTAGTCGTAAGCTCATTCTATTACAGGTTTTGGTTTATTTTATTCAACGGAGGTAATATTGATAGGTTATACCTAAATTTTATTTACGAAGTTACCCTCAAAAAATCAAGGTATTCAGCTACTTAGGTGTCTTTCCAGTAGGGTTGACATAAAAATCCCACACAAAATCTTCATGAAATTATGTAATAAACAAAGCAAAACGCCTCCTTTTTCGTTATATTATTTAAAAACGTAGCCTATGCGATTACCCAATTTTTTAATACTCCTACTGGCTGTCGCTCTTTTCTCCTGCGATGAAGACAGCATACAACCAGGTCCCGAAGGACGCTACAATGGCACCACCGATCAGGGTGAGCCCGTCACGTTTCGTATCGAGGAAATAAACGACGAACTGTTTATTACCAGCTACTCCATCACCATACTCTATGCAGTGGGTGGAGGCAATACCGAAACAGAGGTAATAGCCGAAAGCAACGCCAACGGACTCGGAGAGCTGGACAACAAAGCCTTTACCATATATCAGAATAGCGAGCAGAGCTACCCTATTCAGGGCTTTCAGGAGTCTAACCGCATGATATCCGGCACCTATATTTTGAAAGCATTGCTTATGCAGGATGATCAGCCGGAAGTTGTATCAGGAACATTCAGAGCCACTAAAGTCGATCAGGACTAATGAATAAAAAATTACTTTTTGCCGGCATACCGGCCCTATTTTTTCTTGCTTTTGCCACTGCCCAATCCATGGCACAAGTCATCTGGAACCCCCAGGCAGGCGTGCTTATCACTCACTACTCAGATGAGCCTACCGACGTAGATATTGATGACGGCGTAGGCTTCCAGCTAGGCTCCTACGTCCGCCTGCGCGTAACAGACAATGTATACCTGCAGCCCGGGCTATTTCTGCAGCGGACAGATGCAGAATTTGCCGGCGAGGTAAACGGCATCACCGATGAAGATGATATAAACACCACCTCCCTCAAAGTCCCCTTATACCTAGGCTTTTACCTCGGCAAGGCAGGCCCCCTGCGCTTACGCCTCGCCGGAGGTGTTGCCGGCAAGTACCTTACCGGCGTCAAGGACAATAACTTTTCACTCGACAGGGAACAGTTCAATGACTTTAACTGGAGCGTCAATATAGGTGCCGGGGTAGACCTGCTCCTCATTACACTCGACATAGAATACGATCTGGGCGTATCCCCTACCTTCGAGTCTATCTCCGAAGCCAAGACCCGCCTGCTCATGGTCAGTGCAGGACTTAAATTTTAAGCGGTCACAAACAAACCAATCGAATAACTTGGTACCTTCTATACTAACGCCCCTCCGGGGCGTTTTTTTTTGCCCACCCTGAAGGATTGAATAGTAGAGTGATTAAATCACAGAATTATTGATTACCCCGTAGAGACGCCATTCATCGCGTCTTATCCCGTTTACCCACATAATGGAAAAATCATTGAACCTTAAAAACACCATCAAAACTATTCCCCTTTCAGCACCAACTAGATTTAGCGCACACTGATAACCCAAGGGGTGCTCCCGCAATCGGGCAGACGCTGTACGGATAATCTGTGCACTAACCAACACCTCGGGGCATGTCCGGCAGGGCGTTAATTTAGAATGAGCGAATTTTGAATCTGTAAATGATGGATCGATGCCCGTAGGACCGCGATTTATCGCGACTTGTAGCGTATAGCAGGTCGTTCATTTTAAAGGGCTGGATGGGATCACAGAATGGTGATTCATCCCCACCGCCCCTAGAGCATTGCCGTCCAGCTAAGCGCATAAACTCCCCTCCTGAGAGAGAGGCCCGACTTTCGGTGGCCCGACTTTCGGTGGTATGGCAGAATGTTTAGACATACAACATAAAAGTGAACAGATACTTAAGCGGCAATCAGACCTGATCCACTTCCCAGGTGGCACCGTTCCACCCCAACCCGAGGCCTAAGCCGAGTGTCCAGCTTACCTTTTCCTCACAAAGCTTCATACGAATTTGTGTTATCGTAACGAACACAAGGGTTATTATTTCAAGCCGAATCGTATCTTTCACCTTAAACTCACAATCCGACTCGCAATCTATTGAAACCACGGTAGAAATACGATATAAGGAGAACCCTATACCTCCCGCCTCCTTTGTCTTTAACTTACCGGTGCAATTGTTTGCCATAAGTGCTCCATCGTAAAAGGGCCTGTTAAATATTTTCAGTGGTCCTCCTATAGAAATGAGATTCCCTTGTAGGGCCCAGATTTTACAATTCACCTTCCCCATAATATAATTTAACAAAATCCTGCTAAATATCATTGGGGTATAACCCCCACTTATAATGAGCGAGAGATTTGAAGGATGTAAGGGTAGAATAATTGTTTACGATAGACGCCATTCATCGCGTCTTATCCCGTTTACCCACATAATGGAAAAATCATTGAACCTTAAAAACACCTTCAAAACTATTCCCCCTTTCAGCACCAAATAGATTAAGCGCACACTGATAACCCAAGGGGTGCTCCCGCAATCGGGCAGACGCTGTACGGATAATCTATGCACTAACCAACACCTCGGGGCATGTCCGGCAGGGCGTTAATTTAGAATGAGCGAATTTTGAATCTGTAGATGATAGATTGCCCTTGTAGAGGCGCGATTCATCGCGACTTGTAGCGTATAGCAGAATGATGAGTAACGTAATAAAAAGCACCAAAGCCAGTCCGTCCCCCTTTCGATACCTATATAATTTCACCTTACCGCTTGGATACATCCCCCCACGTCAACTACACAGTATCAAATAACTTTTGCAGGTCTGCCCCTTCGCCCCAACCGTTGCGCTCCAAACACCTATTCCAGGCCGGAAGGCATAGCCGTCAAGCTAAGCACCAATTCCCCTCCTGTGGTAATAGGAGAGGTCCGACTTTCGGGGGGAAATAAAAACGCGAAGGCGTGTTTTATTTCGGGGTGGTCCGGCATTCCGCTGGGCCGGCTTCCGGTGGTACATGCAGTAAGTGGCAAGAGAGTAATCACTTCAGTGTACTCCTCTCTTAATTTGTCGGCTAGGCTCCCCGAGTGTGGAAAATTGCTAATGTGCTATTTTCAAGCCATTTACACCCTTAACTTGACGGCTATGGGCCGGGAGGGGGAATACGGAGCGGCTATAATAAGTGATTTTAAATGAGTGAATAATGAATTATTACCCATAGAAACACCATTCATCGCACCTTGCAGCAAAAACCACAGCCGTTCACCCCAAAAAAAACCAGGCCCTTGCGGGACCTGGCTTCATCAATTACAAAACAAAAGATCTTAAGGGCAGTACTGGCCCGGCTGGGGCGTTTTACCAGCCTGCGTGATGCTGATAGTCTTACTCGCTACCCCACAGCCCGATACCGTGACAGAGCCCCACCTGGGTTCGCACAGCATATTATTAGCCGCTACCGTAATCACAAAGCTGCCATTGTTCACTCCGCTGGCCGGTGATACAGTGATCCAGCTTGCATTGTCACTCACGCTCCATGAAGTATTTGACGTAACCGTGATACTACGTGTACCCGATGCAGAACCAAAGGAAGCCGAAGTGGCCGACACCGCCAGAGAGTTACCACACACAGACGTATTAGGGTAAAGCGCCTGCAGGGCCACCTTGTCATAGTTACTGAACTCGCCCGTCTCATTAGCATCGAAGCACGCCAGCATCACAGAGGCCAGGTCTATATTAGTCGTAGTAGGCGTGCCGGGAATGTGGATCGCACCTACTCCCGCGTCACCCTCATTGCCGCCGCTGCCGCAGCTTATAGAGCGGTTAAAGTAGTCCGTATGGCGTAGGCCCACACAGTGGCCTATCTCGTGAGTCGTTACATGCTCCAGCACCTTCAGGCCATAAGCCGTAGTACCCGAGTTGATCAATACCGTATGGTAAGGGTTGCCACTCGTAGGGAAACCCGCCGAGCCACCCCCTGCACCTACCTGGCGACACACCACAATGTCTTTGCCCGTAGTACTGTTACCAAATGAAAGAGTAAACGTAATACCCAGGCCGAGCGCATTGTAGTTAGCCACCGCATTTTGCAGGCCAGTTACCATAGAGGCATCCAGCGTACCCGCATCGCCGCTGCCGTTCTGGTAGCCCAGTACCTTAATCGTTCGCGTGCTGCCACTCGGTACACTCACCAGGTTAGTCGTGCGGTACTGCTCCGCACGCGGGCCATTACCATCCCCTATACTCGCCAGCAATTGCTCATAGGTAAAGCGGATGTCATTCTCCAGTATATAGTGTAGCTCCGTCTTTTTAGTAACGGGGTGCGTGAACATTTCCTTTCTGATGTCGCTCACATCGAAGCCCAGGTCAGAAAAAGCATCTTTGATCTCAGCAGAAATACCATCGGCAGATTTTGACGGTGTTACCTCCGCATCATCCGTACATGAAAAGGTGAATAGGGCAAGCCCTAAAACCAAGTAAAGTACAAAATAGGTGAACTTTTTCATTCGGTTAATAATTGAGGTTAATTGCTTTCAAAAAGCAATATGAAGGTATGTAAAAAACAAATCCTCGATACCAAAATCACCAAATATTTATTTTCACCACTAAGTGAAAATTGAGGGTTAGCTAAGACCCTTCAGGCACATAAATTGATCCCGAAAAACAACACCAAAAACAGTAGAAAATTTGGAAGGCAGAACCACGGAATAATAGATTAATTGTATGACAGAATGATCGATTAATAGAATAATTGAATACCCGTAGAGGCGCGATTCATCGCGTCTTGCGGCGGCTGGCAAAATGATGAGAAATAACACACACCCCGCAGGCTATTCCCCCTTTCGGCCCCACGTCAATGAAGCACACACTGCTACCCAATAGAGGTGATCCGCAATCGGGCAGACCCAGTACAGTTAACCTGTGCACTTACGACCGGGTCAGGCCATGTCCGGCAGGATGTTAATTTTGAATGTGCAAATGATCATTCTTACCCCTATAGACGCGATTTAGCGCGACTTGTGGCCGCATGCAGGGGGTTAATTTTAAATTAAAAAATCATAGAATTTATGGATTCATATCCATTCAGGCCCGGTTCATCACAGCTTACCTTCAGCAGCAGGTGATCGGCCCAGGGTTAAATGAAAATCTGATCAGCCAAAAGCCAGTACAGTACCTTACTCCGGTTTCGTGATCTCACATTCCATCACCAGGTCCTCAGGGTAATGCTCTGTGGATTCCCTGAACTCTTTTTCGTACGCCTCACCCAGTTGGGCAAAGGCATCAAAGAAGAACTGCAGGTACAGGCGGGGCACCATATTTATCATAGGCTTTCCCCGCACAGGCGTTTTATGATAGGCATCCCTGGCCCGGTACGCATATACAGGACCACCCTGTACATCAAACTCACCAATACTCCCGGAGACATCAAAGCGCTCATACCCCTTTTCCGTATTGTCCATCGTAGCCAGATCCTCCTCATCCAGCATGTAAAACATACAGTTCATAGACTTCCCCGGCGTCTCCTCAATGTTCAGGGCTATAAGCGCCTGTGGTATAACAGCACCGGAGTCAGTATCACAGCTAAGGCTATTATCTACAGGAGGGTGAGAAAGATCATTAGTAAGAACAAGCCGTCCAGAACCGCTGGTAATCCAGCAGGTGAACAATTCGGAGCGGACCCTCATATTTTCGCCCCAGTTGTACGTCCAATTGCTTTTTAGATGTCAGAGAGCCGTACCCTATCATCCCAACCTTTCCTTCAGGTATTTCCACAATCTCCCTATCCTCTGTAGGCTTACAGTAAAGAACGAAAGAAAGGATAAAAACGACTATGAAGAACAGACGACCGTGCATCATCATAATTCTATGGTTCAGTCAGAGAAACACAAGATAGCTAAAATGAGGAATTCAGTCGCGTTCCACTCTTCTGTATCTCCATCCCCTACGCAGGCAACCTTCATTAGGCCTGAACGCTGCCAGTGCTTATGCATAATTTGAAAAGTACCTTTCACGCATAATTCCCCTCGGGGTATTTTTCTCAAAAGGCTATATTGCCGCCGAAAACCTAATTGAAATGGATAAACTACTTCTCTCCGGAAATATTTACGACTATCAAGAGTATGGACTGGAAAAGGATTTCGAAGAAATGATCGTCAAACACGCTGACGATATCTTCGGGCCCAACAGCGTCTATATAGATATCAAAAAAAGGATCGGGGAGAAAGACAGCATCCTATCTATACCCGATGGCTACCTGATCGACTTTTCATTTGAAGCAGATCCCAGGTTATACATCATAGAAAATGAACTAAGCAGCCACGACCTGTATAAGCCCATCGGTTCTCAGCTCCTCAAATTTGCCATCGGCTATAAAGCCAGCGGCCGCAAGATCAAAAAACACATCATGGACTACCTGGAGGCGGACGCCGCCAGGCTGGAAAGGGTAGAAAGCGGATCCACCCGGGCCGGACATCGCAACATCGATGCCTTTCTGGAATACCTGATTTTTGAGAAGCCCGTAGCCGCCATTGTCATCATAGACCAGAACAGCCCCGACCTGGAAAATGTACTCGCACAGCTAACCATGGACACCGACATCATCGAGTTTCAGACCTTCACCTACCAGGATCAGCTCATCCACAAGTTTGCCCCCTTTAATGCTGAGATACGCGAAGCCACCGAATCCCCTAAAAACAACCTGAAGCCGGAGGAGCTGAACACAGTCGTAGTACCTGCCCAGGAAGATGGCTTTGAAGAAGAGTTTTTGAATAATGATCGGTGGTACTCCATCCGCATCAGCGCCAGTATGATCAATGAATGGAACATAGTGATTCCATATTGGCAAAAGGAAATTAAAGATGAAGGCCAACTATATAGCCAGCCTTATCATATAAAGCTTTTAAGCCATCTGATCCTCTGGCAGAAGTGTAACGGTCGTTACGATAGTAACTGTAGTCCAAGGAGTAGATCCTGATGTTGTTACAGTAGTAACAGTCAGGGTAGTATAATCCCCATCGCTAGCTTCTGCACCTGCTCTTATTTCATTTTTTAGTGACGTTGTGAAGCTTTCAACTTCTAGTTCTTCAAGTTTCATTTTCTCTTTTTTCATAATAGTAAATAATAAATGATTGAAAATTATAGTGATAAAAATGTAATTCGTCTATTGAATGGAACATAGCGGTTCCGGGCTCATGTAATTTCACTATATGAAATATATTTGAGCAAACGGTATAGTTGATACATAGGCAAACCTATAGCCCGCAGGCAATACTTACCCTATTAACTTATACGCAATAAATATTAATGTAATGCTTAATTATAAAGCACAGGATTCGAATGTATAGCAAAGCCGTATTCATGACTTTACTTACACTGAGTATACCAGGAAAATTCAAAGGATTGGCTTTCTCCCCCTACTTGCCTTCGGTTGGATTGCAGAGCTAAAATGGCTCTAAATTGAGATTTAGGGTATTTTTTTCTTAAAAAAACAGGTCGGATTTACTACTCTTCCAGCCTGGAAAAATCAATATGCTGTGGTTAATTAAATTGAGTGATCCGGGAGGATAAGTACCTCTGAGTCACTAAGTAATGATAAACATTCCAATGCTGCTATACAACACTTTTTCGCAATATTTTACATAATTTTTTAAAACACGAGGCTCATTATATTTTAAGTCAAATACAACTATTTTTCCGACTAATGAATATCATTTTATGATAAAACTTAAATAACCTTAGACGAACCCCATTCAGTATGTAACTACACTATAAATAAACCCAATTACCATTAATCCATTAACAATCTATGTTTAACCCAGACTCAAAAACCCTAAAACCTATCTACCGATATTTCCCTCGGATGCAAGCCCAGCCCGCTGGGGCTGTTTTCGTACTATCTTTATCACCTGCCCTTCCTGGAATGAGTTCAATTTTGCCTGTCACCATCCCACCATCAACTCTATAAACTATCAAACTCAATCATTCACTCAATCACTCATTCACCCCCTCCATCCCCATACTTTCCTTATATTGTCCCCTTAAATAAGAATGAGCCAAGAGACCTGATGAACAACTCCCTGCTGCTGAAGCCCAAACAAGCACTGAATAAGGCTTTTAGGAAGGTAAAGCCGACGCGTGATGAGATAGAGACCTTTAAGAAGGCCGCCATAGCCCTGCTGGACGGTATAAACCCTGCCGAGAGCGAGGAGCACCACAAGAACCTGCTCATTGCCTTTCTGAACCAGACCGGCTACCAGGGCAGCCACGCCATTAATACAAAGGACCGCACCGACCTGGCCATACACCACGGCCCCAAAAGCAGCAGCGAGGCGGGCGTGCTGATAGAGGCCAAGCGCCCGCCGAAAGAGGGTACTCCCCAGGCGGAGATGGTGCGGCCGGACCGGCTCAATGCCAAGGCCCTGCAGGAGCTGCTGCTCTACTACTTGCGCGAGCGGATCACCGCCCACAATACCGGCCTGCGCCACCTGGTCGTTACCGATATACAAAGCTGGTATATCTGGGATGTGCAGACCTTTGAGGCCGCCTTTGCCGAGGACAAGAAGCTGGTGAAGCAGTTTAAAGAATTTGAAGAAGGCCGCTCCGGTGGCCGCAAGACAGAGTACTTCTATAAAGAGATTGCCGCCCCCGCCATAGCCCGTGCCCAGCAGGTGGCGCTTATCCCCTTTGCCCACTTCTCGCTCGCAGACTATGAGAAGGCGCTGCGAAACGAAAGCAAAAAAGACGATACCAAACTGGGGCCCCTGCTCAAGCTCCTGAGCCCCCAGCACCTGCTGAAGCTGCCCTTTGCCAATGACTTTAATACGCTCGACCGCCGCTTTTATACCGAGCTGCTCCATATCATCGGGCTGGAAGAGGTAAAGGACAAGGGCCGCAAGCTCATCCGCCGCAAGGCCAAGCCCGACCCGGCCTCCCTGCTGGAGCAGGCCATAGAGCGGATAGATATGTACGATAAGCTCGAGAAGGTGGAAAATGCCGCCAGCTACGGCGACACCCGCCCCGAGCGCCTCTTTGGCGTGGCCCTGGAGCTCTGTATTACTGGGTAAACCGCGTGCTCTTTATGAAGCTGCTGGAGGCCCAGCTACAGGCCCACCACCGCCATGCGCGCGGTAGCGGCGACCAAAGCTTTCTCAACGCCGGAAAGGTGGCCTCATGGGACGCCATGGAGGCCCTCTTCTTCCAGGTGCTGGCCAAGCGCCCCGCCGAGCGCAGCCAACGGATGCAGGACACCTTCGGCCATGTGCCTTACCTGAACAGCTCCCTATTCGAGCCCTCGGCACTGGAACACGACGTATTCATGGTCAGCAGCCTCAGCGATGGCGAGGAGCTGCCCCTGCTCTCCAAAACGGTACTGCGCGACCACAAGGGCAAAACCCGCAGCGGCACCATGCCCACGCTGCACTACCTGCTGGCTTTCCTGGATGCCTACGACTTTAGCAGCGACAATGCGGGCGAGGAAATACAGGAGCAGAACAAGCCCCTGATCAATGCCAGCGTGCTGGGCCTCATCTTCGAGAAGATCAACGGCTACAAAGAAGGCTCCTTCTTTACGCCCGGCTTCATTACCATGTACATGTGCCGCGAGACGCTGCGCCGCGCCGTGTGCCAGCGCTTTAGCCAGCACCTGGGCAAGCCGGTCGAAAATATCCAAAAATTGTATGAGCTGATCGATCGTGACAAAAAGCAGGAAGCGAATGCCCTGATAGACAGCATGCGGATCTGCGACCCGGCGGTGGGTTCCGGGCACTTCCTCGTCTCTGCCCTCAATGAGCTTATCGCCATCAAGAGCGAACTCAGGATCCTGCTGGACCGCGAGGGCCGTACGCTGCGCGACTACGAGGTGCAGGTGGTAAACGATGAACTGATCATCAGCACCGGCCACGAGGAGTTCTTTAGCTACCGGCCGGGGCAGCGCGAAAGCCAGCGCGTGCAGGAGGCCCTCTTTCATGAAAAGGAGAAGCTCATCGAAAACTGCCTCTTCGGCGTGGACATCAACCCCAACTCGGTGAAGATCTGCCGCCTGCGCCTCTGGATAGAGCTACTGAAAAATGCCTACTACACCCCCGACAGCGGCTACAAGGAGCTGGAGACGCTCCCGAACATTGACATTAACATCAAGTGCGGCAACTCGCTGGTAAGCCGCTTTGCGCTGGATGAGGACCTGAGCAAAACGCTGAAAAAGAAGAAATTCAGTATAGACAGCTACCGCGTGGCGGTGGCGGCCTACCGTAGCGCGAAGACGAAGGAGGAGAAGCGCGAAATGGAACGCCTGATAGAGGAGATAAAAGGCGACTTCCGCACGGAGATAAGCAAGCGCGACCCCAAAATACTGCGCCGCAATAAGCTGCAGGGCGAACTGGTGCTGCTCACCACCCAAACTGACCTCTTCGGCCTGAGCAAAGCGGAAGCCAAAAAGCGGAAAGCCCAAACCAAGAAGCTAACGGAGCAGCTACAGCGACTGGACCAGGAGATAGAAGAGATAAAAACGAATAAGCTCTACGAAAATGCCTTCGAATGGCGCTTCGAGTTTCCGGAAGTGCTCAATGATGAGGGGGATTTTATAGGCTTTGACTGTGTGATCGGTAACCCGCCTTATGTCTTTGGCGGAAATTCTGGAATAACCAAAAGCGAGAAATCATTATACAAGGATCAATATGAAACTGGATCAGGCAAAATAAATTTATTTGCATTATTTATAGAAAAAGGCAATCAAATACTCAAATCAAATGGAGATTTTGGTTTTATAATCCCTAATACCTTTTTACGTGTCACCTCATATAGCCTGGCTCGAAAATTTTATATCAGAGAATTTCAAGCAACTATAATTTATGATTTTGGGGATAATGTATTCGAGGATGCAGTGACGACTGCAATTGTATTAATTGCCATTAAAAGAAAAATTAAAAATTACGAAATAAAGATCCTTAAACAAGATTCTGAAAATTTCATTAACACGAAGCAAATTGCTGATAATAATTTTGTAATAGCCACTAACCTGAAACCGAAGTCCTTAGATTTATTAAATAAAATAAAAAATAATAATACTACACTTGGGGATATCACTACTGAAATTATATTTGGTGTTGTTATTTCAGGAAACAAAGGCCAGGTAGTATCAAACAAGCCGCTTCCAGGTTATAAACCCTTTTTAGAAGGTAGAGAAATTGGCAAATATTTTATTGAACCTGTAGCCCAATGGATTAATTATAATCCTAGCCTATTACATAGACCAAGAACTAAGGAAGTTTTTGAAGCACCGGAGAAAATATTGATCCAAAGAATTACTGGAGGCAAAAGGCCCTTGAAAGCAGCTTTAGATAACCAGAAAAGATATACCAAAGAATCTATAAATAATATTATATTAAAAAGCGAAAACACATTTAATGCTAAATTCATACTAGCGGTCATTAATTCTGCACTGATTAATTGGTTTTATACAACACAATTCACAAATGAATCGAACCTAACTGTCAACCTTTCAAAAACTTACCTTTCTACTATTCCAATCGAAGAACCAGAGAAAGACATTAATTCTAGGATAATTGAATTGGTAGATAATATTCATACTAAAAAAGAAATTGGAGAAAAAACCATTTCTCTGGAAAAGCAAATCGACCAACTCGTCTACCAACTCTACGACCTGACGCCGGAAGAGATTGCGCTGGTAGAAGAGAGCGTGGGCGGCTAGTGAGGCTTGAGCCGAGCGTTGCTACCTATAAAAATAAACCCCCTGCTCCTTATCAGAAGCAGGGGGTTTTTATTATATCCTCCCCATAGCGGCCGGGTATTTTCTTATACCTGCCGGGGGAGTTATGGAGGCTGGTTTATTTACAGCTAGTTTGCTTATAGCGCGTAATGGTATTTTCGCACAAACCGGGCCAGTTGTTATCCACATCACAGTTCTCATAGTAGCTTACTATGTAGCAGTTTCCCACGATGAAGTTATACGTACCGCCGCCGCCGTACACGCTCTCTACCGTGCTGGTGCTCATGTTCATGAAACTATACTGACCGGCGTGAAAGCCGATGTATTTACCCGAAATCTCATTAACGGCGTAGGTAGTCTCGGCCACCTCTGCTTTGTCCGTAGCACTGGTAGTGAAAGAAAGAGTGGTCATCATACCCAACAGGGCGATAGCAAATAGGGTCTTTTTCATAGTTTAGTTTAATTTAACATAGTTAATTACTGTATGCAGGCTAATAAACTGAAATAGCAATTCCTAATAAACCGGCCTAACTCCTGTATATTGTTGATAAAGGGATGATTTTTGTACAGATATTTCTATTAATCAATTTAGAGGCGACTTCCGTTAGTTTAGATTGATTAGACCCTCTGTACCCGGCATGGATTGAAGTAGTGCAGAGGTAGGTAGTTTTAGTGGCTGTAGTGCTCGGGACCACCCCTGGATAAAAATACGCTAAAGCGTTTTTTATCCGGTCCCCTGCCTACTATCGTAGGAGGGGAAATAGATGGGTGTTGGGCGTGCTATTGTGGGCTTAGCTTGTCCTAACCCCTTAAAAATAGGACTAAGATTCTACAAGTTGAGTTGTTAGTTTTAGCTTACCATCTGTTGTCTGTTCCAGTGGCAAGTTACGTAGTTTCTTGGCGCTGTTTGTTCTTTTAAGGAACTGACTGGGCGCTTGTTTTCCAAGGCTGCCATGTAGACGCTCGTGGTTGTAAAAGTTCATAAAGCGATTGAAGGTCTCCTTTGCTTCCTGCAGGTCCTCGAACTCATATTTTGAGCATACGGCGCTTTCTATGATGGAATGAAAGGACTCAATATAGCAGTTCTCCTGCGGTGTAGCTACATGCGTGAACTCATGCTCGATGGCCATTTCCTTTAGGTATTCCCGAAACAGCCCTGCCTCAAACTGACTACCGTTATCGGTTCGTAAGGTTGCTTTTTCAGGTAACTGGTAATGGTAAAGTATTTCTTTCATTAGTTCGATCACCTGGTGCTTGGTCACGCTCCAGGCCAACCTGTAGCCTAATACTCCCCGGGAGTATACATCCAATACGGTAATTAGCAGCGCATTACGATGCTGACCGTGAATATAGATATACTTGATATCGGTCTGCAGGCATTGAAAAGCTGCTTCCGGGCTAGGAAGAAGATCCTGAGCAATGCGTTTGCCACGTTTGTTGCGCCTAATGCGCTGACTGAGCAAGCGAGCCTGCTTCATGAGCCGATAAACTTTTTTCTCGTTGATAACGAGCCTTTCGGTGTTTTTCAACCAGGCCGCTACCTTCTCATAACCATAATCAATAAACTCCTGGCTTAAGAGCCATTCGATCCGCTCCAGCACATAGGCATTGCTGTAAAGAATACCATCATAGCTCAGGGTATGTTGGCTTACTTTACGCCCTCTCTTGCCTGTCTTGGATTGATAGTAATAAGAGCTTCTACTCAGGCCACATAAAGGCAGCACTTTATATGTAGCATAACCCAGGTTAATATACTTTTGAGCAATCATGAGCCTGTACGCTTTTTGGCAGTGCTTTTTTTTAAAAGCTCTTCTTTAATGCGCAGGGCCAGTTCTTTTTCAGCCAGCATCTCTTTTAACTGCTGGTTTTCCTTTTGCAAGCGCTTAAGCTCAGGGTCTACTTTATAATGCTTGCTGGCTAGGGCATCTATGCCACCAGTATCATACTTTTCCTTCCATTGATAGAAAGTATTGCTATAGATACCGTGCTTGCGGATGGTGGCTGTAATGCCTTCCTTTTCTGCTTCTAAAAGAATCTGAAGCTTCTGTTCAGCGGTCCAGTGTCTTCGTTTCATTTGAGATACAAGTTAGTAAAGTTAACTTGTAGAATTCATTGTCCAGTTATTTAGGGGGCTAAGAAGAGCTGCAATTGACAGGTAGTACGACGCTCATTGAAAAGCTCCCTGCCATCTAGTAAGCAGGCTATATCTGAGCTGCACAACCTTAAATTCCATTGGATGCAAGCCCAGCTCCTGCGGGCAGGCAGGGGACAGATTGATTTGAAACCAAAGGTTTCATTCAATTAGGGGAGGTAACTAGCAGAATGCTGTACGTTTCACAAAAGATCGTTATCTTCTACCAAATTCTGGAAAGGGGTCGCGTCTAGATAGCACAGCCTCCACTCTTGTCCACGTTTCAAACACAAAAACTATAATACAATGATCAATAAGATTAGTAAAAAAAAACGCACACCGATAACTAAAAAAGAATTCAGAAGAGAAGTGCTAAAAAGACCCTATACCATAATAAATAAAAACATATCATTTAATATTATTAATTCTTCGATAAGGGGGCCTAAAAGCATATCTTTCAAAAACGTAACGTTCCAAAAAGAAATTAAAATCATAAACTTGTTATGTCTTGAATGCATTACATTTGATAATTGCAGCTTTGAGGGAGATG